>JBIIRB010000054.1:0-5683 GCA_044341785.1 Bacilli bacterium | reverse complement strand
AATTGTTAAAACATCGCATCTTAGGCGATACCGGTCATTTATCCAATGAAGATGCCGCGTTATGTTTAACTGAGATGGTCGGTCCAAAAACCAAACAAATCTTTTTAGCGCATTTATCCGAAGAAGCGAACACCGAAGCCAAAGCCTTAGACGCGTTTGTACGCATTTTTAGAAAACGTTTAGTGCCATTAAATAAAATTCATTTACAGACCGCCAAACAATACGACGTGGTCTTGGGTGGTCAATCCCTCCATTCCAAGAAAAAAGACTAACCTTTTAGTTTTTCAATCGCCTCTAAGCGAAGATTGATCGTGGGGTGTGAATAAGTGAGCATCACTTGTAATGGATGGGGTGTCAAGTTGGCAAAATTTTCATTCACTAATACTTTTAATGCACTTAGCATCGATTGTTTATAGCCTTGTTTAACCGCAAAGGCGTCAGCCGCATATTCAGCTTTTCTTGATAAATAGTTCACAGGGATACCGAGCAAGAAATCAATGGGTTCTATTAAGATGGAAAACAAAATCAATCCGAAAGGAAAATAAGGCGTATTAAAACCGAACGCTGAAGCAAGTTCGATATTACTAACAGCCAAGTTGATGATCAAGGCATAAAGACCAAAAATGAAGATTTGTTGAATGAGTATTCGTATTTCGTCAAAATGCTTGGCGTGTCCGATTTCATGAGCTAAAACAGCAAGAATTTCATCTTCCTTTAATTTTGCTAATAAAGTATCAAATAAAGCAATCTCGCGGATCGGTCCAAAACCAGAAAAAAAGGCATTTAATTTGGTTGACCGTTTTGAGGCATCCATACTATAAATAGCCTTCGCGGTAAATCCAGTTTTCGCAGCAAGTGTTTGAATGCTTGTTTTTAATGATCCTTCAGGAATCGGTGTAAGTTTATTAAAGATTTTCACAAAGACTTTCGTGTTCAACGTAAACAACACGATCAGGAGGATACTTAAGGTTATCCAAGCACCTAAGACAAAGTAACTGCCTAACCATTCATATAATGCTTGTAATAGAACTCCTATCCCCGAGACTAGGATTGTCGAGACCAATAAATTTCTAAAAATATCTGTTACAAATAACTTGCGGGTCATCTTATTAAATCCATATTTTTCTTCAATATAAAATGTTTTGTAATAATTCCAAGGTGCACCAAGCAAGGAAGAACCCACCAACAAGACAGAAAAGAAAATAAATGACTGTAATAGGCCTATATCCGTTAAGCCTGAAATAAGATTCGCTAACCAAGGGAAAAAATCAAATAAAAATAACGCGAGCAAAAGAGCAAGGTCAAACAAACTTTTGAGAAGATTAAACCTAGAATTTTCAGCATAGTATTGTTTAGCCTGACGATGTTTTTCTTGAGAATAAATACCTTCAACAACTTTAGGTAAAGGTTGCTTTTGATTGAGCAAGTTTAAAAAAGCCAGGATAGAATTAATCACCGTCATGGTGATGAGCAAACCAATAACGAAACCATTATAAAGATTGAATATCATAAATTATTTCTCCTTCTTTTTATGATTGAATACTTCAAGAGTATCGCTCAGAAACAACGAGATTTCGCCGCATCCAGGACAGATTGCCACTTGCGGTTTTCCGATTCTTTTTGCAAACATCCCTTGGCCTTTGGATATTTTAATTCCGTAACCTGCCCCTTCAATCTTAATATCGAAACCTTCGACCAATTCTTGATGACATCGATGACAATTTCTCATATTTTTCTCCTTTTTATTTTTATCAATCATGGTTTAATAAAATTGCTATTTTTACACATCCTTTAATTACTTTCTTTTGAAAACAAGATATTCACAATTGGAATGAGCAAAAAGAATAACCATGATAAAGCATAACTTCCTTCTTGCTCAGGCAGCGAAACATACTCTCCAACGAGCACAAAGAGTGTCGTTGCAATAAATGGAGTGATTTGTTTAAGTGGAAACGTTTTCGTTTTTCGAACCATGATCATGATCGGGATCAAAAAGAAAATGAGCCAAGCAGGATGCCAAAGACCAGTGGTGATACTTATGGCAAGATAACCAATCACAACAGCAAGGATTGTTAAACCTTCCAAGGTAAACAATAAAGCAAGACTAATATTGATGGGTTTGATATCGCTATAAATGTTGATTGCCCCGCTAGCCAAAGCATAAAACACCACAGGAACCAATAACAATAGCAAGGCAGTGAATAATAAAAATCTAATCGAGGGGTCTAATAAAGATAACCACGTAACTCCATCAGCGCCGAAAGATTGATAGACCATATATGTAAAAAGAACTTGATAAGCAATGACCGCCGCAAAAGTATAAACGATCGCAAAACCTTGAAAAGGCTTAGTGTTGTCATTACTTTTAAAAGGTAAAATTAACAAGAATAATGACCAGGCGGGTGCCCAAGCATTGTAAAAAGTTCCAACTAAAACAAAAGTTGCGAGGATGATGATAAACCCAATTCCAAACCAATTGATTCTCTTTCTAGATAAAAAGCCAGATAATGGGATTAATAAAAAAACAATCCAACCCGGTTGCCACGCTTGCCAAACGACGCCTAAGGTAAAAAAAACAATCGTCGCAAGAAATGGCATTAAAGAAACTACCTTATTCACTTTTTTGGGTCGATCACGATCAAGCGCTTCAGCAACTTTACTTGGTGATCCCATTTTTTTGATAAACGAATCGATCGTGCCACCCTCTTCCAAAGCATCGTCAATCATTGCGTTGTATTCTAAAATGACCTCGTCAACTTCTTGGTTGGTTAAATTAATGTCTTGAAGCTCGTCTCGTAATGTTTCTAAAAATTTCTTTTTAGTCATGGCCTTTCATCCTTTCAATTTTTAAACCGTAATCTTTCCAAAGGATCATCATGTTTTTTAAATTTTTTTCTCCTTTTTGAGTTAAGCGATAGATTTTTCTTGGTCTTGCCTGTGAGGTTTCCCATTCACTGGATAACATGGCTTGTGTTTCTAATCTTCGCAATAATGGATATAGAGTGTCTGTATCCATGTCTACATTTTGTTGTTCTAATCGTGTGAGTAAATCGTATCCATGAGTGGGTTTTTTTAATAAGATAAGCACGATAAGAACAAGTGTTCCTCGTCGTATTTCTCGTTCAAAGCCTTCAATCCATTCGCCTTCAATGTGTTCTTTATTTTCCATAACTTTATGACAACACTATATAGTGTTGCAACCACTATGTCAAGATTGTTTATACTATCGTTATGAAAATCACCCTCCTCACCGTTGGTAAACTCAAAGAAACTTACTTGATATCTGCGGTCCAAGACTATGTGTCGCGTTTAAAACCTTTTTCAGATGTGACGATTATGGAAATCAAAGAAAGTTTACTACCCGAACATCCCTCCCCTAAACAAATCCAACACGCGTTAGATGAAGAAGGTCAGATGATTTTAAAACAGATTCAGCCCAAAGATGCAGTCATTGTCCTTGATCTTCATCAACCCCAAATGGATTCTTTGCAGTTAGCGAAAACGCTTGCTACTTGGCAACAAAAAAGTAGTTCATGGGTGTTTATCATCGGTAGTTCGCATGGATTAAGTACAGCAGTCAAACAAAAAGCGTCCTATACATGGACGCTGTCATCATTAACGTTTCCTCATGGCATCGTACGATTACTCGTTCTTGAACAACTGTATCGCGCGTTTAAAATTAACGCGCATCAAACCTATCACAAATAATTATTTAATGAGTTGGAAATAACGCATCGCTTTTGCCCAACCATCGTTATCGATGGGTGCAGTCACATAATCTGCGGCGGCTTTCACTTCATCTTTCGCGTTGCCCATCGCTACCGCAATGCCAGCAAAGTTCAACATTTCTAAATCATTGAGGGCATCCCCAATCGCCATACAGTTCGCGGGTTTTAGTCCGTAATGTTCCAACACGGCGAGAATCCCTTTTGATTTATCCGAGTCTCGTGGCATGATATCAACCGCATATTCATCCCAACGTGCACTTTTACATTGTTTTAAATGAGGTAAAAATAAGGATTCATCGAGTTCATCACAAAAGGCGATGGCTTGATACACAACGCGGTCATAATGGTCTGGAAAGGTTCGGGGTTGCGGAAAACGGGTTCCATATTTTTCATGCGCAGAGATGACACGCGAGTCGACATAGTTAATATGGCCATCTTCCTCTTCGATGAGTGTGAGTCCAAACTTTAAACGCTTGGAAAACTTAATGAGTGAATCAATTTCTTCTTGGGGCAGAGGGTATTTATAAATGATTTTATTGTCGAGAATGACATTCGCCCCGTTCATAGTAATTAAACCATCAGGCTTCATGAAATCTAACACACCGACCTTGCCGATTAAGTAGCGATTACGACCTGATGCTAGAAATATTTTGATTCCTTTACGTTGTAATTGTTTAATGGCGTCAATAGCAGAACTAGGCACTTTTTTGGATTTATGATCAAATAAAGTGCCATCAATATCGGTGAAGATAATTTTAATATCATTGGAATTCATAAATTTATTATACCTTGTTCTTGTGTGTTTTAATCCGCACGCCTATAGTGTGGATGATGAGTATGTTTCACCCTTCACGCTTTGTTCCGATGAAAGATGAACGCAATCCGTTCACATTAGTTTTTGAACTTGATCAACAATACCGTTGCTATCTTGAACCAGGTTTTATCGCCTTACTCCGAGCGATTGATGAACGAGAACCGCAACATATCGAGTCCATTGTTAATGAAATCGCGCTGATCACCCAAGAACATAAACGTGTGGTCTTTGCCCTTAGTTTTGAATCGCCGATCACGCGCCTTCAAGAACCCGGTATTGTTATAGAACTCCAAGATGTCTTAAATCGGCTCAATATCCATTTTCATTCGGTGAATACGGGTTCACATTCAGGAGATTAATCGTCTTGTTTGAAATCACATGGTTGCGCTTAAATAAGATAAAATAATAAAGGTTTGATGAAGCATGGCTATTGAAGGAATATTCGCGTATCGTCCTTTAGAGAATCCAAAAGTTTTGGATGGGCTGTTTTTAACGTTTCAAAAAGCATTTCGCAAGCACGGTGTGAAAATTGTTAAAATACCGTCTAATAAAGTTGTCCAGATGATTCAAAGCCAACCCAAAAAGTATCAATGGGTATTGTTATGGGATCCTGATGTTGCCGTGGCTAAATTTTTAGAAATGGAACTAAAAATCCCTGTGTTTAATAATCATCGCACGTTGAATACGATGACGGATCGTGGCTTAACGTTTTTAGCGATGCGCAATTTTTCTGTGCCAACCCCATCGACGATTATTTTGCCGTACACGTTTAACGTGAACCTACTTACCGTCTACAGTGAAGTGCTGGATATGATCAAGCCGTTAGGTTATCCGTTTTTAATCAAAGAGCGATTTGATGTGATTGACGACAAAGTGTATTTAATTACCGAAGAACAAAAATTACCGAGGTTATTCATGGAAGTCGGGATGAAGGCGTTGATGGCCCAACAATACATTGAACCCACCCATCGTCATATTGTGCAAGGGTTAGTCGTCGGGGGGAAGTTGTTCGCCGGTATTGAACGGTTTGATACCGCAGAAGGTGAACTATACCGCCCCTACGCGATTCAAGGGTTACTTAAAGAAGTTGTCTTACGCGCCGCTCAAGCGGTTGAAGCTGATTTTTGTGCGGTGGATGTGA
>JBIIRB010000053.1:0-5698 GCA_044341785.1 Bacilli bacterium | reverse complement strand
ATTCAACTTCATCCTGATCGCAAAGCACTTGTGCTGGCTAGTGATGTTGCTTGGTATGGGTTTCAATCTGCGGGTGAAGTCACTCAAGGCGCTGGTGCTATTGCCATGCTTATTAGCGCAAACCCCCGCGTGGCGGTGGTTCATTCTGGAAAATTTTATACTGAAAGTAATGCCGATTTTTATCGTCCATTAGGGTCTGAAGTTCCGGTGGTGGATGGCAAATTATCGATACGTTCCTACCGCGATGTCTTAAAAAAAGTTGCACCCGATAAAGCATTTGAATACATTTGCTTTCATCAACCGTTTGCCACGATGGCGGATAAAGCCAACGAGGCACTTAAGTTTCCAATCAAACCAGAAGCACTGCAACTCGTTAAACAACTAGGTTCGGTCATTGGCAATATTTATAACGGCTCTCTATTTCTTAGTTTAATATCGCTTTTGATGTATCGTAAAACCCCATTAGCTCCTCAACGTATTGGGATGTTTTCTTATGGTTCAGGGGCAACCGGTGAGTTTTTTGAACTCGACTTGTTAGCCTCGTATTCACAAGGAATCCATATCCAAAAGTTTCATGACCTCGTCCATCATCGCCTCGCGTTAACCTTTGAACTCTATGAAAGTTTCATGCACCAATTTGTAGCCAAAGAAAAATCATTGGACCATCTAACGAATCGTTCAACATTAAGACCCGATCAACGTTATATCCTGAAAGCGATTCAAGCAGGACATCGTATTTATGAAGCCATCGATACCCAAGGTTCATGAAGGCGTCGGTTTTGCTCATGGCAAAATCATTCTCATGGGTGAACATGCGGTGGTGTATGGTCATGACGCGATCGCTTGGCCCTTGTTAAGTTCCCACGTCAAAACAATTGCAAAACCAGCAGAAATCAGTCATATTCACTCCGCTTTGTTTGATGGTGTATTGGATGAAGCGCCCGTTTATTTAAAAACGTTTGTTTTACAACTCCAAGATGCATTAGACCTTCAAGGGGTTGATCTTACCATCACGAGTGATTTACCGTTAGGAGCAGGATTAGGTAGTTCGGCTGCGATTGCAGGTTCGATTACTGCCGCGTGTTTTGCATTAGTCCAACAACCGTTACCCTTAGCCGATCGTTTAAAATGGATTCATGTTTTTGAAACCTCCGTTCATGGCAATCCTTCAGGCGTTGATGGATTTATGACCTCCACGCAATCCCCGATCGTCTTTAATAAAATTAAAGGCTTTCAAGCGATTCAAACGCCAATTCAAGGTTTTTTAGTCATCGCCCATAGTCAAGTTTTTGGAAGTACGAAAGAAGCCGTCGCGTTGGTCGCTCGGTATGTCAAACAACAAGGTATGCAACAGGTTGATGAACTCGGCAAGTTCGTTCAGCAAGCGAGGTTGTTTTTAACCCAAGGTGATTTAGTTGGATTAGGGCGATTGATGCTCCAAGCGCATCAAACATTAAAACATTTAGGCGTTAGCCATCCGCAGGTTGATCGCATGGTTGAACAAGCGATAACTGCTGGGGCAGTCGGAGCAAAATTAACCGGCGGTGGTCTTGGAGGATGTGTGATTGCGTTATTTCAAGATGCTCAACACGCGCAAGCATTGTTAACGCAATGGAATGCACAAGGTTATGCACCAGGATGGGTGCTCCATTTACATCATGGGTAGAATGATTGCTGTTCGTGTTCCGAGTAACATCGCACTCATTAAATATTGGGGCAAGCGCCAAGCCGATCCTATTATTCCATTCACGAGCAGTTTATCTATCACCTTGTCTGATTTAATCACCACCACAACATTTGAAGAAGGACCTTTTCAAGCGACGCTGAATGGGAAACTTGCTTCGCTTGAAGATACCAATCGTATGCGAGCGATGCTGAAACATTTTCCTGATGATCACGTTCGTATTACCTCGCACAATCATTTTCCAACGGCAGCGGGCCTGGCGTCTTCCGCCTCAGGTTTTGCAGCCTTAGCGTTAGGTTTAAATGCCTATTTTAAAGCGGGATTATCGACTCAAGAACTTGCCTCACTTGCGCGAATCGGTTCAGGATCCGCTTGTCGAAGTTTAACCCCTGATTTTACGATTTGGCATACGTCGGGAACCATAGAAACCCTCGCCAATCCGTTTCAGAATTTAAGAATGATTGTGGTGATTATTCAAGCTGAGAAAAAACCGATATCATCGAGAGATGCGATGAAAATATCTGTAGCCACGTCACCCTATTTCCAATCATGGATCAAGGATTCTGAACATGATTTATTTGCGATGCAACACGCCATTCAAAATGTCGATTTCAATGCTTTAGGCTCAATCATGGAAGTTAACTCCGATCGGTTGTATCACGTGATGAAAACATCATCGCCAGTCATTGATTATCGTTTACCTAAGACGCATACTTTATTAAGTGCGATGATTGAACTTCGCAAACGAGGTCTCATGGGTTATGCAACCTTGGATGCAGGTCCTAATGTTAAAATCTTAACGTATGAACGTCACGTGAATGATTGGATTCAAGCATTACAACAGCTGGGGTTAAACGATCACATCGTAAGCCAGGTAGGTGCGGGTCCTGATGTTGCAATCTCCCATTAAGAAAGGTCATTATGTTAACCATTGAGCATGTTACAAAGAGTTATGACAAAAAGAAACTTGCTTTGAATCAAGCTTCATTGACGTTAAATCCCGGAGATTTAGTCGGTTTTATTGGTCATAACGGGGCTGGCAAAACCACATTATTAAAGTGCATTGCAGGTATTCTTGCTCCGGATGAAGGGGTGATTTCCTTGGATGGTTTAACGTTGCCAAAAGACGAAATTCTTTTTAAAAGAAAAATAGCGTATATTCCTGATCATCCCACGTTATATGAAGGATTAACGGGGTTAGAATATGTTCATTTTATTGCTGATGCTTTTCAAGTTCCTACCTCAATCAGACTCCAACGCATCACCTTGTATGGCAATCAGTTTGACATGCAAGACATGCTTGGGAAACCGATTGCAAGTTATTCCCACGGCATGAAACAAAAGACTGCCCTCATTGCCCACCTCGTTCATGAACCAAGATTACTTTTACTCGATGAACCATTTGTAGGGCTTGATCCCAAAGCCGCGTTTCAACTTAAACAAGTTTTTAAAAGTTTAACGCAAGCTGGAGCGATGATTTTATTTTCTAGTCATATCTTGGAAGTGGTTGAAAAATTAACGAATCGGATTGCCATCATCCAACAGGGAAAAATCATTCGCGAAGGTACAACCCCGGATGTGATTAAAGATCAATCGCTTGAATCTTATTTCTTGGAACTGCATTCATAATGTACTTTAACTTACTCGGTGTTTTCTTTAAACAACAGTTTTCGCTCCAACGTCTGTTTGGTCAAAATGTTGCGCAGTCGGTCTGGAAACGATGGCTCTTGATAGGTTTACTCGTTTATGCGATGGCCGTGAGTATTGGTGGGAATTTGTATCTATATGATGATATGGCCCAAGGATTACAAAGTGTGGGCCAATTAGATAGCTTGTTACTCATTTTGTTTACGAACGTATCCAGTGTTGCTATTTTTTTAACATTGTTTCAAGCGAGCGGTTATGTATTTGCTTACAAAGATTTTGAAACATTAGCACCGCTTCCCATTCCCCATTGGCAAGTGATTGCGGCCAAGATTTCCATGATGCACATCTTCGTGTTGTTATTTTCGTTGCTCCTGAATGGCCCAATTTTAGGCGTTTATTTTTATTATGCCCAACTCCCCATCCTGGCGATGATGGTCAGTATCATTTTTTATGCATTCATTCCTATTCCCATGATGGCGGTCGTGTCGATGATCAGTTGGGTCATTCATCAAACTGCGACGCGTTTTGTGAATAAGAGTGTCATGCAAATTATATTGATGCTTGTCTTTTTAGCGGGATATTTAGTCATTAGTTTTAGTTCTTTATCCGAAGATTTAGTATCGTTATTTGAACCGTTTAATGCGTTTTTAAATGCCTACTATCAACCTGCTGTCTGGTTTCAATCAAGCATCACCCAACTCAACGTTGAATCGATGATCTTGTTCTTAGGATTACACATGCTTGTGATAATCCTTTTCATTGTCATCATGACGCCATTATCACGCTATTCGAATTTAAATCAATCCAATATCAAAGTTCATTCGCGTGGACACATCAATAAACAATACCAATCCAAACCATTTTTTTGGTCGTTGTTTTTTAAAGAATGGCGTTATTTTTTTTCAATCCCGATTTATTTTATTAATACGGCTTTTGGATTAATTTTGCTCGTGGGTGGAAGTTTAGGATTATGGTTTTTTAAAGATCTTTTACTTAGTTCGCTTGGTTTACTAGCACTTCCAGTGGATTTAATCATCGTCATTGTGATTGGGTTTAGTCTTTCCACCGTGTACACACCATCGATCTCGTTATCGTTAGAAGGTTCCAATTTTTCAGTGTTAAAATCCTTGCCGATTGAAGGAAGGACCGTGATGTTAAGTAAAGTTTTATTCAATATTTCATTAGTGTTGGTTCCGCTGGCATTTTCGCTGGTAATTGTTTTTTTTGCTCATCTTGTGAATCTCGATTCCTTGCTTCTTATCGGATTGAATGCCATTCTTTTTTCGGTGCTAACCAGCTTAATCAATGGTGTCATCAATTTGATTTTTCCGAAATTTGAATTTCAAAACGAAGTCGAAGTCGTCAAACAAAGTCTCGGCGCATTTTTAGGTGTCTTTAGTGGGTTAGGCGTGATGGTGTTGTTTGGCGCGTTGATGATGGTTATGCCATTCACCGATGACGCGTTGATGCTTGCTTCTTTGGCGTTCATTCAGATGCTTTTTGTTGTTTTGCTGGTATGGTTTTATGTTCGACAAGTGAATCGGTTGTTTTCAAAACTTTATTAAACCTAGGTATTTTCTCTATTTTATTTTCTTTGTTTGTGTTTATAATAAAATGAATGAAAGGAAACCATCATGGAACAAAGTAATAAAAAATATATCAAAACAATGGACATCGATGATAAATTTCATTATTTAAGAACCGTGTTGCTACAAGCAAAAGAAAAAATATCGACCGTAACCTATCAAGGTTCGTTCTTACAAGACCTCATTTTATTCATATTTATTGTCGATGGCAAAGTCTCTGATAGTGAATATGATCTTTATTATAAATTGAATAAAACGCTAGAACTTCCGATTTTGTCTAAAGAAGTAGTTTTACAAAAAGCCTCAAATAAGCCTTATATTAAGACATTAAACACATCAATCACGAAGTCGTTAAAATCATCCTCACCCTTTAAATCTTCGATTCTTCCTTTTCTAGAAACCATTTATTATATGGGTCGCGTCATTAGCAAAGAAGAACAGGCGTTTCTTGATTCTTTGTCCTAACCGATGCTTTGGACTGAGCGGCTCATTTTAAGACCTTTCCAAGCATCCGATTTGGATGCTTTTTTTGACTATGCTTCTGTGCCGGGTGTGGGTGAAATGGCGGGCTGGAAACACCATGAATCCAAACAAGAAAGTCAGAAAATATTAGATCTATTCATGGAGAATCCATTAATTTTTGCTTTATTTTCTATCGAAAAACAAAAAGTCATCGGTTCGATAGGTGTGCATCATCGTCCTAATCCTACGTTGGTTGCTGGAGAAAAATCTTGTGAAATTGGTTTTGTTCTCAGTCAAGCTGAATGGGGAAAAGGGTATA
>JBIIRB010000052.1:0-5744 GCA_044341785.1 Bacilli bacterium | reverse complement strand
TGCTTCTTATGGTCATGTCCGCGATCTTGCCATGAGTGGTAAAGGTGGATTGGGTGTTGATGTTGAAAACGATTTTAAGCCAACGTATAAAATTCAAAAGAAGACCGAAGAACAAATTGGCAAAATCATTAAATTAGCCAAAAAAGCCGATGAAGTCATACTAGCAACCGATCCCGATCGCGAAGGTGAAGCCATCGCTTGGCACTTAGCAGAAATTTTAAAATTGGATGTCAAACAAACCAAGCGCATTGAATTTTATGAAATCACCAAACCCGCAATCATCGAAGCCATGGCCAAACCACGGACGATTAATTTAGACATGGTTTCTTCGCAGGAAGCTCGTCGTATCTTAGACCGCATCGCAGGATTCATGCTTTCTAAACTCTTATCAAAGAAAGTATTTGCAAAAGCCGCAGGACGTGTTCAATCCGTTGCCCTGCGTTTTATCATTGAAAAAGAAGCTGAAGTTTTAGCGTTTCAACCGCAAACGTATTTCACGATTGAATCCAAAGCACTTTTGGGTGAAACACTCGTTCCGCTCTCTTTAATCGGCTATAAAAACGAAGCGATGCAACCTCAAAAAGATACATCTGACAAAAATGGTTATCGGATTAAAACAACGATGCAAACTCTAGAAGATGCGAAGAAATATCAACAGTTACTTCCTACGCAATTAACCTTAGATAATGTTGAAAAGAACCCACGTAAGCGTTCATCAAAAGCTGCGTTTGTCACGTCAACCCTGTTACAAGAAGGACTGAATAAACTTAAATTTAATTCTAGGAAAACCTCAATCACTGCTTCTCAACTATATGAAGGTGTTACTTTAGGTGATGGAGAAACCGTTGGATTAATCACGTATACGCGAACGGATTCACCTCGATTAAGTCCAATCTTTGTTAAAGAAGCAAGTGATTACATCGAAAAAACATTTGGAAAAGAATACGTTTCTGGTGTTGTTAAAGACCGCACGGTCATGATGGCTCAAGATGCTCACGAAGCCGTTCGACCAACTTCGATTGCTCGTACCCCTGATTCCATTAAACAATATTTAACTCCTGATCAATTGGCTGTGTATAAGATGATTTATAATCGGACCATTGCCTCCTTGATGACCGATAAAAGAGAAATCGTCACTAAGTATACTTTTGTGGGGAATAATTTTACCTTTCGCGCGTCAGGAACTGTGATTGAATTTCCTGGTTATTCAGTGGTCTATGAAATTGAAGGGGAAGAAAAAGAAACCAAACTTCCCATGATTAATCCCAAAGATAAATTCGCATTAAAAGAAGTTGAATTAAAAGAGCATCAAACGCAAGGACCCGCAAGATATTCTGAAGCCAAACTTATTGAAGCGATGGAAAACCATGGTATTGGAAGACCTTCTACCTATTCGCCTACGATAGAACGTTTAAAGTATCACCATTATGTGACACCTGAAAAGGGATCCCTAAAACCTAATCCTGAAGCCCACGCAGCCATTAAATACTTACTCACTTTTTTTACATACTTTGTTGATCCTAATTTCACTTCCAGCATGGAAAAAGAGTTAGACAAGATTGAAGGCGGATTAAGCTCGCGCTTAAAAATATTAAAAGATTTTTACGATCAATTTATTACGCTTCACGCCAAAGCAGGAGATTTAGATCCTGCTGATCCAGTGATGAAACTATATGGCGAATGTCCAAAATGTAAAGCAGGAGTGCTCGTACCCAGACAATCGAAGTTCGGATTCTTTTTAGGATGCTCGAAATTTCCTACGTGTGATTATAATCAAAAAATTACGGTTGATGTATCGGATATGATTGATGAAAATGGTAATTTAAAATCTCCAGAAAAAGCTCAACAAGAAATGGTTGGTCGCGATTGTCCGGATTGTGGAAAACCTTTAGTGTACCGCGTTTCGAAAAAACGACGTAGTAAATTCATTGGTTGTTCCGCCTTTCCGACTTGTAAACACATCGAAAATTTGCCTAAACAACCTAAAGAAGATACCAAAGAATAATCTCGTATAATGGAGGTGGTATGAATAAACCTCTGCATGCTTTTCTCATTTATTTAGAACATTTACGGCTTTTTACTCATGAAACCATCAAATCGTATCGGTCCGATGCCGAAATTTTCTTTCGATTTTTAAATGCTCAGCAAGTCTTATTTGATCAAGTTACTCCCGATCATATTCGAACCTATTTGTCCCAATCTCTCGAACAAGGTCATAGTAAAAAAACTTTAAAACGGCGATTGGCTGCCCTCCGCCATTTTTATGATTACCTCGTTGAACAAAAGCTTTTAAATCAAAACCCATTTCTTGTGATTCATTCGCCCAAAGTAGGATTTCGGCTTCCTTCGGTTTTTGCTTATCCTCAAATCGAGCACTTGTTTAAAGAAAATCAAAGGAGAACGGACAGTTTAGTTGTCCGTGATATCGCGTTATTGGAAATTTTGTATGCATCTGGATTACGCGTTTCTGAACTCATTGGTTTGACTTTACAAGACATTCAGCTTAAACAACGGATGATGCGCGTTTTAGGTAAAGGCAAAAAAGAACGTTTAGTTCCTTTAACGAAAAATGCCCAAGAAGCCCTGGCCCATTACTTGCAGCAACTCAGAAATCATTTATTGTTAAGGAACAATAACTCGATGACCGAAAATCATGTCTTCTTAAATGATCAAGGTGCCGCGCTTACGACGCGTGGTGTCCAATACATTTTAAAGGCCATTGAAAAGAAAACAGGAGTTTATCTCGACCTTCGCCCCCATACGCTTCGCCACTCCTTTGCCACCCATTTACTCGAAAACGGAGCTGATTTAAGGACGATTCAGGAACTTTTAGGCCATGCTTCGTTAAATACCACTCAAATTTATACCCATGTCAGCACGGAGACGATGAAAAAAGACTATTTGCTAGCCCACCCAAGAGCCAAGAAAAAGCAATCTTAAGCCATCTTTTCGCTTGAATTTGCATGAAGTTGTGATATGATAAATTGGCTCTAGCATCTAGAGACAACACACATCATGAATTCAACTTCCTTGTCCATTGAGCTTTAATAGCATCAATGGGGTGGTTGTTCGAAGTGATGGAGGCTCAACAAATAGGAGGTTTCACCATGAGTGAACAAACAAAGGGTTTAGGAACGACCCCAGTAACAGTCCAAAAAGACGAGATGGCGCAAGTCATCAATCAAACCGGAGAACCCATTATCTCCATGAAAAAGCTTGCCGCAGCAGGTGTTCAATATGGACATCAAATGCGCAAATGGAATCCCAAGATGGCGAAGTATATTTATACTTCCGATCGCGGTATTCACATCGTTGACCTTAAAAAAACGGTTGTTAAAATTGAAGAAGCTTATAAAAAGCTAAAAGAAATTGTTGCGAATAACGGAAAAATTCTTTTCGTTGGAACGAAAAAACAAATTCAAGACATCGTTAAAGAACAATCCCTTCGTTCAGGTTCTTTTTTCATTAACCGTCGCTGGTTAGGTGGAACGTTAACCAATTTCAAAACCATTTTAAACCGCATTCGTTATTTAAAAGATTTAGAAAAACAACAAGAAGATGGTAATTTTAATTTACGACCCAAAAAAGAAATCAATCAACTAAAAAAAGTTGCTGAAAAATTGAATCGTAACTTAGAAGGAATTAAAGAAATCCGGTTATTACCTAAGGCTGTATTTGTGGTTGATCCAATCATTGATCACAACGCTGTGGCTGAAGCTAAAAAATTAAAAATTCCAGTGTTTGCTATCACTGACACGAACTGTGATCCTGACATCGTTGATTATGCAATTCCAGGAAATGACGATGCTGTAGGTTCTGTTCGTATCATTGTTGAACTTATCGCTGACGCCATAGTCGAAGCTAAAGGTGGGCAAACGGTTGTTGCCTATGTTAAAGATGATGTTTATCTTGAACGGCTTAATGCGATGAAAGAAATTGCCCGTCCAACGGTCACACCAGTTGCTGCTCCTGTTGTTGCGACTCCTACACCCACTGTGGTTCAAACACCCGTTGTAGAAAAAGTTTTAGTGAAAGAAAAAACCGATCATTCTGATAAACCTGCAATTGCTGCAGTTTCAGAAGAAAAGAAACCTGCTCCACGTAAGAAAAAGATTGATGTTAAGGAAACAAAGGAATAAGTCGCATGGCAGACCAAAACAAATTTGAACTCATTGCCAAACTCAGAGAACGTACGGGTGCAGGGATGATGGATTGTAAACGTGCATTAGAAGAAAATGATTACGATTTAGAAAAAGCAACCGCAACCTTGAAAAAGAAAGCAGCTGCTCAAGTTGCTAAAAAAGCCGATCGAATTGCTACTGAAGGTTTAGCTTTACCTTACTTTTCTAATAATAAAAATCAGGTCCTTATTTTGGAACTCAATTGTGAAACAGATTTCGTTTCACGCGGTGAACCTTTTAAACAACTGATTGATCAATTAGGTGGCCTTTTTTTAAAACAACTTCCGAAAACACTCGTAGAAGCAAAAACTTTGGCGGCCCCTTTACTATCTGAAGCTACATTGAAAATTGGTGAAAAGATAGATGTTAGACGTTTCCACTTTTTAACCTTATCCAAAAATCAGTATTTTGGAACCTATGTCCATACCAACTCAGGGCTTTACGGAACGTTAACGGCCCTAGTCGTTCTTGAGGGCGGTTCTCAAGTTTTGGCTGATAACTTAGCCATGCATATTTCATCGAACGCTCCTATCTACATTTCATTAAATGATGTACCAAAGGACGTGGTTTTAAAAGAAAAAACCGCTCAAACAGATGCCATCAAATTAGATCCTAAAAATGCCAGTAAGCCGCAAGCCATTATTGAAAAAATCATCGAAGGTAAAGTCAATCGCCTGTTTGCGGAAACCACCTTGGCTGAACAGACTTATTTACTTTCAGAAAGCAATGCTTTAGTCAAAACGGTGTTAGGTGAAGCCAAGGCGACGGTGAAACATATGGTGCGTTATAAAGTTGGTGAAGGACTTGAAAAAAGAGTCGATAATTTTTCCGAAGAAGTGCTGTCAGTTGCCAAAAACACTCATTAAGAGTGTTTTTTTGTATAAAGGAGGAATATGCAATATCATCGCATACTCATTAAATTATCGGGTGAAGCATTAGCAGCAAAAAAAGACCATATGATTTTAGAAGCTAATCATTTGATTCAAGTTGCGAAATCAATCAAAACTATTCATGACAAGGGCATTCAAGTAGCGATTGTCATTGGTGCTGGAAATATTTGGCGTGGAAAAATGTCGGCTCAAATTGGTATTGAAAGTTCTACTTCCGATTACATGGGCATGTTAGGAACAATCATTAACTCACTCGCTTTACAATCGGCATTAGAAAACTTGAATGTGCAATGCCGGGTCTTGTCAGCGATTGAAGTACGCTCGGTTGCCGAACCTTATATTCGCCGACGTGCGATTCGCCATTTAGAAAAAAACCGTGTCGTGATTTTTGCTGGGGGAACGGGTAACCCTTACTTCACTACAGATACCACCGCCAGTTTACGGGCCATGGAAATTCATGCCGATGCAATTTTAATGGCTAAAAACGGTGTTGATGGTGTTTACACCAGTGACCCAAGTAAAGACGCTAAAGCGAAAAAAATCAATGTGATTACGTTTGATGATATGCTCAAACAAAAACTTGAAGTCATGGATTTAACTGCGATTTCACTCGTCAAAGATAAGAACATTGTGATTAAAGTATTTGACATGAATCAGCCCAATAGCTTTCTCA
>JBIIRB010000051.1:0-5764 GCA_044341785.1 Bacilli bacterium | reverse complement strand
CGATTTATTTTGGCGCATCGCAATGGGTATTCTTTTTTACTCAAACCGGTTTTTTTGTCATCGGTTATCCCGTCAAAACGTTACTCGTTTATTTTTTATATCAAACCTATGTGCGATATAATTTAGGTAAAGAAGTGCATGGAAAACAAAACCAATTCAACTGACCGTGAAGAAGAATCGTTTACCTTTCCCAAATCAATGGTGGTTTTTTTAGTTGTACTTTTAAGTCTCATCGCCATACTTTCTATGGGGGTTTTGTGGTTGCAAGGGAATCAAGCATGAAACACCAACTGCTCAAAAACAAAACGATCTATCAAGTTTATGTTCGTAATTATTCACAAGAAGGTACATTGGCTGCTCTGCAAAAAGACTTGCCTCGACTCGTGGATTTAGGCATTGATATTCTTTACTTACTCCCCATTCATCCCATTGGGCAATTAGCAAGAAAAGGAACATTAGGTTCACCGTATTCAATAACAGATTATTACGCCATTAATCCTGAATTAGGCACGAAACAAGATTTTGATAATCTTTTAAAACATGCGCATCAGTTAGGTTTAAAGGTCATGATGGACATGGTGTTTAATCACACGGCTAAAGATGCCAAGTGGGTTAAAGAACATCCTGATTTTTATGTGTATAAAAATGGAAAACTTGCTAATCGTGTCGGTGATTGGTCTGATATTGCCGATTTGGATTTTAATAACCCTCACGTGAGCAAAGCATTAATTGATGTATTAGTGTATTGGACAAAACAAGGCATTGACGGTTATCGATGTGATGTTGCCCCGTTACTGCCATTATCGTTTTGGAAAGACGCACGTCAAAACATTGATGCAATCAATCCCGAAACGATATGGTTATCCGAATCTGTGGATCCCGGATTTATTCAATGGCTAAGGGAACAAGGCCATCACGCGTCCTCAGATGGGGAAATGTATCAAGCATTTGATGTGCTTTATGACTATGACGTGTTTCACGCATTAGAAGGAAATTTTACAAAGAAAAACGACTTAAAAAAATATCTAACGCTTGTGAATACACAGTCGTATATTTATCCTGCTCATTATCTAAAGATGCATCATTTAGAAAATCATGATACAGCACGAGCAGCAGCGTATATTAAAGCCACCAATATCATTAAAAATATGACGGCATGGTCATTTTTTCAACCAGGTCTAGGGTTTTTATACGCGGGTCAAGAAACGTTACAAACAAAAACACCTTCGCTATTTGAAAAAGATTTAATCGACTTAACGATTCATGATGCTGAATTTTATGACCTGATTAAGCGATTTATCGCCATTAAAAAGCTTCCCGAATTGCAAACCACGCGCCGTTTAGAGATACTCCCAGTCATTCAACCCGATTTGATTTTTGCCCGCCTCGCCACCGCTGAGAGTGATTTTTATGGTGCCTTTAATTTATCGAAAAACGCTCGTGAAATGTATATTTCAGTTCCTGATGGGGTGTATCAAAACTTATATACAGCATCTGCCATCACGATTCAAAAAGGGATCTTATATACACAAGGTCCAGTACTCATTCGTATTCCTAAAAAGTCTTAACAATTCTTTTTAATTGACTATTTAATCACTAAACAATCGCCATCATCGGATAATTAAAATGGATGACTTTTTAAATCGATATTCGCTACCTTGATTTCCTTTTTAAAGAGATTACAATAATAAAAAACTTATGGACCCACGAAAAAAAACGACTCAAATCTTTAATTCCGAAGAATCCATTCATAGTTCGAATAATGATATGATCGAAGAAGCTATTGCCCAAAATGATGGCGAAGATCGCAGTGAGTTAGAAGATATTTTCAACGATTTAGGAATTTAACTAACGAATGTCTTTTAAGGTTTGTTTATAAGACTTTTTGTCGTTTAAACCTGAATGGGTATGTTTGGCAAATCGCTTCGCTTCTGGGGGTAATTTCATATAATTACCAAAAATGGTCGAAAGATAACGATGGTAATCGCTGGGTACTTTGACTGGGATTCCTTCAAACATGACTTCAGTGCCTTGGCCGAATACTTCTTTGGGTAATGCTTCTTTATTAAAATACATGGTTAAATAAGGTCCAACTAACGTCGCTTTGTCCCAAGCAATTTTTTTACATGAACGTTCCACTGCCTTTGCCATGCTGTTGTTGATATTTAATATGGCTAATAAAGCAGCAGCCGTATTAATCAAGAATGAAGATAAAAAGTTTTTATTCCATCGTAACGGGTGGATGAGGTTAGGTACATAAGCAAAATACCATTGAAACCATAGTAAATACGGTTTTAAACTTTGAACTTTAGTGATATTTTTTTGAGTGCTCATCCCATCTAAAGGGAAAATATCTACCCAGATGCCATGATTCATTTGGGCTGGTGCAAAAACGGTTTCAATAAAGGTTGTTTCACTGTTACGTAATTTGGCATAGGGATAAGAATAATAACGATCAGTATGAATGGTTTGTAAAAAAGCAGGGTGTTTAAATGCGTTTTTAAGTGCCATTAATCGATCAAAATCCGGACGTGGCATGGCAATATCTAAATCATCATCCCATGGGATAAAACCTTGATGCCGAATCGCTCCAAGTGCACTACCACCAAAAAGGTAATAGGTTAAGTGATGTTCATCACAAACGGCGATAAAATCTTTTAATAAGTTAAATTGGACTTTTTGAATGGAGTTCATCGACATCATTATAGTGAATCGACTTCCACTTTACAAATACAAGCAATTTTAATTATAAATAAAGTATAATAAAGGCGGAAAACAACATGACTATAGCTATGATTATCGCCGGTGGGAATGGGTCGCGCATGAATGCGGATATCCCTAAACAATTTATTGAAATCAATGACAAACCTATTTTGGTTTACACCTTAGAAGCGTTTCAGCGTCATCAAGAAATCGATGCCATTTTAGTGGTGGTCATCAAAGATTGGGAAGATGTAGTGAAAAGTTATATTGAGGATTATAAACTGACAAAACTCAAATGGATCGTTCAAGGTGGAAAAACAGGTCAAGAAAGTGCTCGACTTGGATTATTAGCTTTAAAGAAACATGTCCAACCGAATGATTTTATTATTATCCATGATGCGATTCGCCCCATCATCCCTAGTATTATTTTGACCGACTTGTTACGTGTTGCTCATTTACACGGCAATGCTTGTGCAAGTTTACCGATGCATGAAACGTTAGTCATGACGAGTAATCAACAACATGGCAATCAAAGTTTAGATCGTAATCAAGTTCGTCGTGTTCAAACCCCACAAGCGTATCGATTTGATGACATACTAGCAGCACATCTTTGGGCTGAAAAAGAAAATCGGCCTAGTGTGTATGCGAATACACTCATGATTGATTTTGGGAAAACCATTTATTTTTCATTAGGTTTTGACAATAACATTAAGATTACAACCTCGGAAGATTTAGCGCTTTTTAAAGCACTGCTGATGATTCCTGAAGAGGATTTGGTCCGAACGTAATGAAGTATCCTTCGACCTACATTCAAGAAATTAAACAACTAGCACGACTGGTGAATCGTTCTTATTTGCTAAATCAAACGATTGTTATTTCTGGTGCAACGGGGATGATTTTAAGTTATTTCATCGATACGTTGCTCATCGATCCAACCTTGCCTGTATCAATCATTGCTTTAGTACGGAATGAAACACTCGCCCAACAACGATTTTCAAAATTTAAAAAAGATCCACGTATCACATTTAAAGTTTGGCATGTAAATGAGCCTTTATCCATCTCATCTAAAGTTGATTTCGTCATCCATGGAGCATCCACCACCGATCCAAAATCTTATCAATCCAATCCCGTTGAAACGATGACTTTAAATTTTGTCGGCACTTATCACATGCTTGAATTAGCCAAACAAAAAAAAGCAAAGTTCTTACTCTTGTCGTCTACAGAAGTTTATGGACAGTTGCCTCATCAAAATCCTATTCTTGAAAACGAATTAGGTTATCTGAATTTACAAGACCCTCGCAGTAGCTATAACGAAGGAAAACGGGCTGCAGAAACGCTATGTGCCTCTTTTTATCACCAGCATCAAGTTCCGGTTGTGATTGCCCGTTTATCCCGCGTTTATGGGCCAACATTGAAATTAACAGACACCAAAGCTTTTTCACAATTTTTAATGGCGGCCGCACATAAACAACCCATTGTCCTTAAGAGTGAAGGATTACAGAAATTTTCTTATCTTTACGTAGCTGATGCTGTTCAAGGCTTATTACTTTTATTACAACAAGGTCAATCAAATGAAGCGTATAATCTTGCTCATCCAGAAGTGTTCACGTTAAAAGAAATCGCAACCCTGATGGCTAAAATTGCAAAAGTACCTTTGAAGATGGAGATAAGTCAACAACCCCAACTCGCGTATAGTAAAACCGTTTATGCGATTCAATCGGTCAATAAAATATTAACCCTGGGTTTCCAAGCCCGGATCGGTTTTAAAGAAGGCATCAAACGAACGCTTGCACTGCTTAAAAAAATGAACTAAATCGCAGTTGGGTTGTCACAGTTTTTGGTTCAACCCCTAACGGCGTTAAGATTAGTATCGTTGAAATTAAACCCATTGAATCGGCTTCTAAAAGCACTTTGGCTTCAGGAATGGACTGCAAATGAAAACCAATAAACAAGGCGAGCATCGTCGTTCCTAATTTTGGATTGATTTTTATCCATTGAACAATACGGATCAGAAAACCAATTTGAATCAAATAGTAGAAGACGACTTTAATGATGCCACCCGTGGCTAATAAATCTAAATAACCATTATGGAACCTGTTGATGGTTGCGAAATTTTCCACACTCATCGCTTCCGCTAATAATTGATGAGCGATATAAACCCCTCTTCCAAACCAAAACGCTAAACCTTGGACGATTTCTAAACCATGGTTCCATATTGCAAATCGTGATTCAAACGAGCGAATGCTACCCGGAATAACCTGATCTCTAAAGATGACGAAGAAAGGGTGTTGATCAAACGCAAAGAAAAGAAGCAGTGTATATAATGTTCCCATCATGACCATCAGTTTAAGGGCTGAAAACCATTTATTTTTTTGATAAGTGGCAAGTATGTCATAACCAAAAAAGATAAAGAAGAATACTGCAGTTCCAACATACCCCGTGATGTTATACGTGGGTAGCAAGGTTAAGAAAAGGGGAACCATCAAAGCATAATGCCAAACATGATGACGGATACTCTCTAAATAACCAAGTCCAAAGATAGCAAGGGTAATGTAAAATCCAAACACATTGGGATTACTAAAGGGTCCGTAAGTGTTTCCGCCACCAAAAATAAACCGAACATATAAGTCCTCGTACAAGGGCCATTCAACAATCCAGGAATAGATGCTGATCAGGTATACAATGGCCACTAAAAAATAGAAAAATAAACGATGTAAGGTACGATCAGCAAAGATTTGTGGAAGAATCACGAGTGATAAATAAACCATGGTCATGGATGATAAGGCAAAATAACCACTCTTATAACGATCCATTAAATCAACGTAAAACGTGATGTTGGATGATTCTCCTTCCAAATTGGTGGCAACAAAATCAATGCGCCCTTCGGTGAAATAAAGCGATAAAACATTGATTAAAAAATAACCAAACGTGACAAGTAAGAATATCCAATTCAATGTTTTGTAAGATTTTGAATAGTAATCAAACAATAAAACAAACCATACGAGGGAAACTAGCGAACCAATCATAAAAAAGATATCAGGAAGTTCTAGCTGTAAGCCTG
>JBIIRB010000050.1:0-5777 GCA_044341785.1 Bacilli bacterium | reverse complement strand
AATCGCTAACAGTGTCCAAACGCCAACCATCGGCCATCGCCATTGCTTCCAAGCAGCAAAGCGTTCAAATAAAAGCGCATTAAATAATAACGCCGGCAATAATAACCATAGAACATTGATGGTTTTAATAAGCGGATCAAAGAATTCTAATGATTGACCTTGTGAAACATTGTCGATAATCCACGCGGTGATTGCCACAGAGAACGACGTTAACAAAACTTCAGGGAAACGAAGCCAAGCTTTCAAATACAAACCTTTAATTTGCGCAGCGAACAAGGATAAATATTTCATACTACCTCCTTTTAATGCCGCTGTTGTTGAGCAGCATTGACAGCCAAGTAATCATCAATCATCA
The DNA here is from genome assembly GCA_044341785.1 of Bacilli bacterium. Classification (GTDB taxonomy): domain Bacteria; phylum Bacillota_I; class Bacilli_A; order RFN20; family CAG-826; genus UBA970. The sequence continues at coordinate 5,422 of JBIIRB010000050.1, read as the reverse complement.
CCACGATGGCAATCGCTAAATCTAAATTAAAACTATCGTCAACAAGAATTTCATACGTATCGCCCCAAGATAACCATTTCTTATGCACTTGAATGAGCTTAATGCCTTGAGAAAAAACTTCATAATCAAAACCCCATAGATGTCCTTTTAAATCAAGTTCTTGGTTTTGAAAGTACACTTTAAATTTAGGAGCAAAAAAGGAAAATTTTTGTTCAAGTCGTGCTACAACTTCACCAGCAGGATCTTTAAGGAAATAGGCATGCAGGAATGATAGTATTTTTTTCTGAAGCGAATAAATCATTGTTTTATCTGAGGAACGATAGATTTTGATTTCTCTTCGGATTGAAAAAAACTCACCTTTACATTCGTATAGAGCTTTTTGAAATTCATCAAACACTTTAAACTGATTGGTAATCGAAAAAACTTCTTGTTTTAAATATAACTGTTTCATTTGCGCATTAATCCTTCTTCCACATTCATCATAAACGATTCAAAGAAAGTATCAAAGGGAAGATGACCGGCTTGGTTCATCGTATAAACTTCAACAGCCTCAGCAGCGATGAGTTTATCTTGAATCATGGCAGCGTGTTCATACGGCACAAATCCATCATCGGTGCCCCAAATTAAATTAACCGGTTGGGTGATGAACGCCAACTTAGCTTCGCCTGCACCACTGTCGTTATCATGTGTCCATTCGCGCATGACGCTACCAGGAATGGTTTTATTGACGATATACATTTCATCGTAAAAATCATAGGTGACTAATTCATATTCGACTTCAAACGATGAATAAGCAGTCATAAAAAACGCTTTTTGTAAGTAATAATTGTTTAAGATCCAATCATAAAAGAAATCGGGTGCAGGGGCGTTAGGCCCACCACTACCTTCGGAAGCGATGACTGCAGGGCTTATTAAAATTAATTGGCGGACAAGTAGTGGAAAATCAGCAGCAAGATGAATGGCAATATCTCCGCCCATCGAATGACCCATCACGATGACATTATCAATATTTAGTACTTCAAGAAATTTAGCCATTTGACTCGCTTGGTTCGCTTTAGCGTAATCAAACGTTAACGATTTTTCCGACAAACCAAACCCCATCAAATCAGGGGCAACAACGTGATATTGATCATCAAGTGCTTCAAGCACACGGATATAATCATAACTGGATCCTAACCACCCATGAATGAGTAAGATGGTTTCTTCATGGTCTTCTCCGCTTTCACGATAAAACATCGGATAACCATCCACGGTGATTTCCTTGGCATACGCGGTTCGAACATAATCATGTTCAAGCGTCACAACCACGGATGTCACTTCAGAAACGAAAAAGAATAGAAACAGCATGATACCGAGGCCTTTTAATACTTTAAGAATCATGTTTTTTTCCTTTCATGATTTCAATGCCTGCATGTTCGGACTGGCCTTCAAATTGTAACTTTTTACCTTGGAAGAATGAAACTTTGACCCTACCAGATAATCCTTCTTTAATGGTCTGATTCATTTGACCATCTTTCGGGGAAGGAAGGGATACCACTTCATGAACTTGAGCATCAATCAGCAATCGATAAGACCCTCTTTGTAATTGATATTGAACATGGTTGGGCGATAAAAACTTTTCTTGAATTGCGGAAAAATCATAGGTTGCAAAGCGAATATGTTGACCTTTGAAATACCAATGACAAATTAGACCAGAAAATTTAAGTCCTAAATAAGGAATAGTCGCATATGAAAAAAATAGCGAGGCTTGGGGTTCAGTAAAATGATTCGCCTGAATCCACACATACGCTGAAGGAAAACTTCGTCCATAATCTTTTTCGATATAACCTTTGCCCTCATCAAATTGGACCACGTGTTGATCAATTGTTAATGAACCTTGAATCGTATGGTTCATTGAAACCACACCATGGTAGCATTCCATCAACGGTAAGTAAGCAAACGGACCCATGATCGAGGGTTGATACCACGTACGAGGTAAAGATACGGTGTCTTGAAATCGCAACTCCCCTTGAACGGGAATGCGATGATTCCGTAATGATAACCGAATGTACGACTTTGAGAAAAAGTTGTCACCGATTGTCACTTCAAAAACTTTTGAATTAGCCTGAAATTGTTCAATCGGAAAACGAACATAGTCAGTTTTTAAGGATGGCTTTTTATTCGTGTGGTCAACCCAAAACAATTGGATAAAAGCATGGGGATCAAGTTTTGATTTAGAAATGCCAGGAATAATGCTTAAGATGGTTTTTCCATCGGAAGAGACTTGTTTAAAATACCAACCTTCAAAATAGCGGTTGGTCTCATTAAAGCCTTGAAAGACATCATCTTTAAATGGTTGTTTCATGTGAATAAAAAAGCTAGGGTTTGTTCCCTAGCTTTTATTATAAGCAATTGAAGAGGATTAAGGTTGAAATGCACCAAAGAGCACTAACCAGGTTAAGAGGGTTTTTGCGACTAATGAAAGCACAATATAGCCTCGTTCACCATAAAGGTAGTCTTTGAACTTACCAACACCTAAGTATTGTAAGACCATGTTGACTGGGAATGTGTTGAAGGCAACAAAGTAGGTGACCAAAATCGCCCAAACGAATCCGGGGACCGCGTCAAGGTTGGGGTTCACGCCGATATAGAAAGCAATGGCCACCCAAGGCGCTAAGCCAATGATGGTACCAAAAATAAAGGGTAACCAATTGACTCGTTTACGATCTTTAAACTCACCAGCATTGAGCAATTCCATGTCTAATCCGAATAAGTTCATGGCAGCGTTAGAAAGCGCAATCAAGGCAAAGACCGCAACATCACGAACACCAAATAAGGAAGAAATAAGCACAATCATCAACGATGAACTTAAGGCGTATTCGTACCAACGAAATTGGTTAATACCTTTTTTAAGATCAGCGGCGTATTTTTTTCTAAATGGAACCGAAATTAAGAAATGGAAGAATGCGGATAAAAGCAAGAAACTTGCTGTCATCGGCAAAAATGGCATTTCAAACAACGTATCGGTGTTGGTGAGGACAAGACCTTCACCAGGAACAAAATCTAAATAGTTTCCAATCACGGGAATGGTAAAGGATTGGGTACCCGAACCATCAAGATTAGGATAGACAAAGAACGCAAACGCTAACATCAACAGTCCTTGAAGGAGGTGGACTAACCCCATGCTTTGATTGAATTTAACTAATTTATCAATCTTTTGATCTTGCGTCAGCACAACAGTATTGGTGGCCATATAAATTCTCCTTAATGATGATGGTATCATACTTCATGGTTTTTTACATCGGTGTTTAGTTAATGACTCCGTCACGAAGAAACGATAAAATAGAAAAGTAATTCATGAAACCAGTCATCCCTTTTATTCATCATATTTCGGCCATTGTTGGCAATCCCCAACTCAACCTTGATTTTTACGCGCTTGTCTTGGGCATGCGTTTGGTTAAACAAACCGTCAATTTTGATGATCCGGGCACGTATCATTTTTATTTTGGACAATATGACGGTCAACCGGGATCGTTATTAACTTTTTTTCCTTGGTCTGATGCGTATCCAGGGACGGTGGGAGCTGGGCAAGTGAGTACGATTAGTCTAATCATTCCTCCTCGGTCAATGGAATTTTGGAAAAAAAGAATTGAAACATTTGGTTTAACCACAACATTGGTCAAACGATTCAATGAAACCTATTTAGCGTTTAAAGATCCTCATGGCCTTAATCTCGAACTTGTGGAACGAGGCCAAGGGCCACTCAGTCATTATGAAACCGATGACGTCACGCGTGAAGTCGCCATCAAAGGCATTGCAGGCGTGATTTTAAATTCAGCGTTTTATTTACAAACTGGAGCCTTATTAGAAAACTATTTTCAATTTCAGTACTTAGGTATGGATGGCGATTACATCCGTTATCAATCGGAAAGTGAATTAGGCAACACGCTCGATTTATATACGCCTAATTTACAACCTGGTTCTTATGGTGTTGGCACCATTCACCATCTTGCCTTTGCCACGCCGAGTCAAACAACGCAATTAATGCATCGCGAGGCCTTGTTAAAAGACGGTTTTCAGGTGACTTCTGCGCTCGATCGAAAATACTTTCAATCGATATACTTTCGTGAGAAAGGATCGATTCTATTTGAAATCGCGACTGAAGGACCAGGGTTCCAAGTCGATGAACCCCTTGTAAACTTAGGAGAATCATTACAATTGCCTTATGGGTTACAAGGTCAACGACGGGAAATTGTTAAAATCTTAAAACCGATTGTCCTTCGTCCGCATGGAGGAAAAAAGATATGATTCACAAATTCATTCAAGGGGCGAATGCTTATGTGAAAACGCTTTTATTGCTCCATGGTACTGGGGGAAATGAAAACGATTTAATCGACATTGCGAAGATGATTGATCCTAATGCTCATTTACTCGCGGTGCGAGGCGAAGAAATTGAACAAGGCATGACGCGTTTTTTTAAACGCTTATCACCCGGTGTTTTCGATGAAAAGAATTTAGAAATGCGAACCAAACAATTGGATGAATTTGTGGATCGCGCTGCGATTCAATATAACTTTGATCGTAACGAAGTCATCGCGTTAGGGTATTCCAATGGAGCGAATATCGCGGCCAGCATGTTATTCCATTTAGAAAATTGTTTAGAAGGTGCTATCTTACTTCATCCGATGGTCCCCAGGCGTGGTTTAGTTTTACCTTCCATGGAACACGCTCATATTTTAATCACTGCCGGCACCAATGATAACTTGTGTCCTCTTGCCATCACCCAAGAGCTCAAGCAACTTCTCGAAGGTGCCCACGCCAAGGTTTCCTTGCATTGGTTTGATTATGGACATCGTTTATCGAGTCAAGAAATTCAAAAAGTCATCCTCTGGTATGACGAAACGTTTAAAAAAAGCAAACAAAGTTTACATTAAATATTCGGTGTAAGTCTTTACATTGGCGATAATGTCTTTGATAATATAAGTGAAGAAAGACAATCCATTCAACATGTTACGTGATTCACGAACAGGAGGAATGTTGATGTCTAACCATAACCATCATCGCCTGATTGATCGCAGACTATCTGACGTGTCGACTTTACCTTATCCACAAGCTTCCGCAACGTTGTTAGGAGTGCTTGAGGTGCCCTGCGGAAGAATGACCTGCCATAAGACTTACGCAGCCCCTGGTCTTGTGGTCATCTCATTGTGGAGGGCCGGACCCACTGCTGGTGAAGAGGAAAAAGGTTTCTTAAGAGGTTGTTTTCCAGCATTGGTTCGTGGTGGGTTCGGCATACCAAAAGCTGAAACGAGGGTGTTCCGATCATCCCAGCGTGTCAATAATCTTTTCTTGATTTAGGGTTAGGAAACCAAGGAAACCAGATGCTCGTTCGACGGGCATACGATGCAAAGCCAGGTTTTTTCTTCATCGATTGTTCGGAAAG
>JBIIRB010000049.1:0-5797 GCA_044341785.1 Bacilli bacterium | reverse complement strand
CAAATTATAGCGAAGAAAGAGCGTTTAAGTCAATGGAAATATTCATCAACGCCATGGTAAATAAATTGGCGTTTAAAGAAACTTCGTTAAAATCGCATTTTATAAATTTATCCACATTATCCACGGAGTAATGACTTATCCACATAGTTTTCCACATGTCTATTTTGTGGAAAAGGTGGATAACTTGAAAAAATGGCATTATTTTGGTTTTAATTGTGGATAAAATAAATTTAACAGAATATTCTAAGTATTTTTCCACAACCAGTGCTAAAATCTTCTCACGGTGAACATCCATGACTTATCAATCTGTTTCTGAACTTACACAACTATGGGATCGCGTTCTCGCGAAACTTTCTACCAAAATCAACGACCGTCATATTTATGACTCGTTCTTTGGTTCCTCTTTTATTCATAGCATCAACGGCGATACCATGGTTGTGGTGGTTAACTCAGGTTTAGCGAGTAATATTTTATCAACCAAATATTACGATCTGATTCATCAAGTGATGCTAGAAGCGTCACAGTCAGATTTTAAATTTCACTTTGTTCAAGAACAAGATGTCAACAAGATGGTAAAAAAAGATGAGAAGAAACAGCCTTTTTTTGAACAATCGCTTATCAATAAAAAATTAACGTTTGACTCATTTGTGGTCGGAACATCCAATCGCGAAGCTTCACAAGCCGCATTGATGATTGCGTCTAATCCCGGCAAATTATTCAACTATAATCCGTTATTTATTTACTCCCAATCAGGGTTAGGTAAAACCCATTTATTACATGCGATTGGTAATTACATTAAAGAACATTCACCGAGTTTGAAAGTACTTTATATTTCCACTGATGACTTTGTGGATGAGTTTATTAAATATGTATCGGGAGAAAAAAATCACGACAATCTCAAAGATTTTTTCAAGACCGTCGATGTTTTAATGGTGGACGATATTCAATTTCTTGCGGATAAAACCAAAACAGAAGAAATGTTTTTCTATATCTTTAACAATCTCATTAATGCCGGCAAACAAATTGTGCTAACCAGCGATCGTCATCCTTCGGATTTACGAGGACTTGAAACGCGCTTAGTGTCAAGATTTAACTCGGGTTTAACGATGAATATTACCGTTCCTGATTTAAGTACGCGTGTGGCAATTTTAAAAAAGAAAATTGAAAATAATGGACTGCAAATTACGTATTTTGATGAAGAAGTTTTAACTTTTTTTGCAGAACGATTTGCGAATAATGTCCGCGAATTAGAAGGTGCGCTTAATCGTTTACTTTTTTATGTCATCAATATCAAACAAGCGAAACATATTAATATGGACCTCGCAATTGAATCCGTCCAACCTTTGATTGGTAATCAATCCTTGAAATCCACCATCAATGAAAATCGCATTGTTTCTACTGTGGCAGATTATTATAATTTAACATCAACTCAACTCACTGGAAAAATTCGTACTTCGCAAATTGCATTAGCCAGACACATCGCGATGTACCTCATTCGCTCGATGATGGATATGCCTTATTTAAAAATTGGTATGCTCTTTGGTGGTAAGGATCATTCCACGGTGATGAACGCTGTTTCAAAAGTGGAAAAAACGTTGAAAATTGACATGACATTAGTGCAGGCAATTGATCAACTCCAAAAGCGACTTAAAGGATCATAAACGATACGTTTTAATGACTTTATCTTCGTTCGTTCGTGGTAAAATAAAGGTTGAAATATTGCGTGAGTGAAGTTATCCACTGAATCCACATGCCTTATTAGTATTATTAAAAAGCTTTAAAGGAGTATATATGAGACTAAAAGTAAATCGTGATGAACTCTTAAAAGCACTGAATATCGCTTTTCACGCGATCGGTACCAAGACACCGATGCCAATTCTGAATAACTTTAAGTTAGAAATGGAAGACACCGGATTTTTAATCACGTCATCCAACAGCGAAATATCGATTCGTACACGCGTTCCACTCATTCATCACAGTAAAACCATTATCACCGATTACAAAGTAGGATCGACGTTAGTTTCCGCTAAATTACTAAACGATATCGTTCGCAAAATGAATAGTGAAACGTTATCACTAGAATTATTCGATAACACCATCCTCCATGTGAGCGATGCTAAATCAAAATTTCAATTAAATTCCATTAAAGTCGAAGAATACCCCGATATTGATTTAATCGTTCAAGGCGTGAAGTTGGATGTGGATACGAAGGCATTTAAAGAATTAGTCGATCAAACTGCTTTTTCCGCCTCCACTAAAGAACAACGCCCCATCATGATGGCGTTAAATTTAGAAGCTACAACCAATAAATTAATTGCCACCGCGACCGATTCCTCGCGTTTAGCCCGTAAAGAGATTAGTGTGGAAGGGAATACCAAGTTCATTGTGAATCCTCCTGCTCGAGTGTTAATGCAAGTGGCAGGCCTTTTATCTCCAGAAGGAAAGATTTCCTTATCAGTGACGGATAAAAAGATTTTATTTAGCTTTGATCAAACCATCATTGCCTCGCGTCTCATTGGTGGTGAATATCCTCCCACCGCGAATATCATCCCTAAGAGTTCCAATTTTTATTTTGAAGCGAATGCAAAAGAATTCATCTCGGCCATGGAACGGGTGTCCGTGATGTCAGTGGAGCGTGAAAATATTATTAAGCTCACCATCACCGATAAAGGGGCTGAAGTTTCCAGTCGCTCGGCGCAAGTCGGTTCCGCGAACGAAACCTTAACCCAATTTAAGTACTCTGGAGACACGTTTAACATCTCATTTAACGCTGAATATGTCATCGCGGCAATCAAGGCGACAGGGGCGATTGATATCAAATTAGGATTTATAGGCGAAACTAAGCCCTTTGTGATCAAAAACGACAAAGATGTATCCCTCATTCAGTTAGGCACGCCTATCCGCACGTTTTAACCCAAATATCGCATTGTAGAGGGTCGCAAGGGAATATTATATATTCCCTTATTTTGTTGTTTGTGATAAAATATAAGGGTATTGGAAACGTAAATATTGTGGTAGAAACTCTTCAAGTTCAGCTTCAAACACCGATGATTACTTTAGGTCAATTACTGAAGTGGCAAGACGTGATTGAACATGGGGGTCAAGCTAAACAATTCTTACAAGAGAATACCGTGCTTGTGAATGACACTCACGAGACACGCCGCGGGCGTAAGTTATTTCCTGGAGATCGTGTGACTGTACTTGGGAAGGTGTTTCATCTCACCCATGAAAGTTGAACGCATCCAACTACGCCAATTTAGAAACTATCGGCAACTCGATGTTTCGTTTGCAGACGGGATTAATGTGTTGGTTGGTAAGAATGGTGCTGGTAAAACCAATCTGGTTGAAGCGATTGATTATTTATCCCTAGCACGAAGCTTTCGAACCACTCACGATGCGTTATTGATTGAAAAGGGACAACCGTTCGCCTCCATTCAAGCGTGGATTCAAGAAGATCAGGTTAAACGCGAATTAGGCATCGTCATTACACCTGAGGGAAAGCAAATCTCGTTGAATCAAAAACCATTAACCAAGGTTTCTGAATTGACGGAATACATGAACGTCATTTTGTTTGAACCGCGCGATGTTATGTTGTTTGATGATTCACCGAAGGTACGAAGACAGTTCTTAGATATCACGCTGGCAAAACATTCCAAAGCGTATCTCGAACTTATCACCCTTTATGAAAAACTTCTTAAACAACGTAATCATCTCCTCAAATTGAACAAAATTGATCATGCCCACCTCGCTGTCATCACCGAACAAATGGTGGATCTCTCGCTTCCGATTGTGAAAGCGCGATTCCAATACATCAAAGATTTAGGTGAATTGATTGAAAAAGTGGTGAAACAAATCAAAGGAAACCATATCGCTGTTACCTTGCAATACGTCCCGTACTTCGCGTTGAAAGGCGATTGGAAAACGAATGCGCTTCAGGCCTTCAAGGAGCAAGAGCTGAGTGATATCAAGCGTAAAACAACCCAAACAGGCATCCATCGCGAAGACTTCGAAGTGAAGTTTCAAACGTATGACATCGCCGAATACGGTTCACAAGGGGAAAATCGATTAATCGCCTTAGCGCTCAAACTTACCCCGTACTTCTTAATCAAAGACCAAGATAAACGACCGATTATTATTCTCGATGATGTCCTCTCTGAGCTTGATAAGAAAACCCAATCATTACTACTGGAATTTCTTAATAAGCTAGGGCAAGTGTTCATCACCACCACCGATTATCCATACGCGACCGGCACGATCTACGATATTCAAAAGCAAAACGTCATCAGGAGGAAAACATGATGGATCAAAAGAAACTCGACCAAACAAAAAAGGATTTAGCGGAAGAAAAATTATTAGAAAAAGCGGACGCTAAATATACCGCGGATAATATCCAAGTTCTTGAAGGACTTGAAGCGGTTCGTAAACGTCCTGGCATGTACATCGGCACCACCTCGGGTGCGGGTTTACATCACCTTGTTTGGGAAATCGTGGATAATTCCATCGACGAAGCCTTAGCAGGTTATGCATCTAAAGTTGATGTCATCATCAATCCGGATAACACGATTACGGTGATTGACGATGGTCGCGGTATTCCTGTGGATGTCGTTGCTAAAACCGGGAAAAGCGCTTTAGAAACTGTTTATACCGTGCTTCACGCGGGTGGTAAATTTGGTGAAGGCGGCGGTTATAAAGTGTCGGGCGGTCTTCATGGTGTCGGTGCTTCCGTGGTCAACGCGTTATCAGAATGGCTTGAAATTCACGTTCAACGTGATGGCGGGCTTTATTACATCAAATTTAGTCGTGGCGGCAAAACAGAAATTCCAACCCAACGCATTGGTGATTCCGCTAATACAGGAACGAAAGTTACTTTTAAACCGGATCCATTAATTTTCGTTGAAACCACCCAATTTGATTTTGATACGATTCGTGATCGTTTAAAACAAATGGCGTTCTTAAACGCGGGAATTAAAATTTCCATCACGGATAAACGTGCAACCCCTGAAGTAAGTGAAGTTTTCCATTATGAAGGTGGGATTCGTGAATTCGTTAACTACATCAACAAAGCTAAAACCCCTATTTTTACGGAAGTTATTTATTGCTATGGCCGTGAAGAAGGTATATTTGCTGAAGTCGCGATGCAATATAACGAAGGGTATTCACCCGCGGTTTATTCGTTTTGTAATAACATTCACACCCATGAAGGTGGCACACACGAAGAAGGTTTCCGTTTAGCGATTACCCGCGTGATTAATGCGTATGCTCGCGAGCAAAAAATGTTAAAAGACAATGATGAAAACTTTACTCAAGATGACGTCCGTGAAGGTTTAACAGCGATTATTTCGATTAAACATCGCGATCCCCAATATGAAGGACAAACTAAAACCAAGTTAGGGAACGCTGAAGTTCGTAAAATTGTGTCGTCGATTGTGGGGGATCAACTGCAACGGTTTTTATTAGAAAACCCAAAGACCGCCCGGATGGTCATTGATAAAGTTAATTTAGCAGCTGAAGCGCGTATTGCGTCGCGTCAGGCCAAAGAAAATGTCCGTCGTAAAGGTGCACTCGACATCACCACCTTGCCAGGCAAATTAGCGGATTGCTCATCCAAAAATCCTGCTGAATGTGAACTGTATATCGTTGAAGGTCAATCCGCGGGTGGATCTGCAAAAAATGGTCGTGACCGCGAAACCCAAGCGATTCTTCCTTTGCGTGGAAAGATTTTAAACGTACAAAAAGCCCAATTAAAACGTATCTTTGCTAACGCTGAAATCGGGAATCTCATCACCGCGATTGGTGG
>JBIIRB010000048.1:0-5899 GCA_044341785.1 Bacilli bacterium | reverse complement strand
GTGTTTGGTTGTATTGGCAAAGCTGAATAAATTTAAACTGAGTAGTGATATACTAAATCCTTGGGTTCCCCAAGGATTTTTTATTCAAAAGGAGACCGTCCATGATGACTAACCTCATACAACAGATCGAACAATTCAATACCATTATGATCATCGGCCATCGTTATCCTGATGGCGATTGTTATGGGACTCAAGTAGGATTAAAAGAACTGATTGTCACCCGTTATCCCAAAAAGAAAGTTTTTGTCGTGGGCAGTGGTTTTGCTCCTGCGTTCGATATTTTAGGAAAACCTGATGTCATTGAAGATCACCTCTTTCAAGGCTCATTAGCGATTTGCGTGGATACGAGTGATATGGAACGGTTAGAAGACCCCCGTCACCGTTTAGCCGCTCAACGTTTTAAACTTGACCATCACATTGATTCGTATCCATTTCAAGGCGATGCTTGGGTCAATACCCACGCGATTGCTGCTGCCGAAATGGTGACAACTTTAGCTTACAGCGAACGATGGGCCATGACCCAAAAAGCCGCATGGGCGCTTGCGATGGGCATCATTACTGACTCTAATCGGTTTCTATATGATTTAGTCACGGAGAAAACATTTCATTTAATGGCTTATCTCTTACAATCGGGAATTCAATTGAATGACATTTATACGCGCATCTATAAAAATCAGTTATCCAGTTTTCCAGTAAAGCAATTTGTATATACAAACACGAAACAGGATGCACGAGGAATTTTGTATTGTGTGTTTACACAAGCCGATTTAGCTCGTTTAGGCTTGACCCCCATCCAAGCTGTAGGCCAAGTTAATTTACTTGCACAAATCGAAGGTTTCCCCATTTGGTTCATGGCGGCAGAAGGGGATCAACAAGTCCATGTTGAAATTCGATCTTCCAATGTAGAGGTGCAGTCGCTTGCCTTAAGGTATGGCGGCGGCGGACACTTAAAAGCAAGTGGATTTCGCTTGCCTTCGTTAGAACACATTCCCACCATGATCAATCAAATCAAGGTAAAATAAAGCATGGATTTAAAAAGTAAATTTGAAGTCGCTTTACAATCAGCACGATTAGCACGTGAAGCTATCATGGACGTTTATGCTAAACCAATCATTGCGGATATCAAAAGCGATGATTCTCCAGTCACGGAAGCCGATCGAAAAGCAGATGCTATCATTCGAAAAGTTTTATCAAATGCATTTCCAGAAGATGCTTTCCTCACCGAAGAATCTTCGGACAATCCAATTCGGCTTAAAACGCGTGGCGTTTGGATTGTGGATCCTGTGGATGGCACCAAAGATTTTATTCAAAAAAATGGCGAATTTACGACCAATATTGCTTATGTTGTCGATCATGAAGTTGTCATTGGATTAGTGTTTATCCCTGTTTGGAATGAATATTATTTTGCGATTCAAGGTGAGGGTGCTTTTCATGTTCGCAATGGCGTCAGTAATCGCATTCATGTGAACGCAAAAACCGAACAGCTCACCGTGCTAGTCTCACGGAATCATTTTAATCTTCAAGAAAAAGCTATGATTCAAAAATATCAAACTAAGATTACGAAGCAAGCATCGTTTGGCAGTAGCATTAAGGCGTGCAAAATTGCCGAGGGTGAAGCCGAAATTTCATATCGTTTGTCGGATGGAACCAAGGAATGGGACACCGCTGCTTCCCAGTTAATTGTGGAAGAAGCAGGTGGTTTATTTATCAAACCAGATGGTACGCGTTATTTGTACAATCGAAAGAATGTGAAAAACACAGAAGGTTACCTGATTGTTAATCGGAAAGAAAATATTTTATTATGAAACGGTCACTTGCCTTCGTTGGCACAATCTTATTTGTCACATCGTGCACGGTGATTCTGCCATCAAGCTCGAGTATGATCTCAAGCAGTGAATCATCTTCATCCCTTTCATCTTCATCGTCTTCTTCATCCACAAGTTCAACCCAAGAAACATCCTCATCGAGTTCAACAGAATCCCTAGTGATGATTGATGTTTATTCCATGAATGATTTTCACGGTGCTGTCGCTGAAAATTTCAATAATAATGAACCAGGCCTGGCTAGAATTGGTACTTTTTTTGAAGATAAAAAACTTGCCAATCCTGACCGCACAACGATTTTATCATCGGGTGATTTTTGGCAAGGATCTGCCGATAGTAACATCACACGAGGACGTTTAGTCGGTGAAGGCATGAATATGATTGGCTTTGAGGCTATGGCAATCGGTAATCATGAATTTGATTGGGGAGCAGATGTCATTACGAGTAATGCCGCTCTTTCCGATTTTCCTTTTTTAGGTGCTAATATTTTTGATAAACGAACCGGTAATCTAGCCTCCTTTGCTGAACCTTATGTCTTGCTTGAAAAACAAGGCGTGCAAGTCGGTGTGATTGGAACGATTGGTTCAAGTTTGGAATCTTCTATCTTAGCCTCCGCGGTGATGGATTATGATTTTGTTCCTTACACACAAATAGTGAATGATCACGCCCAAACTTTAAGAAATCAGGGGGCGGATATTATTGTGTTGATTAATCACGACGGTCAAGTGGAAAGCGGTGTTTTACCCAATGTGGATGCCGTGTTCAATGGTCATACGCATCGTGTTGAATCCGCAATCATTAATCAAACACCTGTCATGCAAGCTGGTGCTTATGGTCGTGCCGTAGCCCAAGTGCGTTTTGAATATAATTTATTAAGTCATTCGATTGTGAGTTCGACGATGACCATGCATCAAAACTTAACATCACTGACTCCTAACACGGCACTGAATGAACTTTATCAAACGTATTTAGTGAATGAGATTAATATCATTAAAAACGAAGTCGTTGGTATCGCTAATGGCAATTTCAATACAAGTATCTTAGCCCGCCTTGCGGTGCTGGAAATGCTTTCTTTCGGATTACTTTATGATGCTCGAGTTGCCTTTCATAATTCAGGGGGTGTTCGTGCTAGTATTGCTTCAGGCACAGTAACCTATGGAGATATTTACCGATCGTTTCCTTTTGACAATGAGTTGATGATTGTAGAAGTAACGGGATCAGAATTAAAAACTTGGCTTTCGTATAACCTCGTTTCTTACGGCGTGTTAAGCAATAAAACTCAATTTATGGACGGTTCTACCATTAACAATACGCAGATTTATAAAATCATCAGCATCAATTATTTAACCGAAAAACACTGGGTTAGTTCGGATTACCCACACAATTTAGAAACCGCGATCAATAGTTTTGAATATGTTCGTGAACTCATTAAACAAGCTTGGTTAGCTTATGGAACGTTGAATGCGGTTGATTATTAATTTTTTACGACTGGTTTTTCGCTCGCTAATTTAACACCTAAAATGCCAGGGACTTCTTCCATGATCATGACTTCGATGCCGCCTTCAAGAGTGTTATCAATGAGTCCACAGGAAGAACAAGCGCCTTCCATCCGAATATAAACAATGCCATCAATAAAGGCATCAAATTCAACATTGCCTCCATCACGCATGATGAAAGGACGAATTTTATCGAGTGTTTCTTTGATTTGATCTTCAATAGTCATAATTTTTCCTAAGTTCATTTTAATCTAAACAACCGTTAATTGAAAACAAAACGATTAAATAAAAAATCATCCACTGCGAATGAATGATTATGGTGCCCGGGGCCGGACTTGAACCGGCATGGTGTCGCCACCGCAGGATTTTAAGTCCTGTGCGTCTACCAATTTCGCCACCTGGGCATTTCGATGGTCTCCCGCGTAAGACTCGAACTTACGACCCCTTGCTTAAAAGGCAAGTGCTCTAACCGACTGAGCTAGCGGGAGATATGTTGGCTGGGGTACCTGGGATCGAACCAGGGAATGATAGAGTCAAAGTCTATTGCCTTACCACTTGGCTATACCCCAATCATATGTGGTGGAGGAGGGCGGATTTGAACCACCGAACCCGAAGGAACTGATTTACAGTCAGCCGCGTTTGGCCACTTCGCTACTCCTCCATTGTGGTATTGCACTGGTGGATGTTGAGGGGATCGAACCCCCGACCTCCGCCGTGTAAAGGCGATGCTCTCCCAGCTGAGCTAAACATCCGCTTATCCCTAAGCGTGCTAAATCAATATAACAAACGCCCACGTTGTAGTCAATCAAATACCATTCGAAAAACCGATTATTTTTTCTTAATAACCCTTCTTTCCTAACAATCTAAACATGTTGCGTTTATACACTTCTACACCAGGCTGATTAAAGGGGTTAATGCCAAGTAAATAACCGGAAACGGCACAGACTTTCATAAAGAAATATAAGAGGTGACCCAACGTTTTGGTGTCCAGCGTTTCACTCGTTAACGTGATGACGGGGACATGACCTTCTTGCGTGTGAGCTTCTAAAGTTCCTAAAAAAGCCTTTTCGTTCACAAAGGATAAGGGCTTGCCTGCTAAATAGTTCAAACCATCCCCGTCTTGTGCTGAGGATGGAATCACGACATCTTCTTGCGGTTTTTTAAAGAATAGCACGGTTTCAAATAATACCGGTGTACCGTCTTGAATAAATTGTCCTAAACTATGCAGATCGGTCGAAAAATTCACACTGGCGGGTAAAAGTCCTTTATTTTCTTTACCTTCGGATTCACCGAACAATTGTTTTAACCATTCTGCAATCATCGCATATTGAGGTTCATAGGTTACAAACATTTCTACCGCGCGGCTTTTAAACATCACATCACGCGCCACCGCATATTGATTCACGAGATTATCGACTTTAGGATTCGAATAAAGTTCCATTGCTTCTTTTGCACCTTGAAGTAAAACGCGAATATCAATCCCCGCACAGGCGATAGGCAGTAAACCAACCGCAGTAAGAACGGAATAACGTCCGCCGATATCTTCAGGAAGTTTAAACATCGTATAACCTTCGCTTAATGAAAGTTCTCGTAGCGCTCCTTTTTCAGGATCCGTGGTAGCAAAGATAGCTTTCTTCACGTCCGCTTTCGGAAGTTGTTTTTCTAACAGTGATTTTAATAAACGGAAAGAGATTGATGTTTCAGTCGTCGTTCCTGATTTGGAAATGACGTTGATGGCAAAACGCTTTCCTTTTAAATAATTTAAGACTTGAGCCGTATAGGTGGGTGAAAAAGTTTGACCAAGATAAATGATTTCCAACGAAGGTTTTTTAGGAAATAAGCCATTCAATGCATCAATGACCGCTCGTGCGCCTAGATAAGAACCACCGATACCGGTGATCACCAAAATGTCAAAGTGAGAACGAATGTATTGAGCACTTTGTTGGATGAGTTCGATGTCTTGTTGATCAATTTGGCTCGGCCAACGATTCCAGCCTAAATAATCCCCTCCGGGAGCGTTTCGCTTTTCAATCATTTCATGAATACGAATCAATCGATCCTGATATTGACTCATCGAAAGCGTTTGACGAAGATGACTTAGGTTAAGTTGTAACATGGCATTATTCTCCTTTTTTTAATGTTTGTTCAATCCAAATCGGCAACTTTTTTTTAAGGGGTTCAAAGTCGATTTCATGACTTGGAACTTTAATCCAAAAAGGATGTTTTTCATTCGTACTGACTTCTTTATTAATACGCTTCATGCTTAATTTCAAATAGTTATTTTTAGGATCAATGGAAAGGACTTTAACACGGATAATTTCTCCTTTAATGACATAATCATAAATTTTCCTAACATAATCATCGGATATTTCAGAAATATGGACTAACCCTTTTTGTCCATTGGGAAAAACAACAAATGCTCCGTAAGGGAGAATTTCACTCACTTTACCAACAATGATTTCATTGATTTGATATTCCGATACACTCATGGTAATAAAATAGCTTTGAGCAACGCGAGATCATCTTCATGCGTGATCTTAAAATTTAAACGGCTACCGTTAATAATTTTAACTTCTTTAT
>JBIIRB010000047.1:0-6200 GCA_044341785.1 Bacilli bacterium | reverse complement strand
AGTATGAACACAATATGATCACCCTCATGGAGCAAACCCTTCATCATTTACCCGCTTGTCGTATCGTGTTGCTTTATCCTTTTTTATTAAAAATCGGTCATTATGAACCACGATGGGAACAACGTTTAATCGAACAACATGACGTGCTGGATTGTTTAAAAAACCAATTTCAATTCGATGCAATCAACCTCCATCGTTTACTGACGGATGCTTCACTGCAACACGATATGAAAGATATTGCGCCGGATGGTGTTCATTTAGGAAAACTAGGCAATAAAATCGTAGCAAACGCAATCAACGCCTATTTAGAGACGCTTTAAAAACGTTTTTGCAAGCGCAACCCAAAGATGAATCGTTTGGTATTCTTGTTCGAATTCAATCGGTTCCACTTTTTCAAAAGGTGTATGCCGATTCGCAAGCGATAGACCATGAGGTCCTGTCGGGAAAACGTGTAATTCAAATGGAATGTTTTTGGCTTTTAATGCCGACGCATACATTAAGGTATTTTCAACATGCACAACATTGTCATCCGCTGTCGTCCAGAGAAATACAGGCGGGTTTTTCTTCGTGATATGAAGTTCCGCAGAGACAAGTTTAAGTTCTTTCTTAAGGACGCCTAAACCCATTAAATTCACAAAAGAGGCTAGATGACGATACTTCAAATCAGTGGTAATCACAGGATACGCTAAGACGCCACCCGCAAGATCTTTGACACAAAGGTTGAGTAACATTGCTGCATAATGACCACCTGCCGAAAAACCCATCACAAAAACACGTTCAACGAACGATTGCGATTTTAACCAGCGAATCACTTGGGCACCTTCTTGAAAAATAGTAGGATATTTTAATTTATTTTCACGATAATGAAAAACGGCTGTGTGCATCCCAATATCACTAAATGCTTCGGCAACCGGTTGACCTTCACGATCAGAGGCAAACAAATAGCCTCCACCAGGCAAAATGAGTAGCACATCTCTCACCTTTGGGTCATGATGGATGTCTAAATAATTACCGGATGGGAATATGTGTTTCATTAATTAATTGTATAGGATTGGATGTAAAAAGATGCTTTTTAAGTATTATTTCATACTATTTTATAATGCAGTAGCATAATATAAATAAAGGGAACAATGCATATGGGAGACACCACCACAGCGATTACTCGATTCAAACTCGATCGTTATTCACCGATTGATGATGATTTACGTTTGTTAAAAATTAACCCGCTTGAATACCCACTGATTAAAAAAGAATTATTTCAAACGCGAACAATTGGTTTGTTTCAACACGAACAAGAATTGTATCTTTATCTTTATGTTCCCAATCCCCAAGTCCATCTGATTGATATCATCATTAATCAAAAAACTTTTCCCTCTCAACTCCTGGAGAAAAAAGGTTTTATCCATAAATATTTGATTAACACAACAACTAAACCTGGATTATACAAAATAAGTCAATATCGGCTTGTGGATGAAAAACTTAAACGCATCACATTAACCGTTCGTGAAGAACATGTGTTTGGCGTGCTCAATCACCAATATTATTATGATTCCAAGCGATATTATCAAACCTTCGTGTCGGGTGAGCTCTTTTTTGAGTTGGTTGACTTAACCACCATCAAAGATCGTTTTGAAGATTTTCTGGGTCGAACCTTTTCACTGAAAGACGTATCCAACTTAAAATCAAAAAAAGCAAAGTTATACTTTGTTTGTTTTAATTTATATGATGATAAATTAAGTAAATACTACGTTCCTCAAGACATCGTAGAAATGAAAGTTCAGTATGAAGAAGATCGATATGTGTTTTTAAAAAATAAACATCCCGTAACCATCGCTCATTTAGAATTACCGTTTAATCCTGAAACTGAAGGCCAACATTATGTGAACAAGCGCAGTCAAAAAGTGTCAAAAGAAAAAATTAAAATCAGCCAAGGCGAGAAATCGGATTGGAATTTGCTAGCCAATTTCTTTACTTATAAGGAATATCAATACTCAACCATTTATAAAATGACTGCGAATCCAAAATTAACGTTAAAAGGAACCGAAAAGTATTCCTACGCCTTAACCCTTGGACCTAAGAACGGTTATCGCCAATCGAAAGAAACCATCACGCAGTTGACGGCAACTGAAAAGTTTTTATCGTTTGATTATGATGTCACAACGCTTAAAAATATTTCTGTCTTTGAAGTCACTTACCAAGAAAAAGGGCAAAAGTATTCGCTCCCTGTGAACTCGCTAGTTTATGAGACGGATAAAAAAGCTGCTTTACCTAGACTTGATCATGGGTTCATTAAATTTTTAAAAGTCAGTTTACAAGTCATAGCCGTACCCATTCAGTTTCTCTTTAAACTTCCTGGTTGGATTTATCACAGTTTTGTGTGGCTATTCAAGAACTGGAAATGGGTTTTAATGCTCATTGTGATTGGATTGTTATCCGTGTTAGCGACGTGGATCTACCTTACTTTCTTTCAATCATGATTGATTTATTTTCTTTGTTATTACTCATCTTAACTGGCTTAACCATCCTTTCGATGTTGCTCTTTGATTTGCAAAAATTTAAATTTGTTTATCTTGGGGTGATTGTCTTACTTGGAATCGGTGTTTACTTCCATGGCATGACGTATGGGGTTGAAAACCCTAACTACTTTGATATTTTGTTACGTTCGGTAGGGAACACATCACAAATCTTACGAGGTATTTTTCAAACCCCATCCATCTCGGAAAGAATCAATGCGGATGTTTATTTTTTAGTATCGGCTTACGCGATTCATGTCATTGGATTTGGGTATACTTACATCTTAATCTTTGCCATCTTCTTTAAGAATCTTCAATTAAAAATGCGTTTTCAGTCCATCAAACAGCAATCGCATTATTTGATTTTAACGGATTCCAATCTGGGTCAATACGTTCTAGACTCCTTAACCGTTAAAAAAGCAGTTCGTGTGAACATCGCTTTAACCAAAAAATTCAGTCAAGAAAAGACCTTGTTGACCGATGGTGTTTTAAAACCCGGGGTTACCTTATATGATGTCGATGCCATGCCTTTAAACGAAATTCTCCCTGAAAAAAGCAAAGGAAAAATAATCTTTTTTTCTTTACTTCTTTCGGAGTCTTCCACGCTTGCGCTTGTCGAAAAACTTCAATCTTGGATGACGCGATTTCCTGATTTATCATTACAAGTTTATGTGTTGTTTCAATCGTCTGAAACATTGAAGGTGTTAGAAACGCTCACGCAAGGTCATAGTAAAATTCATTTCTTTTCGTATCACCAATTGGTCGCACGGCAAATGTTATTTGATCACCCCTTAACCTCCTTAGTGCCCAATCTCATTAATCAAGATCTTGTCACCTTACAAGGTAAAAAGGTGAATTATAATATCATTGGTTTTGGACCCACGAATCGCGAAATATACGATCATTTGCTCGTCACCAATCAATTCCCTCCTGTAACATTTGCAAAAATGTTTAAGCTGGAACAACATCCGATTCACTATGGTATTTACAGTGAAGAAGGAAAAGAATTTATTTCTGGTCAGCGCTTTGAAAAACCCAAAGAGGATAAAAAGGCTCATTACCTTCCTTATCCCACGATTGCTTCGTCCACTGATTTTATTGCTACCAAACTTTCTGGGAGTGATCTGATTGACCAATTTCAAAAACAAAACATTCAAACCAGTCACTTTAATATTTTTATCATTGCCGGCCAAACCGATATCGAAAATTTAAATATTGCCTACAAAGTCCAAGAGTTTGTGAGCAAAAACCGATTACAGCACCGTGTAAAAATATTCGTGCAAATCCTCAATGAAACACTCAAAGAAGCGTCTTCATTATTTAAACATGAGTATATGATTGCGTTTGGTTTTGGTAAAACAACGTACGCAGCTGATCAAATCACCGAACCTGTCTTTAAACAATTAGCGCAAAACATCTATCATGGTTTGTTTGAAAACCAATCCTTCGATGAGCTTTCCTCGTTTGATCAAGAAACGTATTTTTTTGAAGCGATTGCCATTCGGTTCAAATTAAATTTAATGGGATTGGATTTACGCATCAGTACGCGTGGTTTATCTGCGGATGAATTTTATAAACTTTATGATCCTGAGATGGAAGGGGTTTATGACCAGCATGATTTACGTGCGAAAAATTATTTTGATATTCAAAAATATAAACGCTTAGGTAATCATAAACGCAATTTATTAGCGCGACAAGAACAACTCCGTTTTGCAGCCTATAAACTTTACACGGGGTGGAAACAACGTTCGTTACAAGATTTGACTCAAAAACGCGTGCTTGTGGACGAACGGCGAAGAGAAGATAGTCGCATTACCACGTTTGAAGGATTACTTGAATTACACGGCATCCTCAATGAAAAATTATCATTCTCATTCCAAGAAGCAGACTATATTTATCCGTTATTCCATACGATGGACCACTTATACCAATTCATTGAATCCACAGACTATCGCGTGGTGGATATTACCAACGATATTAAGAACGCGACGATGGAGTTTGAAAAATTAGCCATCCAAGATGGTCTTCAAAGCGACATTAAAAACTAAAGGATTTTGAAATCCGCCACAATCGCGTAATGGTCTGATGCATACATGCCTTTTTGGCTTTCTGTTAACGTTTGAAAAGTCTGAAACTGAATGAATGCATTGCCATAAATAAAGTCGATGGCAGTTAATCCTGGAAACCCTTGAAATTCGTGATATGTATTCACGCGATTGAGGCGAAGACTTGCCACGGCGTCCTTGAACCCTGCTTCATGAATACGACCGTGTAAGGGGTCTTCTAAGGTCGCGTTAAAATCCCCCATCAGAATAGTGGGTAACTTGGCTTGTAATTGGTATTGGTGATAAAACGTTAATAACGTGTTTGTATTTTGAATACGATTACGGACACTGCGATAAGAGAAATGCACGTTCATGATACGAAACTTGGTTTGGGTCGCTCGTTCAATGAGTTCGACCATCGTACAAATGCGTGGAAAACCATCCTCAACATCCATCGAACCTGCAACATAAGGGGTATCGGATAACCAAAAGGTTTCTTCTCTTACCAAGGAAAATTTATGTTTAAGAAATAAAATAGAAACTCGTTCGCCTTTGAAATCATGATTACGACCCATCCCGTGGCTTTCATATTCGGGCATTAAAGGAAATAAATCCTCCGCCATTCGATCGCTGACTTCTTGTAAACCTAAAAGATCAGGTTGTTGCCCTTGAATGGTTTGCATCACAAGAGGAATACGAAACGGCCAGTAATGAGGGCCATCCACTTGCACATCAACACGAAGATTAAACGACATCACTTTCATGCAGGTTTTTTTAAGATGGTTTGTTGGATAAAAGGAACTTCAATCGTTGGATCTAGACGAGGAAATAACGGTTGAGGGGTTGTAATCTTGCAACCGGATAAAATCGTCATGTCATGAATTGAACGATAACGGTGATGGTCTTTAGGAAGCCCTAATTGCTCCAGTGCTTTGGTATATGAGTCCACTAAAATGGGGGAATATAACGTGGTCGCGGTCAGTAAAACATGGGCAAGATGGGCCATAACGGACGCTAATGTTTGAACTTGTGATGGATCTTTGGCAAGCACCCACGGTAGGGTTTCATCAATGTATTTATTCGCCCGGGCCACTAACGCATTCACTTTCATAAACGCTTCGGTGATTTGAAGATTGTCCATGAGAAGTTCGTATTCTTTGATCGTGGATTGCATGAGTGATTCTAAAGATTCATCCACAGGATGAACTTTGGATTGGAAGGATGGAATAACCCCCGCAAAATATTTTTGAATCATATTCAACGTACGATTTAATAAATTGCCATAATCGTTGGCCAAATCAACATTCACACGATCCACAAATTGTTCTGGGGTAAATTGTCCATCCTGACCAAAAACTGTTTCACGAACTAAATAATAACGCACGGCATCTAAACCGTATTTTTCCACCAGCGGTAACGGATCGATGACATTCCCTTTTGATTTTGACATCTTGCCGTCTTTCATCATCAGTAAACCGTGGACAATCAAACGATCCGGTAGACGAATACCGAGTGACATGAGAAAAATCGGCCAATAAATCGCATGAAAGCGATTAATATCTGCCCCTAAAATATGCACGATTTCGGTTTGTTCATCGACCCAAAATTGTCGATAAAGTTGATTGTTTTTCGTGCCATACCC
>JBIIRB010000011.1:0-21256 GCA_044341785.1 Bacilli bacterium | reverse complement strand
GATAAACGTTTCAATTAATGTTCTTTCTTAGCTCATCCTTGATATAATATAAAAAACGTCGACGAAGACTTGCTTCTAAACAAGATTCAACATCTTATATTGAGAGAAGCATCATCCCTTCTGAGTGCAAACTGAATTAAGTAAGTGCGCCGGGTTCCTCCCGTTAATGAGGTCATAGTGCGTTGTGTAACAACGAATTAAGGTGGTACCACGATTCCAGCGTCCTTAAAGGATGCTTTTATTTTTTGGAGGAAACAACATGGAACTTAAAACGACATTATTGATGCCAAAAACCCCGTTTGACATGAAAGCCAATTTAGCGACCAAAGAACCCGTTTTGGTGACATTTTGGCATAGCATGCATTTATATCAAGCCATGCTTGATAAGAATCAAGGTCAACCGGAGTATCAGCTTCATGATGGACCGCCTTACGCCAACGGGGACATGCATATTGGCCATTTATTAAATCGCGTACTCAAAGATATTGTCGTGCGCACAAAAAACATGCAAGGATTCTACACACCCTTTGTGCTCGGATGGGATACCCACGGTTTACCGATTGAAAATTATTTAACAAAAAAAGGTGTGAATCGTAAATCCATGTCGCTCATTGCTTTCCGTCAACAATGTGCCACGTTTGCATTAGAACAAGTGGCCAAACAAAAAGAACAAATTCGCCGTCTAGGAATCATGGGCGATTTTGAACATCCTTATCTCACATTAGATGCCAGTTATGAGGCTGCACAAATTGGCGTGTTTGCTTCCATGGCGTTAAAAGGACTCATTTATAAAGGGTTTAAACCTGTTTATTGGTCTCCCTCCTCAGAAAGTGCATTAGCAGAAGCTGAAATTGAATATGAGGATGTCACCGATCCATCCATCTATGTTGCCTTTGATGTTCGCGATGGAAAAGGTGTGTTGTTTCACGATGAAAGAGTTGTGATTTGGACAACGACTCCTTGGACGTTACCTGCCAATTTGGCCATTTCAGCCCATCCGCGTTTTGATTATGGCGTTTATCAAACCCATCTTGGTAAGCTCGTTTTATTGAAAGATTTATTACCAGCACTCATCAAAGAATTGGCTTTAAGTAATGTTTCTTTATTGCGCACGATTCAAGGGAAAGCACTTGAAGGAGTCTTAACAAAACATCCGTTTTATGATCGCAGTTCACCGATCATTTTAGGTGACCATGTGACCAATGACTCTGGAACTGGTTTTGTGCATACGGCTCCTGGTCATGGTGAAGAAGATTTTATCGTAGGACAAAAATATCAGCTTAAAGCATTATGCCCGGTTGATGAAAAAGGTGTGATGACCGCTGAAGCGGGTCCTGAACTTCAAGGTCTTTTTTATCAAGCCGCGAGTCAAAAAGTCATTGAAATCTTAACCACATCCAAGCACTTATTGGCGCATCATCCTTACACGCATCCTTATCCGCATGACTGGCGGACAGGTAAACCGCTGATTTATCGAGCGACGCCCCAATGGTTTGCTTCGATTGAACCGATTCGAAAAACATTATTGTCTGAGATTAAAAAAGTAATTTGGACGCCTTCTTGGGCTGAAGTCCGTATCACCAACATGATTAAAGATCGCGGTGATTGGACCATTTCACGGCAGCGTGCGTGGGGCGTTCCCATTCCGATTATTTATCATGAAGACGGTACACCAATCATGGAAGCGGACGTTTTTAAACATATTCAATCGCTCATTGAAAAGCATGGCAGCAATATTTGGTTTGAAAAAGAACCCCTTGATTTGCTACCACCAGGATATCAATCACCGCGTTCACCACATCGGCTATTCAAAAAAGAAACCGATATCATGGACGTGTGGTTTGATTCAGGATCGTCATCGATTGCCGTTTTAAAAGCCCGTGGTCTAAAATTCCCGAGCGATTTATATTTAGAAGGATCAGATCAATATCGAGGGTGGTTTAATTCAAGTTTGATTTTAGCTGTTGCTACCGAAGGTATTGCACCTTATCAAAACATTCTCTCGCATGGTTTTGTCTTAGATGGCAAAGGCGAAAAAATGTCAAAATCCAAAGGTAATGGCATCGATCCTTTAAAAATGTTTAACTTGTTTGGTGCGGATGTCATGCGCCTGTGGGCTGCTTCCATTGATTATCAATCTGATGTTCGTGCATCCGAAGATATTTTCAAAGGGACGGCTGAAATTTATCGAAAAATTAGAAACACGTTTCGCTTCATGTTAGGCAATTTAACGTTGGGTCAAGATCAGCCATTCATCCTAAGTCGCGATGGAGTCAAAAACCTGGAGTGGATTGACCAGTTAATCTTAAATGCTTATGGTCATGTTCAAAACCAAGTCATTGACCACATGAATCGTTATGAATTTTCACTTGCTGTGAGCACCATTGTTAATTTTATGACCAATGACTTAAGCAGTTTCTATTTAGATATCACGAAAGATATCTTGTATTGTGAGGCAAAAACGTCGCTTAGACGGCTTCAAGTCCAAACAGTACTTCACACCATTACCCACGGCTTTGTTGCTTTATTAACGCCCATCATGCCCTTTACCATGGAAGAAATTTATCAGTTATTTCCCCAAAAAGTAGTCGCTTCTTCGCAGCTTTTGAATTATCCAAAACCACTGAGCATCGATGATACTCAATGGCAAACATATGCTAGTTTTAAACTTTTGCGCAATGAAGTCCTTAAAGTTTTAGAACAAGCACGGCAAGATGGATTAATCGGCTCCTCGCAAGAAGCAGCCATTCAGTTACCTAAACTCGAACCATCGCTCAATCAGCTGAATCAATTAAAACCTGATGAGCGTAATCGCTTATTCATCGTTAGTTCCGTTTCAATCCGTGAAGAAGAAGCCGCCATTCGGGTGGTGCGAACATCGGGTCAAAAATGTGAACGGTGCTGGAACTATTTCCCCCAATTACAATCGTTTGACAATGTGCATGTGTGTGAACGATGCTTGAAGGTCATCCGATGAAGCGTTGGATTCCAAAGATTGTATCGCCTGAAATAGCTTTTTTCGTTTTGCTTGTTGGATTAGACCAACTCACCAAGTGGTGGGCGTATTTATCATTTATCAATTGGACAATCATTCCTGATTTTTTTTATTTCAGCTATACAAGAAACACTGGTGCGGCTTGGTCCATCCTAGAAGGACAATTACCGTTACTCGCCCTCATTTCATTCATCGCAGGAAGTACGATGTTCGTTTACTATTGGATCAAAGGCTACACGATGACAAATTATTTTCGATGGCTTTTGATAGTGATCATGGCAGGGACGTGGGGTAATTTCATTGATCGTGCGTTTTATCAAGAAGGGGTCATTGATTTTATTAGTTTTCAATTTGGATCCTATTTTTTCCCCACCTTCAATTTGGCTGATTCGTATCTGACCATCGGAGTAATCATTTTGATTGGAGTAACCCTCCTGGAAGAGTATGTATGGAAAAAGAACCCATTGAAATTGAAGTAGAAGATAATTCTGACAAATTACGTTTAGATAAATGGCTCGCCATCAAGCAAGCCATTTCTCGCACGAAAGTTGAGTTCTATATTCAGGCGCAACGTGTTTTAGTCAATGGCGTATCGATGAGTAAATCTTACATTCCTAAAACTGGTGATATGATTCACATTGAACTTTTAGAAACCCCGATTCCTACCATCCAAGCGGAAAATATTCCACTCAATATTGTTTATGAAGACGATGATTTAATCATCATCAATAAACCTCTAGGCATGGTTGTTCATCCCGCGCCAGGGCATTACACAGGAACTTTAGTGAATGCGTTACTCTTTCATTTTCAGTCTTTAAGCAAGAAAAACGGAAATCTAAGACCAGGCATTGTTCATCGTATTGATAAAGATACAACAGGATTGTTAGTCGTTGCTAAGCATGATTTAGCCCATGAATTTTTAGCCCAACAGCTCGTTCATCATGATATGAAAAGACATTATATGGCACTCGTCCAAGGGGTGATTGATGAGCCTCATGGAAAAATTGTTGCCCGCATTGGGCGCTCACCCATTCATCGTCAAATGATGGCAGTCACGTCTGATGGCAAAGATGCCACGACTCATTTTTCCGTCAAACAACGATTCAAACATTACACGTTGTTAGATTTAGCGCTTGAAACGGGAAGAACGCATCAAATTAGAGTGCATTTAAATTATATCGGGCATTCGATTGAAGGTGATCCGATGTACTTTAAAACTAAAAACCAATTGTTCCAACGGGGACAACTTCTCCATGCCTATCAATTAGTATTGACCCATCCAACGTCTAAAAAGCTCATGACTTTTAGCGCACCTTTACCCGAGCATTTTCAAAGCATTCTAACTGCATTAACTTAATGATTTTTTGATGCGTTGAAACGTAGAAAAATTGGTTTTGACAAGTCTTGAAAATGAATTGAATCCGTGTTGTTTCGCAAACGCTAAACCAAAAGCCTCAACGGCAGGAGAAGCACCAAAAGGAAAATGGATGTGGTGGCTTTTATCAAGATGTTCCATCGCTAATAAAAAGCGATAACGGGCAATGATGGAAGCCGCAGCTACTGCAAGATACTGATTTTCAGCTTTTTCAACAAAGTGCAAGCCCGGTAAAGGCGTTAAACCTTGTCTTGTTAAATAGGTGTGAAAATGTTTTTCATCACAAAATTGATCGATGATGGATGGCACGATGTGTTTGACTTTGGTGTTAAGTAATGAAAGCACTTGATGATGAAGCACCGCTTTTACCTCATTCATATTCATCTTTTTTTCTGTCCACGTATTAAACGTTTGATTATCAAGAATATTGATGGAATAAGGAATCGCTTTAATGAGTTTTTTTGCAATGGATTTGATCACGGAATCATCGAGCATCTTTGAATCTTTAACGCCCCATCCTCGAAGCGTTTCTGCTTGCGATTCATCCACATAAGTTGCAGCGACCACGATCGGACCAAAAAAATCACCCGTGCCAACTTCATCTGAACCCATATGACGTTGAAATGCATTTTGTTTAGGCTTAAAAAGTAACGACTCTTCGCTCGCTCGACGACCCTGAAAGACGACTTTAAATTGTTCATCATGCTCATAAACAGTCACACTTAAATCTTGATCTTTGGCAAAAAAAATGACATAGGCATTTTTCGAGGTTTGAAGATGGTTTTCATAAAGTTTTTGAAGAGTTTCAAACTGTTTTTTTGAAACTATCACAACTTCGGTCAGCGTCTTTTTCATAGCGTTATTTTAACATGTCTAACATGCCTTAATCATAGGAAAGTGGTATATTAGAATGACATGAAAACGATTGCCCAATTATTGGAAATTCATCAAATTCTGATCCAAATACAATCTTATGCAAGGACTGAATTAGCCAAACAGTCTTTACTCGATGATCGATTTATTCCTGAATCACAACTCGCCCAATATGGCGCTCAAGTAAAGGAAGTCTTTCGGTATTTGATTCAATATGGCATGCTACCCATTTTGCATAGTCAAATTTTAATACCGTATTATGAGTTGATTGAAAAAAATGGTGTTTTGAATGTCGAGCAATTAGCTTCTATCATTCGCGAAATCAATAGCGTTCAAACCATCAAATCATTAATTAAAAAGTATGCTTCATCTTTTCCTTTATTGCATCAATTAGCCCAATCATGGCATGATCTTCTCAGTGTCATTAAACCTTTTGAGGCTTTGATAACACCGCAACTGACGATTGATTCTCGTGCTTCTGAAGTTTTAGCGACGATTCGAAAAAGGCTAGCTTCGATTGATCAACAACTGTTACAAAAGATTCAAGAAATGACGTCAAAGTATCAATCCTATTTGTCCGAACCGAGTTATACCTTACGCAATGGCCATTATGTATTACCCGTGGTCACGCAACACAAAAATGCATTTCCAGGTATTTTTCATGATGTCTCTTCCACCGGATTAACGACGTTTATTGAACCTTTAGAGGTTTCGCAAAAAGCGAATGAAAAGACATTATTGATTCAAGCTGAACAAGATGAAGTGTATCGCCTGTTAACCGAATGGACTGCCTTGTTAGAACCCCATTCCCCACTCTTAATTTTCAATCATCAATCTTTAGCTTTTCTCGATTCCTTACAAGCCAAGGCTTATTACGGCAAGGTTCATGATGGCTATGTCGCGGATTTAAGTTTATCTCCGCGGATTGATTTACCTTTAGCCCGGCATCCTTTAATTGATCCTAAAAAAGTCATTGCCAATACGTTCACATTGACTAAAGAAAAATCGATTGTCATCATTTCCGGACCTAATGCAGGCGGCAAGACCGTTGCATTAAAGACGGTGGGCTTGATGGTGTATATGCATCAATTGGGTATTCCGCTTTTGACACACGAACCAGCGCAGTTAAGTTATTTTAAAAATATTTACGCTGATATTGGTGATTCACAAAGTGTGTTTGAAAATCTTTCAACTTTTGCAGGTCATATTCAAGCCTTAGTTCCGCTCACCGATCAAGTTAAACCATTTGATTTAGTATTAATCGATGAATTAGGAACAGGGACTGATCCCAAAGAAGGAGAAGCGTTGGCAAAATCGCTGCTGATGCATTTACAAGCGAAACAAGCATTCGTGATCGTGAGTTCTCATTTTCCAGGATTAAAAGAATTAGCCTTGTCTCAACCGAAAATGATCAATGCTTCGATGCGATTTGATCAAGAAAACCTAAGCCCAACCTATCAATTTATGTTAGGAGTTCCTGGTCAAAGTTATGGTTTAATCATGGCCAAAAGGTATGGATTAGCACCGCAAGTCGTTTCTTTTGCTCAAAAATACATCGATGATGATAAAAATAGTTCACAAATTTCTGTTGAAAAAATTCAAGCGCAAATGCTTGAAGTTCAAATTTTAAAACAAGATTTAGAAACGATGAAACAGAATCTAGTATCAGAAAAAAGACTGCTTTTATCAAAACAAGCTGAGTATCAAATGAAGTTAAAGAAACTATTAGACGAACGTGATTCACAAAAACAACTCTTGCTACAAGAAACGCTGGATAAAATTGATGTTGTCTTAAAGGCGTTGTTAAATCCCAACTTAAAACCCCATGAAGTCATTGCTTTAAAACAAACGTTATTAGCAGAAGAACCTTCTTTAGAAGATCAAGGTGAAAGCGAACCTATCCTCGTCGGCGACTATGTTCAAGAAATACAAAGTGGTTTATCGGGGAAAGTTACCGCCATCAAAAAGCATAAAATTACTTTACAAACATCCGAAGGGCTTACGGTTCAAACCGAAATCAACTCCGTTATGAAAACGCATGCTCCTCAAACCATTAAGTCCATACAACCATCCATCATTCAAGCAAAACCTGTTGGGGCTTCGCTTAATATTATTGGTTTCCATGTGGACGAGGCAACATCCGCATTAGATCATTATTTTGATCGAGTTTTGATGAGCGGGCTAAAACAAGTCAGAGTCATTCATGGTTATGGAACCGGTGCACTAAAAAATTTAGTTGCGTCGTTTTTAAAAGGAAAAAAATATGTTGACCGTGTCCAACTTGGCGATGGTGAGCAATCAGGATATGGTGTCACCACGGTTTATTTAAAATGAATTTACTCATTCAGCAAGCGTTAAAAAATTTGCCGCAAAAACCAGGGGTTTACATCATGAAAAATCATGATGAACAAGTGATTTACGTTGGTAAAGCAAAAGATTTAAACAAAAGGGTATCCCAATACTTTCTTCGTCCTCAATCAGGCAAAGTTCAAGCCATGGTGATGCACGTTGATCATTTTGAAACCATCATCACGGCAACTGAAAAAGAAGCCCTCATCTTAGAAATGAATCTCATTCATCGTCATTATCCTCGCTATAATGTTTTGCTTAAAGAAGGTGGTCACTATCCTTATATCGCCCTGCGTAAAGGTCCTGATCCTTTCTTAAAAATCATGCGTACCAATGAAGACCACCGCTATAAGTTTTTTGGGCCTTTTCCAAATGCCAAGGCAGCTTACCAAATCATTGATCTTCTGAATAAAGTTTTTCCATTACGCAAATGCAATGTGCTTCCAAAACAAGCTTGTTTATATTTTCACCTTGGACAATGTTTAGCGCCATGCATCAACAAAATTGAAGTTGAAGTCTATGAAAGTTTAAGTAAAGAAATTGAATCGTTTTTAAAGGGAAATACCGATTCAAAAGTCAAAGAATATCATCAAAAAATGCTTGAAGCTTCCGATCAACTCAAGTTTGAACTTGCTAAAGAATATAAAGATATCATCGACGATATTCACCACATCAGTGCTCGTCAGAATGTGGAAATCTTTGATAAAAAAGATCGTGATATTTTTGCTTTTTCACAACGAGAAGGTTACGTTGTCTTAACGGTATTCACGTTTAAAGAAGGTTTACTCATTGGCAAGAAATCCTTTGTTGTTGAATCTTTTGGTGACCTTGAAGATCAAATTTATGAACTCATTACCCAGTATTATGTGAATCAGTTTTTACCCGATCAAATTGTCATCAATGCAAAAAATATTGTGACTCGGTTAAACGAATTGTATGGCGAAGTGGCAATCATCGCGAGCTCAGGAAAACTCTTCGAAGTATTGAAAGCCGTGCAAGAAAATTGTATCCAAGCCCTCGATGATCATTTTTTGACAGCCCGATTGGATGATGACGCACTCGCGTTATTAGATCAGTTAGGCAAAGTTTTAAATATACCAGCACCCTTGCATATTGAAATGTTTGATAATTCCCATTTACAAGGGTCTTCGCCCGTAGGAGCGATGGTGACTTTCATCAATGGTGAACCCGTTAAAAAAATGTATCGGCGATTTCATATTGAACATGAACAAGGAAAAGATGACTTGGCGTCGATGAGAGAAATCATTTATCGTCGTTATAAGCGTCTAAAAGAAGAACAAGGTATTTTCCCTAATTTAATCATTGTCGACGGCGGTAAAGAGCAACTGAAAGCAGGTCAAGATGTCCTAGTTGAACTAGGTTTAAGCATTCCGATTGTCGGTCTTTTTAAAAACGAAAAACATTCCACCAAAGGCATGTTAACCCTCGAGGGTGAGGCACTGGATTTAACCAAGACGCCAGCCTTATTTTTCTTGCTCGTTCGCATGCAAGATGAAGTCCATCGTTTTGCGATCGCATTTCATCGTGAGCAGCGTAGAAAAAAAATGACACAATCGATTTTAGACGATGTGATTGGATTAGGACAAGTCCGTAAAGAAATGATTCAAAAAGCGTATGCAACGATTGATGATCTACGCAAGGCGACGGTGCAAGAATTACAACAATATTTACCTGCAGAAGTCGCCCAACGGCTCCATGATAAGCTTCATGGAACATCCAAATCATGAACGAAGATATGATATGATAAAAAGTCGTTAGGTCCTCATAGCTCAGTTGGATAGAGCAACAGCCTTCTAAGCTGTAGGTCAAGCGTTCGAATCGCTTTGAGGACGCCAAATAAGTTCCTTTTTACCGGAAGGAACTTATTTTTTATATAATAAATGCGTGAAGTCATTAAACGAACTTTTTCAACAAAAGAAGTATGATGCGGTGCTTGAAGCAACGGGCAATTCTGAATCCGCTTCGGATTTATTTTTGCGACTGCAATGTTTTGATGCTTTAGAACTTTACGAAGAATGGCTTAAAGAAACACAACGTTCGCTTTTTAAATTACTTCCGATGATGGAATGGATCATCGAAAAGCATATCTTTTATCTTCGTCACCAGAAAATAACTCGGATGGCGTCGAATCCACTAAAAACAATGTATGAAGATTTACCTTACATTAATCAGTCTGTTGAAGAATTATTATCAGAATTCAAAACCGCGTTGCTTGAAGACGCATCGCCAACGCCACAACCTCCCTTGATGCCCAGCAATATTGTTTCTTGGCTAAAAGAAAAAAAATACGGTGTCTTGTTTGATCGTCTTGCAGAAGAAAACGCGATTGCCCTTCCCATCACTGAAGAAATCATCAACCAACTTAAGCAACCGCTTCCTTATATGGTTCAAACCTTTTTACTATTGTATTTGCAAAGGGTAAAGTGCAATGCGCTTATAACCTTTGAACGTGCAGGCCTTGTGTTTGAGGTTGTGCCAAAAGATTTATCGCCGTTGCATGAACATCCTTTTGTGATGACCACGATCAAGGAATTTGCAAAAGTTAAAGACCCATCGATGGGCAACATTGCCAGACAATTATTTGAAAAATGGGTGGCAATGACCTATCCATTTTTTATCAATGAAGACCTCAATTGGATTTCTCCTGCCTTTCAAATTCTAGCTTCACGGTATTTGAAATTATCCGTTCTTCCTGCTGCTTTATCATCTTGGTTGGCCATTCCATTGCATCAAATCTTTCTTGAAGAAATTCAATTGATGATCGAAGACCCTCACCAGCAAATTGGTTAGTCATTCATCATTGAATCTTTTATAATAAAACGATATACTCAATAAGCACGCTAAAGGAGTGTCATGTATGAAACGTACCTTAAATAAAGTCGAAGCAAGTAAAGTAGAAATCTTAATTGAATTCAATGGTCTTGAATGGAAAAGCGTTTTAGATCGTAATATTAAAGCGATGACCAAAGACATCACCATTGCTGGTTTTCGTCCTGGTAAAGCACCCGAGAATTTATTACGGGCCCAAGTGAATAATGACAAACTTTATCAACGCGCCATAAACGACTTATTACCTGAAGCTTATAGCACCGCCATTACTGAAGAAAAATTAATCCCTCTTAGTCGGCCATCCGTGGATGTAACCAAAGTTTCCGATACTGAAGCTGAAATTAAAATCACGGTTCTATTGGTGCCTGAATTTACTTTAGGTCAATATAAAGGTTTAGACATTAAGAAGGATGCGGTTTCCATTTCCGAAGAAGAGATTAACCAAGAAATTAAATCGACGTTAGCCAATCAAGCAGAATTAATGCTTAAAGAAGGTCCAGCTGAATTAGGTGACAGTGTCGTTTTTGATTTTGAAGGTTTTCTCGAAGGTAAACCGTTTGACGGTGGTAAAGCGGATAATTACACGTTGGAATTAGGTTCAAATCAATTTATTCCAGGTTTTGAAAGCCAAATGGTCGGTTTAAAATCCGGTGACAGTAAAGACCTTCAAGTGAAATTTCCAGATCAATATCAAGCCGCTAATCTTGCTGGAAAAGATGTGGTTTTCAAGGTGAAATTGCACGAAGTTAAAAGTAAAAAATTACCAGTAGTCAATGCTGCTTTGTTTGAAGCATTAAAACTCCCCAATGTCACCAATGAAGAACAATTTAAGCAACACATTAAAACCCAGTTAGCAGAACAAAAAAATGCGAATGTAGAATCGAAGTATTTTAGTGATATCCTCGATTCCATTGTAAAAAATAGCAACATTAATTTACCTCATGAAGCCATCCATCACCATATGGATGATCTCCAAGAAGATTTAATGAAACGGCTTGAGCAGCAACAACAAACCATGGAACAATATTTAGCCTCGCGCGGACAAACCCAAGAACAGTATCAAAACGAACTTCATGAAGTTGCTGAAAAGCAATTGCTCCAGTCGCTGGTCATTGATAAACTAGCCAAAGCAGAAAACATTGAAGTCACCGAACAAATGCTCGATTTTGAAATGCTACAAATTGCTTCAAAATATAAAATGGAGCTTGATAAAGTCAAAGAAGTGTTAAAACCTCAGCTGGGTCGTTTCCGCGCTGAAATCCGTGAACGTTATATTCGCGAATTCCTTCTCAAACATAATAGCTAAAGCGTTAGCACTCTTTTCTTGACAGTGCTAATTATTTGATTTAAGATACCATTAGCACTCGAAATACGAGTTTGCTAAAAGAGGTCATCATGAAAAAAGAAATCTATCGTCTTCCGCTCTTGGTTACCCGAGGGATGGTGCTTTTCCCTAATCAAATACAGTCCATTGATGCAGGGCGCCCTTTTTCCATCGCCGCGGTTGAAGAAGCGCGCAAAGACAATCAAGACCTCGTCCTTGTTGTTGCTCAAAAATCATCGGACATTGATGATCCGAGTACCGACGATGTCTACACCGTTGGCACACTTTGCCGCATGTCGAACATCACGAGTCTCAAGCGTTACACGCGGTTAAGAGTGACCCCACTTGCGCGTGTCATCATCAACTCCATTGAAAAAGTGGGTGATTTTTGGTTAGCAAAAGCAGAAAAACTTGAAGAAGTTTCTGGCGATCATAAGATTGAAGTTGCATTAGTGCGCAATGTGCTATCGGCCACTGAAGGCATGCAAGCGCTCACGAGTCGTTTGCCTAAAGACATTGTTGCTCAATTCAAAAAAGGTGTTTCCGGTTTTGACTTGGTCAATATTCTTACCAATCAGATTAATCTTCCAGTTCAAACCAAGCAGAAAATTCTTGAAACCGTCGATGTGAATGAACAGTTAAAATTGGTGCTAGAAGCGGTGAATGAAGAACGTGAAATAGCGGATATTGATCGTCATTTACAAGATGAAGTTCGCAAATCGGCTGAACGGAATCAACGGGAATATTTTTTAAGGGAAAAATTAAAAGCTATTAAAACCGAACTCGGCGAAAATCCTGAATCTTCCGATAGTCAAGAAAGTTTATTGCAACGGCTTGAAAAAGGTCAATACCCCGACCATGTTAAACTCAAAGTTCGTAATGAATTAAAGCGCGCAGAAATGATGCCTGGTTCTTCCTTAGAAGCGTCATTAATTAAGTCGTATGTCGAAATGCTTCTTGATTTACCTTGGTGGCAAAAAACAACCGATAACGACGATTTAGTCAATGTTCAAAACATTCTCGATGAAGATCATTATGGGCTTGAAAAAGTTAAAAAACGCATCGTTGAATATCTAGCGGTTAAAAAGATGACTGGTTCCCTTAAAGCACCAATCCTATGTTTTTATGGTCCACCCGGGGTTGGAAAAACTTCGTTAGGTCGATCAATCGCCCGTGCGTTAGGCAGAAAGTTCTTTAAATCGAGTTTAGGCGGTATCTCCGATGAAGCCGAAATTCGCGGCCATCGCCGAACTTACGTTGGTTCGATGCCTGGTCGTGTGATTGCAGGGATGAAACGGACCGGTGTGACCAATCCAGTTTTTTTACTAGATGAAATTGACAAACTTGCTAGTTCGTATAAAGGCGATCCTTCAAGTGCTTTGCTTGAAGTGCTTGATCCTGAACAAAACTTTGCATTCAATGATAATTATTTAGAAGAACCGTATGATTTAAGTAACGTCATTTTTATTGCGACGGCCAATTACTTAGAAGATATTCCAGCCCCGTTGCGCGATCGTCTTGAACTCATTGAGGTGAATTCCTATACCGAGATTGAAAAAATCGAGATTGCCAAGCGTCATTTGATTGCGAAGCAACTTGCCGCCAATGGTCTTACCAAAGAGCAAATATCGTTTACCAAAGAAGCCCTTCAAACCATCATTGAGTTTTATACACGGGAAGCTGGTGTTCGTGAACTTGAGCGTTTAATCGCCAGTGTGTGTCGTAAAGCGGTTGTCGAATTAATCAATACGCCTGATAAAGGTTCGATGAAAGTGACTCCTGAAGTCGTACGTAAATTCTTAGGTGTGGAAATGTACGATAATTCTAAAAAAGAAAAAACACCGCAGGTGGGTGTGGTCACAGGCCTTGCTTATACACCTTATGGAGGCGATATTCTTCCGATTGAAGTCAATCATTTTCCTGGATCAGGAAGATTAGTCTTAACTGGTAAGTTAGGCGATGTGATGAAAGAATCGGCCACGATTGCCCTGGATTATATTCAAGCTAATGCCGAAAAATATCATATTGCTAGTAAAGTGTTTAAGGAACATGACATTCATATTCACGTTCCTGAAGGTGCCGTGCCTAAAGATGGTCCATCCGCAGGTGTGACGATGACAGTTGCCATCATCTCGGCATTAACGGGACGTCAAGCTTCATCGGAAGTTGCGATGACAGGTGAAGTCACCTTACGCGGTAATGTACTTGCCATCGGTGGTTTACGCGAAAAAACGATTGCTGCTCTTCGCAGCGGGATTACCACCGTTTTAATCCCCGAAGAAAACCGCAAGAACCTTGATGATCTAGCCCCCCACGTGAAAGAAAATTTAAAAATCATTTTTGTTAAAAATGTTGATGAAGCAATCGAAACCACGCTCGTTTCTGAGACGAAAGCGTAATGAATTTTCACACCACGACCTTTGTTAAAACGGTGGTCGCTTTACAAGAGCGACCGCCTTTTCATTTACCTGAAATTGTTTTGGTTGGTCGAAGTAACGTTGGAAAAAGTTCATTAATTAATGCACTTACCCAACAAAAGAAATTATCAAAAGTATCGTCGACACCTGGAAAAACACGTTATTTAAATTATTTTAATGTTGATAATCAATGTTATTTAGTCGATGCCCCTGGCTTTGGATTTACCGCTTATGGTGGGGATGACTTAGTTCGATTTGGTGAATTGATGGAATCTTTTTTTCACCAAAATGATTTTTTAAAAGGAAGTTTATATTTGATTGACAGTCGTCGATCATGGACTGAAGAAGATGAATCTTTAAAAAAATTTATGATGGAAAAACAACATGCGATTCTTATCATATGGACTAAAATTGATCAGCTTAATCAATCAGAAAAGTCACAACTCAAGAAGAAAATTCTTTCTTTTTCCGATCCTTCGCTAACGCATGTTACTTTACATGAACATGATGAAGATGGGCTCAATAAAGTTCGGCAATGGATCACATCGCAGGTTCGTTGAACTTTAAATGCTTGTAGTTTATAATAGAGTTGCAAGAAGAGTAGTTTGCCCGATTCATGGTAGTGACCCTTGATAGTGAAAAAAGGGATGGTCGTCAAACGAAGGTCGCTTGTGATTCTCCCACGTCGCTCCCGTTAAGAGCATTGAGTGCATCGCTCAGCGATGAATGAAGGTGGTACCACGCGATCAAGCGTCCTTTTAAGAGGGACGTTTTTTTATTTAAGGAGATGGTATGGAAATGCTTGATAAACGTTATGACCCTAAGCAAGTCGAACAAGATAAATATCAATTTTGGTTGAAAGAAAAACTGTTCAGCGTCACCCATGACCGAAAAGAGCATTTCTCCATTGTTATCCCACCCCCCAATGTCACGGGTAAACTTCACCTGGGGCACGCATGGGATGGGACGATTCAAGATATTTTAATTCGGTTTCATCATAGTCTAGGTAAAAACACCCTTTATTTAGCAGGCATGGATCATGCAGGCATTGCGACCCAAGCGGTCGTTGAAGCACGGTTGCGCGCACAAGGCATCTCACGGTTTGATCTTGGACGGACACGCTTTTTAGAAAAACTTTGGGAATGGAAAGATACGTACGCCACGAACATTAGAAAACAATGGGCTACGCTTGGCTTTGCTTTAAATTATGAAGTTGAACGCTTTACCTTGGATGAACAATTATCCAAGGCAGTCAAAACCGTTTTCGTTCGTTTATATCAGCAAGGGCTTATCTATCGTGGTGAACGAATCATCAACTGGGATCCAGAACAAAAAACCGCACTGAGCAATGTGGAAGTCATCCATAAAGAAATTGAAGGTCATCTTTATCATTTTAAATATTCCTTAAAAGATGGCTCATACTTGGAAGTTGCTACAACACGACCTGAAACGATGTTTGGCGATGTTTGCTTAGTCGTTCATCCTACCGATGAACGTTATCGAAAGGTGCAGGGAAAATTAGCTCAAAATCCTGCTAATGGAGCATGGATACCGATCATTGCTGATGATTACGTTGATGTCACATTTGGAACGGGTGTCATGAAATGTACACCTGCCCATGACCCGAATGATTTTACATTGTCAGAGAAACATCATTTAGAACGTCCCGTGTGTATGAATTTGGATGGCACGATGAATGAACGAGCTTTAGCCTTTCAAGGGATGAAACGATTTGAAGCTCGAGCGGCTTTAGTCAAACAATTAGAACAATCTGGATTATTAATCAAGATTGAAAAAATCATGCATGCTGTTGGTCATTCTGAACGTTCCGACACGATTATTGAGCCCTTTTTATCTAAACAATGGTTTGTCAAAATGAAACCATTAGCAGAACAAGTTTTAGCCTTACAAGCTTCGGAACAAAAAATTCAATTTTTCCCGGAACGCTTTGATAAAGTGCTCACACAATGGATGGAAAAAGTAGAAGACTGGACCATTTCGCGTCAATTATGGTGGGGACATCAGATCCCTGCTTATTACCACAATGAAACTGGCGACGTTTTTGTGGGTGAAGAACCACCTAAGAATCTTGATCAATACACCCAAGATCCTGATGTGCTCGATACTTGGTTTTCTTCTGCATTATGGCCTTTTTCAACATTAGGTTGGCCAGAAAAAGACGCTTCGTTAATGAAAGATTATTTTCCAGTTTCCGTGATGGTAACTGGTTACGATATCATCTTTTTTTGGGTTGCACGGATGGTTTTTCAGTCCTTACAATTTGTGAAACAAAAGCCATTTCACGATGTTTACATTCATGGTATTATTCGCGATGCACAAGGACGAAAAATGTCTAAGTCGCTTGGCAATGGCGTTGATCCGATGGATGTGATCGCCCAGTATGGCGCGGATGCTTTACGGTATTACTTAGCCACGAATTCAACCCCAGGACAAGACACAAGGTATATCGAAGAAAAAGTCGTTGCCAGTTCCAATTACCTCAATAAAATTTGGAATACCGCACGGTATATTTTTTCTGTTTTACCCGATAATTTTGTTCCCAAAACCATGCAGGTTAAGTCATTGACGGGTGTTCATGCCTACATTTATCAACACCTCGTCACAACGATTGAAACCGTCAAAGCTAACTTGCTGAAATATGAAATCGGTTTAGCTGCTTCTTATTTATACAACTTTGTTTATGATGATTTCTGCTCATGGTACTTGGAATTTTCAAAAGTTTCACTGCAAGGTCAAAATGACGAAGAAAAACAAATAACACAACAAATTTTGTTCCTTAGTTTAAAGAATATTCTTATTCTGATGCATCCATTTGCTCCCTTTATCACCGAAGAAATTTACCAAAAGTTACCCTCTCATCACCGCTCAATTTTTGATGAACTTTATCCTCAGCTGGCTTTGAATGACAATCCTCATGAAGTGGACTTATTAATTCAAATGATTCAAGATATTCGAAATTTTAAAGTTGAGCAGAAACTAGCTCCTAATGCTGAATTAGTGATTTACATCTCCACAAAAAATGCGTTATTCGTCAAACACTATCAGGCTTTTTTAAATCGATTTTCATTTTCTCAAGTAGAAGTAGCTCCTGCAAATTTAGACGTTACATTGATGAAACCTTATCTTTATGAAACAGGTAAAATGTATATTCAAGCAAAAGTGTCTAAACTTGCATTGAAAGAATCGCTCACCAAAGAACTCGCTTTAGTCCTTGCAGAAATTACACGAGCTGAAAACTTATTGGCAAATGAAACTTTTGTCAAAAAGGCCCCTGCACAAAAAATAAAAGATGAAAATGATAAGTTAGAACTTTATCGAAAAAAGAAGATTGAGCTTCAAACTAAGCTGCATTCGCTTTAGCGAGTTTGAATCTAACGACCTCCCTATTCTTAGTTAGGAGGTATGTATGACTGAACTGACAACGTTTGAAATGGAACATATTCGAGGAGGTGAAGTGATTTCACTCACCGCAGTGATGGCGATTATGATCATTGCGATTACCACGGTCATTGTCTATCGATTGTTTATGTCAACTAATGGCGTGGCAACAATCCCAGGCGGATTTCGATTTGAATGGAAGTAAATTCCATGCGATTCCTGAACCATTAAGACCTCGTGAAAAAGCAAAGCGCTTAGGCATTGAATCGTTGAGTGATACCGAGCTATTAGCGTTAATCCTCAACCAAGGAATCAAGGGTAAATCGGTGCTTGAACTAGCGTCTGAACTCCTTGGTTTTAAAGGTTGGTCTTTTTTAACTTCTGGAGCAAGCATCAATCGCCCAATTAAAGGGTTACAAGACGCCCAGTGGATGAAAATTCAAGCCTTGGGCGAAATTGCTAAACGTTATGAAAAAGAAAAGTCATCGATGCAGTCTAAAGTTAGCGATGCTGCCGATGTTTTTAAATTGTATCACCATCGCTTTAGAGGAAAAGAGCAAGAGCATATTTTGCTGATTGGTTTGTCAAAACGCAATCATATCATTTTTGAAAAAATGCTTTTCCAAGGAACCCATCAATCGGTTCAATTGGATAGTGGGACCATTTTCCATGAGCTCATAAGGTATCATGCCCAGCGATTCATCTTGATGCATAATCATCCTAGTGGTGTGGTAAACCCATCCGAACAGGACATCAATACGACGATGATTTTAAGGGACCAAGCTAAAAAAATCGGATTAATTTTTCTTGATCATATCATTGTGACCTCGGATGAGTTTTATTCCATGGCTAAGCATTTCTAAGTATCAAAGGATTGTATTTAAAGGGAATAGATGATATATTATTTTAGTTGTCGCCTCACAAGCTGCAACCGCATTAAGCAGGTAACTAACAATCTTCTTGATTGACCTTACAAGCGAGTCTAAGTGAAGAAACACAGGAGGTGCACTATGTACGCTATTATTGCCACGGGTGGTAAGCAGGTTAAAGTGGAAGTTGGCCAAAAAATATTCATCGAAAAACTCGATGCTGAAGTTGGCAAAACATTTACATTTGACAAAGTATTACTCGTTTCCGACAAAACAGTCACAGTTGGTCAACCCTACATTAAAAATGCCAAAGTAACTGCCAAAGTCGAAAAGCAAGGGCTTAGCAAAAAGTTAACGGTTTTTACCTATAAAGCGAAACACAACATTCGCCGGAAATTAGGCCATCGTCAACCTTTCACAAGTCTCGTCATCGAAACCATCACGCTCTAATTATGATTGAAGTGCTTATTCAACGATCGGCTAGTCTTGGCTTAAAATCCATCACGATTAGCGGACATGCGGATAGCGCACCTCATGGTCAAGACTTGGTGTGTGCGGCTGTCTCAGCGATTGGTGTTGGAACATTGAATGCTTTAGAAAAAACGAACAATTTATCGTTCGTTAATCAAGAAGGATTCATTGAAATGAAGGTTCAAAGCAAGCTACTTGAAAAAGAAAGTATTGTCTTAGAAACGATGCTCATCCAATTAAAAACAGTTGCCCATTCCTATCCAAAATTTATCAAAATCATTCAAAGAAAGGTAACTTAAAATATGAAGTTTATTCTAAATTTACAACAATTTGCCAGTAAAAAAG
Source organism: Bacilli bacterium (assembly GCA_044341785.1). GTDB lineage: Bacteria > Bacillota_I > Bacilli_A > RFN20 > CAG-826 > UBA970. Next base: position 1,989 of record JBIIRB010000011.1, on the reverse strand, counting down.
GTGTCGGTTCTACTAGCAACGGTCGTGATTCTAATGCTCAACGCTTAGGGGCGAAAGTTGCTGATGGTGAATTTATTCACGCCGGTTCGATCATTTATCGTCAACGCGGTACACGAATCCATCCAGGATTAAATACGATGCGCGGTAAAGATGATACGATTTTTGCAACCAAATCTGGCGTCGTTAAATTCGAACGTTGGGGCAAAGACAGAAAACGGGTAAAAGTTGTAGAAGCCGCTGCAAGCTAAACGAACAAGACCACGTTAAGTGGTCTTTTTTAATATGAGTTTGTTATACTTAAGCATGAGGAAGTTTTAATGAAGCCATTCATTTCAATCGTTGTACCGATGTACAATGAAGAGAAAGTCATTCCCATATTCTTTAAGCGTTTAAACGAAGTTCTAAAAGAACTTTCAGATTTTCGCTTTGAAATTGTGGTGGTTAATGATGGTTCTAAAGATCAAACCTTACCGTTACTACGCCAGCAACAAACGATGCAAACTAATTTAGTTATCGTTAATTTATCGCGTAATTTTGGTCATGAACCTGCTGTGGCTGCGGGGTTAAAAACCGCACGAGGCGAAGCTGCGATTCCGATGGATGCCGATTTACAAGATCCACCTGAACTTATCCAAAAATTGTTAGAAAAATATCAAGCAGGTTATCACGTGGTTAACGCCAAACGTGCTTCGCGTAAAGAAGATAGTTTCTTGAAACGATTCACCGCATCGCAGTTTTATTCCATCATTGCCAAGATGTCTGGTAAAGTAAAAATCCCAAACAACGTTGGCCATTTTAGGTTGATTGCTAGAAAAGTCATTGATGAAGTGATTCAATTGCAAGAAAAAAACCGGGTCTTTCGCGTTCAAGTTCCTTATGTGGGATACCGGACCACGGATGTCTTATTTAATCGACCAAAACGCGCTGCAGGCACCACCCATTATAACTATCGCTCAATGACAAAGTTAGCGGTCGATGCTATTTTGGCTACCACGCATGTTCCACTTTTTTGGCCTTTATGGTTTTGGTTTTATCTTTCATTAGGCATCGGAGTTTCGATGCTCGCGCAACTGACACTTTGGCTTGGTGATGCCTTGGGGTTGTTCGTGCTTGGTTTCAATGTCGACCATGGTCTTTGGTTGATCTTCCAAATCTTAGGCATTGTGATGTCCTTTCTTTTTCTATTTTTAGGGATTATTGCAATGTATGTTTCAAAAATTTATCTCGAGGTTCAAAATCGCCCCTTTTATATCATTGATGAAGTGTATCGTAAGGAAATTTAATCATGTTTATTGATCGTGCAACGTTAGATGTTAAAGCCGGAAGTGGTGGGAATGGTTCCATTTCTTTTTTAAATCTAAAGTTCATGGAATTCGGAGGACCCGATGGCGGCGGTGGTGGTCGGGGTGGTTCGATCTATTTTGAAGCAACCAAGTCGATGACCACCTTACTCAATTTTCGTTTCACGCGCAAAATTTTTGCTCAAGATGGTGAAAATGGTAAATCCAAAAATCGTTATGGCCGATCAGCAGAAGATGTGACGGTTTTAGTCCCATTAGGTACGATCGTTTATGATGCAGAAACCAAAGCCATTCTTGCAGATTTAAACGAAGAAGGTCAACGCGCGTTAATTTGTAAAGGTGGTCGCGGTGGTCGCGGCAATGAATCCTTTAAGACTTCGGTGAATCGTTCGCCCAAAATTGCACAAAATGGTGATCCAGGTGAAAATAGAACCATCTTATTGGAATTAAAACTGCTCGCTGATATTGGTTTAGTCGGTTTTCCTTCCGTTGGAAAAAGCACATTTTTATCGATCATCTCGAATGCCAAACCTGAAATTGCTGATTATGAATTTACCACGTTAGTTCCAAATTTAGGTGTGGTAAAACTTGAAGGAGCGGAGCCATTTGTGGTTGCGGATTTACCTGGTTTAATTGAAGGAGCTTCTCAAGGCAAGGGTTTAGGATTGCATTTTCTTCGCCATTTAGA
>JBIIRB010000010.1:0-21300 GCA_044341785.1 Bacilli bacterium | reverse complement strand
CACGGGGTGTTGATTTTGTGTATGGCAAATTCAATGAAAAAATTCGCGCGATTGTTTCCTTAATCGTTCCGCTTTTCATTAGTGCATTTCAACGATCCGAAGAACTGGCTAATGCGATGGAAGCTCGGGGTTACAATCCGATTGCCAAGCGTACTCGCTATCGTGAACTGCAATTTCATCTTCGTGATGGGTTATCGTTTATCTTGATCAACAGCGTGCTTGCTTTCTTTCTTTTCGTGAGTGTTAGTCAATTTTCTCTCAGCGATTGGTTTTTCGTTTCATGACACGCTGGCTCGTTCAATGTTCTTTTGATGGTCATGATTTTGAAGGATGGCAACGCCAACCCAACAAAAGAACCATTCAAGGGGAGATTGAAAAAGTGTTCAGTCAAATTTTCAATCATCCCATTTCCATTCACGGTGCTTCTCGCACGGATGCCAAAGTTCATGCACTAAAGTTTTATTTTCATGTCGATTTGGATTCGGTGATTCCAACAAAGTCATTGTTAGTTTCACTCAATCGCATGCTACCAAAAGATATTCATATCATCACCATGAAGAAAGTGAATGCAACTTTTCACGCGCGAAACCAACCGTCATTGAAAGCATATGTCTATCGTCTTCACTTAAAAGAAGATCCTTTTTTACTTCATTATTCAACGTATTATTACTATCCATTTCACCTTGATATTGTGCAAGCAGGCATCCAATTGTTTCAAGGCACTCACCGGTTTCATCAATTTACGATCAAACCTGATGATCGGTATGATTTTGAGCGCACCATCCAAGCTGTCAATGTGATCAAACGTGGACAACACATTCAATTTGTTTTCATCGGTAATGGATTTATGACGCATATGGTTCGCATGATGGTCGGGTCGTTACTCGCATTGAATGAAGGAAAAATTACCCTCGCTTGGCTTTCCGAACAATTCATTCAAACTAAGCGTTTACCTGTCTCTTTTAAAGCACCCCCACAAGGGTTATATTTAAAGGGTATTCAATATGAATAAAAAATTAAATTATTGTTACCACACGCATACCATGCGATGTGGGCATGCGTATGGACTTGATGAAGATTATGTTTTATCCGCGATTAAACAACAGTATCGGGTGCTTGGCTTTTCTGATCACGCTTTTTTCCCTGGGCTGACGCAACGTGGGATACGTGGTGATTTTGAACAGTTAGAGGAATATAAAATCGCGATTAGAACCCTTGAAAAAAAATATGCAAATCAGATTGCCATCCATCTTGCTTTCGAAGCGGAATACACACCCTTTTATGAACACTATTATCGCGAACTTTTAGAAAAACATGCCTTTGATTATTTAATCTTAGGTCATCATTTTGAATTTAAAGGTAATAAAATACTCAGTTATTATGGCAATACCAATGATCCCAAAAAAATCATCCAGTATGGCCGTGAAGTGGCACAAGCGCTTGCGAAAGGTTATTTTGCCTATGTTGCTCATCCTGATTTATACATGATGGGTTATCCTTCTTGGGATGAAGCTTCGCAACTCACAGCAAAAACCATCATCGACGCCTCGCTTCAATTTGATCGACCGCTTGAACTAAATTTAGGGGGCATTCGAGGGCGTGGCATCATGACGATTGGTCAAGAGTCACGTTATCCTTACCCTTATGAACCTTTTTGGGCGATGGTTGCAAAGTCATGCGCTAAAGTCATCATCGGTGTTGATGCCCATGCACCTTCAGATTTTGCATCAGGTCATGAGCAGCTCGTTTTTGATATCATTGAACAATATCAATTAAACGTGGTGGATCGTATACCCGTTAAAAAGTAGTGTTAAAATAACGACGTTAAAGGAGATTGATTTATGGGACGTGCTTTCCAAGTTCGCGCTTCTTCCATGGCCGCTACCGCTGCCAAGCGATCGGCTTTATTCATGCGGGCATCACGAGAAATTTATATGGCGGCTAAATCAGGCTCGCCTGATCCTGTTTCTAATCTTGCTTTACGGGCTGCTATCGATAAGTATCGTGCGCTTGACGTCACCAAAGAAGTCATTGAACGAGCGATTAAAAAAGCCCAAGGTGGAGAACTTGAAGCCTACACTCCAGGTCGTTATGAAGCGTTTGGTCCTGGTAATGCGTTAATTGTGATTGATACCCTGACCGATAATGTGAATCGATCCGTATCTGAAGTTCGGGGTGCCTTAAGTAAGCGCGGTGGAAAAATGGGTAGCGTCTTATTTAACTTCACTGAGTATGGTCAATTTATCTTTGCTGGGTCTGAAATTCTTAAGTTAGAAGAAGCACTCATTTTAAGTGATGTCGATTTACAAAGTATTCGACACGATCAAGGTCAAATTGAAGTCTTGGTCAGTCCGATGTCCTTTAATCAAGCTAAAAAAGTATTAGAGCTCCAAGGCGTACAATCGTTTTTAACGGCTGAAATTACCCTGATTCCTAACGAAACGATGACGTTAGATGGGGAAAACCTAGTCATCTTTAAACAATTGATTGATGTATTAGATGGATTGCAAGACGTACAAAATGTTTACCATAACGTTGAACTTTAAACTTCTCAATCGCCCTATCCTTTAAATTCATTTCAAAACAATTTGTTTTCATTGACTTTATATGGTTGAATCGGTAATATTGGTCTTGCACTAATTACCTATTAATTGTAGTCCCGGTAAGAATACAGTTTGGTTTGGTAAGGAGGATTTATGCAACGTCAAACAACAACTGCCCACAAAGAAGACATCAAGCGCAGTTGGTTCATCGTGGATGCCACGAGCCAACCCTTGGGTCGATTAGCTTCGCAAATTGCGATGGTGTTAATGGGGAAAACAAAACCCACCTACACACCTAACGTCGATTGCGGTGATTTTGTCATCGTCATCAACGCTGAAAAAGTAGGTTTATCAGGCGATAAAGTGAATACTAAAAAGTATTACAATAACTCACAATTCTTAGCAGGACTTCGTACACGTACTGCCGGTGAAATGTTAAAAAACTTTCCAGAAGAAATGATTGAACGTTCCGTATGGGGCATGCTTCCCAAAGGACGCTTAGGTCGTCAAATGGTTAAAAAGTTAAAAGTTTATAAAGGTCCAAAACACGACCAAGAAGCTCAACAACCGCAAGTGTTGACTTTTAAATTTTAAGGAGATCTATGGCAGCAAAGAAAAAAGAAGTTACACGTTATTACGGAACCGGTCGTCGTAAATCATCCATCGCTCGTGTTTATATGCAAACTGGTTCTGGCCAAGTGGTCGTGAATGGGCAAGAAGTGAAAGCTTACATGCCCTATAAGACACTTGTGCTCGATCTCATGCAACCCTTAGTTTTGACGAATAATCAAGATAAATACGATGTTGATGCGACCGTTGTTGGTGGTGGTTTTACCGGTCAAGCCGGTGCGATTCGTTTAGGAATCGCCCGCGCTTTATTAGAATCAGGTGCTGATCGCAAAACGCTCAAAGTTGCGGGTATGCTCACACGTAACGCACGTGTTAAAGAACGTAAAAAATACGGTCTTAAAGCTGCTCGTCGCGCGCCTCAATTCAGCAAACGTTAATCAACTATCGGATAGCCAGTGGCGATGGTCACTGGCTTTTCTTTTATGAAATCGTGAGTTGAAATAAGCGGTTTAGTAAGTTATATTAATGGAGCGTTTCATGTTTTGGGCCGTTAGCTCAGTTGGTTAGAGCACACCCCTGATAAGGGTGAGGTCGATAGTTCGAATCTATTACGGCCCACCAAAACTCATCTTCCAAAAACGTTGACATTAAATGGAACTATTATTCATTACGCTTGTGATTGCCGTTGCTTCGTTTCTAGGAAACGTCGCTGGTTTTGGAATTTCGGTTTTGATGATTCCAGTGCTCACCCTTTTTCTTGGTCCGTTAGAAACATTATTGCTCGTGGGTATCATTCATCTTGCGAATAGCCTTTGGAAAGTCATCTTGTTTCATCAGTCGTTTGATTGGAAACTTTTATTAGCGTTTGGATTACCAGGTATCATTTTGTCTTATTTCGGTGCCTTACTGCCTCGTTTTTTTGACACCGATACTTACTATGTTGTCTTTGGAGCCTTTTTAATACTGTTTGCCTTCTATCTATGGTTCATGGAACGTATCCGCGTTCCTGCAAAACCTTTTTGGGCATTGCTAGGGGGTTCACTTTCAGGATTCATCGCGGGTATGTTTGGCACGGGTGGTCCAATTCGATCTGCTTTCCTTCTCGTTTTTAAATTGCCCAAAGAAACTTATTTAGCCACGGTAGGTGCAATTGCCTTGGTGGTGGATATCACGCGAGTCAGTACGTACTTTTTCAATGATTATGCATTAGAGAACACCTATTATATCGGGTTGCTATTTTGGATTCCGTTAACATTGATTGCAGCTTTTTTGGCCAAATGGACTGTCCTCAAACTTTCCGCTTCATCGTTTCGTTATTTCATGATTATCCTTCTTTTTTTATTAGGCTTTTATCGCCTTTTTGATGTGTTTTTTTAATCCGTTTCATTGTTCTTTAACCCCGCGTGTGATAATGTGTTTTAGGTAAATTTATGTTTGCAATATTTAAAGATAAAGCCTTTTATACTCGCTTCTTTTTAATCACCTTGCCGGTTATGTTTCAAACCGTTATTTCCTTTTTTGTCAACTTCATCGATAACATCATGGTGGGTGGCGTTTCGAATGCTGCAGTTTCAGCCGTCTACGCGACGAATCAAATGACGTTTTTTATTTTTGTTTCTACGTACGGTCTACTTTCTGGCGCATCAATCTACGTTCAGCAATTTTTTGGTGCGAAGGATATTCACCATTTAAGACAAGCGGTTCGTTATAAATTGTGGATTGGATTATCCGTTGTCCTTATTTTAATACCGCTTCTTTTTATTTTGGGTCCGGTCCTTGTGCAATTTTACGCTCGGGAAGATGCTAATCAACAAGCGATCTTGGCAGAAGCTGCTGTTTATCTGCCTTATATTGTCATTAGTTTTTTACCGTATATCATTGGTGTGGCTTATGCATCGACCTATCGAGAAATTGGCAAAACGAGCATTCCAATGAAAATTGGTATCGTCGCGTTATTGAGCAATGCGGTTTTCAATTATCTCTTTATTTATGTTTTTTCATTAGGCGTGGCTGGGGCAGGTCTTGCAACCTTACTTGCGCGTATCATTGAAATGATTTTGTTATTAATCGTGACGCACCGGACCCACGAACCCTTTGCTATGCGGTTGTGGAAAGATCGCATTTTAGAATCTAAACTCGTTAAACTCATTACTTTAAAAACATTACCGATGGTTCTTAACGAAGTGCTTTGGTCCAGTGGCGTCATTTTACAATCGCTTTCGTTTGCTCAGCGTGCGAATGTATTATCTGCGTTATCGATTCAGGCAACCACCACGGAAATTTTCGGTATCATTTTTGCCGGCCTTGCCACAGGGATCGGTGTCATGGTAGGGTCGACGCTCGGTGAAGGCAAAATCGAAGAGGCTAAAAAAATTGCCTCGCAACTCATCTGGACAGGGGTTTGGATTTCGCTCTTGTTAGGTTTTATTTTTTTTAATCTTGCTCCATTCATCCCACAATTATGGACCGAGGTCCCGCAAGATCAAAAAGAACTAGCCACGAATTTAATTCGTATTTTTACTGTTTTCTTAGTCACGTTTAGTGTCGCCAACAGTACCTATCATACGTTACGAGCAGGAGGGAAAACGTCGCAAACCTTAATGTTAGATGCCGGCATCATGTGGGTTTTAACCATTCCGATGGCTTGGGCTTTAGCGCTGTATACTTCGTGGCCATTGCTTTTAGTTTATCCTCTCATTCAACTGATTGATGTGGTCAAAATGATGTTTGGTTTGTACCTGATCAAGCGTGGCGATTGGGCGAGAAATTTAACGATTGATGTTTCGGAAAATCGAGCAATTACAACGATTTCAAATTGAAAAGATTCGTTGCCTTTGCTATCATTTATAAGCATTGGACACTTAGCTCAGCTGGGAGAGCGTTTCCTTCACACGGAAGAGGTCACAGGTTCGATCCCTGTAGTGTCCACCATGATAGGCCGACTTAGCTCAATTGGCAGAGCAATTGATTTGTAATCAATAGGTTGTAGGTTCGAGTCCTATAGTCGGCACCAGATTCTGTTTGGGGATATGGCGGAATTGGCAGACGCGTTGGACTTAGGATCCAATGGGCAACCGTGCAGGTTCAACTCCTGTTATCCCCACCAAAACAGAAATTTTAAATTAGGCTACTTAACACGATAAGTGTTATTTTTTTTATAATTATAGTTGTTATTTGCGATGAACTAATTATAATTTTCTTATGCAAGATAAAGAATACTTTTTAAAACGAGTCGCACCGAATTTATTAATGTCGGGTTTAATTGCTATTGCTCCCATTGCGGTTTATTTTTTTGAAGCCAATGCTTATGCTAATACTCCTTCTGAATTAAAAACAAATACACTTCAAAAGACGATTACATTGCAAGAAAATGGTGACGCTTATTTTGTTGAACGGATGGAAATTACCACGACTTTTTCCTTTTTAGATCAATGGATTTATTTTACGACTTTTAATGAGGATGTTTCGCCTTGGCTCCATCAACCGGCATTTGATACGGCAACTGGTTTTTCCAACACGGTTAAAAATCTTGAAGGTGAAGTGCTTATTTCTGGTAACGGTCAACAAAATGTTACCCTATTTAATCAAGACAATGAACGCTTAATGTTAGGGTATGGATGGATACCCGGCACCCTGGATGAGTTAGGCGATTATTATCCTCCCTATGACGATCAAGATGACCAATCGGTCCGTTTTTTCTTATATCAAGAAAATGGTTGGGATACCGTTATTTTTGAATATGCTTATTGGATTCGTGGATTAGCCTTACAGTATGATGACACCTCTGAAATGAATTGGAGTACAGCGTACACCAATGATCAACTCACGGAAAACGTCGATGTCACGGTTATCCTGCCTGAAACGGTTACGGACGTCACAGACGTTAAGGCGGTTAGTAATGGCGCTTCCACGGCAAAAGAAGCCGAAGTCACAAAGAATGATCAAAACCGCATTGAAGTTCGTTACCAAGCTGAAAAGCTTTTTCCGAATGAATACTTACAATCGATCATTACTTTTCCACAAGATGCATTAACCATCACCCAAGAACAACAAAATTTATATCAAAACAAAATTGAAGGAGTCAATCGTTTACCGATGCTTGCTTCCGACCTTGAAGAACAGGCCAACACCCGTAATCTTTATGCGCTTGCTGATATTGTGGCGTGGGTTACTTTAGCTGGATTGCTGATTTATGCCTTTTTAACGGCAAATAGCATTTACAAAAAGTATGATCAAGAACATAGCTCACTATTTTATGGTGAATATTATCGAGAACTACCCGCACCCTATGGTCCAGCTGTCATGGGTTTTTTGTATCGCTTTGGTGTGACAGAAAAAGATGATGTATCCGCTACGCTCATGGATTTGATTAATAAGGATGTTATTGCAATCAATTCCGATGGCCAATCGCTCACCGATCCCAAAGCGAACTATACACTTATTCTTAATCGCAGCAAAGTAGATACAAGTCTAAAAAAATATGAATCCATTTTGATTGCTTGGTTTTTTGATTTGGTGGCTAAAGGTGACAGACTGACGATTGATATGCTGAATGAATTTACTAAAGTTGAAAGTCGTGCGATTGATTATTTAAATTATAACCAACGTTTCAATCAAGCGGTTGCAGAAGAAAGCAAAAAGATGAATTTTTTTGATGATGTTTCAGCCGGAAAAAAACAAGGAGCAGCTTTAACCGGTTTGCTCATCCTAGCCGGCCTTGTCTTGACGATTACGCGATTTGTCTTGGTGCTCGGAACATTTACCTTTATTGTCGCTGGATTACTCATTGGGGTCGCCACAGGTTTAGGTGTTTATTTTAATTCCATGCAACGCCGATCGACTTCAGGGAACGAAGATTATTTAAAGTGGAAAGCTTTTAGAAAATTCTTATTAGACTTTTCTAGGTTACAAGATTATTCGATGCCGATGATACAAATATGGGATCAGTTTATGGTTTATGCGGTTGCTTTTGGAATCGCTGAGCTCGTTGAAAAACAATTACGGTTTAAATATCAACAATTAAAACAAGAAACTACCCTCAATCAATCCAGAACCTTACGCTATCCGTTATTCTATCGTTCTTATGTTGGTGGCTTCTCTCGCTCATTTGCAGGTGCACGACAAACCATTGCTCGAGCTCAAGCTGCACGAAATAATTCGGGTCGCGGCGGCGGTGGAAGTTTTGGTGGCGGCGGTGGGATGCGTTCGGGTGGCGGTGGCGGTGGTATGCGAGGTCGTTAAGGGGTTATACTAAGTTTATTGCATCCTTAAGGATGTTAATATAAAGAAAAAGGAGAAATAGTCTATGGAATTGTTAATTGGTTTTGGTGTCGTGGTTCTTGTTGTCGTCTTGTTGGGTAGTTTTATTTTAGGTGTTTACAACGAACTCGTTCAAAAAAGGAACCGGGTCAAAAACTCATGGTCTCAAATCGATGTTCAATTGCAACGTCGTTTTGACTTAATTCCTAATTTGATTGAAACAGTCAAAGCATTTGCCAAACAAGAAAAAGATATTTTCATGGCATTTGCCGAAGCGCGTAAAATGTTTGCCAGCGGTCAAAAAAATGGTTCGGTCGGTGAAGTCTCCCAAGCCAACAACATGCTAGGCGGTGCGATGATGCAATTAGGTGTGGTCGTAGAATCTTATCCGCAATTAAAGTCGGATCAAAATTTCTTACGCATGCAAGCAGATTTAAAGGAAACCGAAGATAAGATTGCTTTGAATCGCCAATTTTATAACGATGTGGTTTTAACCTACAACAATTCGCGTGAAGTGTTTCCCGCGTCGGTGGTTGCAGGGATGTTTAAATTCAAAGAAGCCGAATTATTTAAGGTGGATGCCGCAGGACGTGCTGCTCCTAAAGTGGGCTTCTAACTTAGTCCTACACAACCCTCTCAAACATGAGAGGGTTTTTTATTTGTGATAAGATGAAAAGCATGAACAATATCGTGTTTAAAAACAAAAATAGTTTTTTGGGGAAGTTAGAAAGCCTGGCTTGGAAACTTTGGAATTATTCATTCATTCGCTTCATTGTCGTGGGTGGATTCAATACGTTTCTAGGACTATTATTAACACTCATCGTTCGTGATTTATTTGACACGGTGTTTATGGTCAATCCAAAGTGGATGTTGCTTGGATTCCAAGGCGATTGGCCGGTGACATTAAATTACCTATTATTATTTCCGATTGCCTATACGACCCAAGCTATTTTTTCATTTCGGACCTCGTGGTCAGTTTCCCGTCTTTTCCTTTATCCTTTATCCACCATACCGAACTATTTACTTAACTTAGGATTTACGCTTATCTTTGAAACTTGGTTAGGACTTCCCTTTGCGGTTGCTTATGCATTAAGTGCCATCCTACCAATCCCAATCATGTTTGTCATCATTCGCTTATTGGTTGTTAAACCTTCTTCGCGGTAAGCTTTTCCATCTGGCTTTCATACGTTGTGATTTGCTCTTCGACTTTGAGTTCTGCGAATTGGTTCATATAAAGACGATGATAATGACCTTTTTTGTGAATGAGTGAAGCATGATTTCCATCTTCAATGATCACACCTTCTTTCATGACCAAAATGCGATCACTGTCCACAATCGTGGATAAACGATGGGCAATGATGATGGATGTACGGCCTTTTAAGATTTTACGGATTGCTTGTTGAATCGATGCTTCTGTTTCGGTATCAATCGAAGACGTAGCTTCGTCTAAAATCATGATTCGTGGATTTCGGATGATGGCGCGCGCAAAAGAAAGCAATTGTTTTTGACCGACGGATAATTCCGAACCACCGTCTTTGAGTATCGTTTCATAACCTTTGGGTAAGCTCATGATGAAGGCATGCACCCCTACCGCTTTAGCAGCCTCAATCACCTCATCATCGGTTGCCTTGAGTTTTCCATAAGCAATATTTTTCTTGATTGAACCAGAAAAGACAAAGGGTGTTTGTTGAACGTAACCAATATTCGAACGGAGCCACGCTACCGAGCGATCACGATAATCAACACCATCAATTTTTAATGAACCTTGGCTCGGTTCATAAAATCGGCATAATAAATTCACGGTTGTGGATTTACCACTGCCGGTTTCTCCCACGATGGCCACCGAGGTTCCTTGTTTGATCGTTAAATTCATATCATGAATGATTTCCACGCCTGGATTATACGAAAATGAAACATGGTCAAAGGACACTTCACCTTGTATCGGTTCAAAGTTTTCTTGCTTTAGGTTAAATAACGTTCCATATTTTTCAATCACGTCGCTCCGATCGATAATCGCAGGTTGAGTTTCGATCAATGAAAGGATCTTTTCAACCGATGATTGAGTGGCCATTAAATCGGTGAATAACTCGGTATATTCTTGAATGGGTTGATAGACGGCGCGTACAAATCCGATAAATAGGACAAAAGTGGACACTTCGATAATCACAGTATTCACATTCCCTTGCAGCAAAAGGTAACCAAAATAAATCATGACGGCTGTGCTGAATGCGGAAATGACGGCCACGGTCGGATAAAACAGAGCTTGCATTTTAGCGGTACGAAACGCTTTGACTTGAATGTCACTCACAATTTCAGACGCTTCTTGTTGAACATTTTCTTCAATGGCTAGGGTCTTCACGGTTTTTGCACCAGCAATCACCTCCGCTAACCAGGCAACATAACCCGAAAAAGCATTACGAGAAATACGACTCAGTTGAAGAATTTTAATTTGGAAATAAGGAGCGATTACAATCATTAAAGGTGTCGTCGCTAAGAGTAATAAAGACATTTGCCAAGAAATTGCGAACATCGTAATCAACGTGAATGTTAAGTCAAAAGTAATCCAAAGGAGACGAATAATGCCCCAAGAGATAATGTCAGAAATTTTGGAAGTATCGCTTTGCAAACGAGCGATGAGCCAACCGGAAGATGTTTTATCAAAATACGAAAAGGAAAGCGTCTGGACACGTCGAAACGCATCTTGTCGGATTGCGATATAAATACTCATTTCTAAATAATTCGTGGCGAAAAAAGTAAAGTAGATAAAAATGGACCGCAAGATCATCGCGCCAAGAAGAACACCAGCATAGCCCCAAAAATCTAATGTGAATTGGATTCCAAAGATTAGCCTTACATTCAGTTCAATCGTATCAAGAGAGGTATTACTTACATCGCGCAAAGAGTCAATGGCCGCGCGATTCAGCATCGGGATAAGCGAAGCGTCATGAAACGATGTCAAGGTCATGAGCACGAGTAAAACGGCTAGTAAATACCATTTTCTTAATGCATAAGGAAAAATTTTACCCCAAATGCCTAAATTAACTTTTTTGGATAATGCTTCTTCTTCAAATGAAAAACTTGCCATAATTAAACCATCCTCGTTTGAATATCATAAATACGGCGATATAGTCCGTCTTGTTTCAGTAACTGTTCATGGGTCCCTAATTGAGCAATTCGACCGTGATCCAAGACGATGATTCGATCAGCATCTTTTGCGGTGGCCACGCGATGGGTAATGATTAATGTTGTGGAACTGGCTTGACGTTTTTTCAATGCAGTGCGAATGTTAATGTCTGTTTCCGTATCTACCGCGGAAAGGGAATCATCAAAAACGAGAATAGGGGCTTGGTTGATTATCGTCCGGGCAATCGCAAGTCGTTGTTTTTGTCCCCCAGACAACGTGACGCCTTTTTCACCGACTCGTGTTTCATATCCTTCTTTAAACGAAAGAATATTATGATGAATATCAGCAATTTTTGCAGCATTTTGAATGTCTTCCGTGGATGCATTTTTGTTGGCTATTTTTAAATTGTTGATGATCGATTTAGAAAATAGAAAAGGTTCTTGTAAAACGGTTGCAATCTGGTGTCGAACATAACTTTTTGCAATCGTGTTTAATTCAATACCATCAATGGTGATTGAACCTGACGTGTAATCATAAAGTCGAGTGAGTAAATGCGATAATGTCGATTTCCCACTTCCCGTCTTACCCATGATGGCAATCGTTTCACCAGCTTGAATGTCCAAGTTAATTTGATTTAATATGGCTTCATCCGTATCGTCGTAATGAAACGACATATCTTTGAAAGAAATCGCTCCTTTGATGGAAGGTCTTGCGCCGGAATCAATATCTTCTAAGGGTTGTTTTAAAATAAGATTCAAACGGTCAATCGACGCCATCGTTTGTGAAAAGTTAGATAAAGTTGTTGCCACATCACGTACTGGCCAAACCACCATCGAAACAAATTCAAACGCAACCACAACGATGCTAATTGCCACTTCCCCAATGATGGTCAGGTAGATGCCAAATAACGTCGTAAGAATAATCTGACCAAAGACAAAAATATCAGAAGAAGCGAAGAAGAAACTCGAAGCTTTTCGCCATTGAATAAATTTATCTCGGTAATCAAAAAGGTGATGATCAAATTCTTCAATTTCATATTGTTCGTTATTAAACGCTTTGACTAAGCGAATACCAGATAACGTTTCTTCAATTTTTGCACTGACAAGGCCATCACTATCTTCAGTAATCCGGAATAATTGACGAACTTTTTTGATATAAAAAAAGGCATAAGTAAACATGATTGGAAGAATGAAAATGGAGGATAAGGCGATTTTCCAAGAAACACTGTAAAGCAAAGCAAAAGATATGAGCGTCAGAAAAATCGTATAAACAAGTGAGTTGAATTGGCGCATGATAAATTGTTTCACAATATCAAGATCACGCGTGGCGGTTTGAATTAAATCACCACTTTTTGTTTTCTTTAAGTAATGATAAGGTAACCGCTCAATATGGTAAAAAATGTCTAATTGAATCGTTTTCGCGATGTTGGTTTCAATCGTTCCTCGAATGATTAAACGGGCATAAAAGATAATGGCTCGTGCCAGACCAAAACCAAAAATCGTGATCGAAAAGACCCATAAGTTAGCTTTTAAAAAAGGTTGACCACCCAATACGGCAGTTAAAAAAGTATCGACCGGTCCTGTCGGCGGTTGATCGAGTAATGTATCCACGAGTACTTTGGTCATGAACGTTGACAGTTGCATGAACAATAAAGCAAAAAATAAAATAAAAAAAGCAAAAAGATAAGCAAGGCGATGACCTTTTGTTAAATTCCATAAGATTGACACGTATTTCATAAAAAAATCGTCCTTTTTATCTTTTTCATTATACTCTTATTCGCATCTTTAAGGATGCTTTTTGCGAAAGATATAGCCTAAGTTGCTATGATATAATAAACCGGAATTATTAAAAGACATTTTATGGAAAATTCACCAACTTTAAAACCCAAAAAACGCATTCGTTTTGCTTATTGGTTTAATCTTTCTCTTGTTTTGGTTTTAACGCTCAGTATCTTTTTTGGTAACTTAACGTTAAATTTTGATGAAGTGGCATTAGCTTTTCAATCTGCTAATCCATGGATGATTGGATTCATCATCTTGTTGATGGTTGGTGTTTTTCTAGTTGAAGCCCTTATTTTGTTCATTTTGGCCCGACTTTACACATCACGATACTCTGTTCCTAAGGCATTAGCCAATTCCATGGTTGGCCATTTTTATTCCGCCATCACGCCGGGCCACAGTGGAGGTCAATTTGCTCAAGCCTATACGTTTAAACAACAAGGACTCTCCATTGCTAATGCTGCCTCTATCTTAGTCATGCATTTTATTCTATTTCAAATCGCGCTTGTCACGTTTGGTATGTTTTCACTTCTATTTCGATATGAACAGTTTTCAACCTTGATTCCACCAATACTCATCGGAGATTTTGCTTTTCCTACGATTTATTTAAGTTTAGCTGGATTTGCGCTTAATGCTTTAGTGATTGTGGGTATTTTGGTTTTAGCTCAGGCAAAATGGATTCATAATTTTTTTATTAATGGGACCGTTGGTTTATTAGGTAAACTCAAAATCATTAAAAATGCAGACGAGATCAAACTTGATACCCAAATTCAAATCGAAAATTTTCGCATTGAGTTAAAACGCTTACAATCCAACATTCCTGTTACGGTTGTCATTTTTAGTTTATTCCTACTGCGTTTTGCCATCATGTATTCCATTCCTTATTTTGCTGGCTTATCCATTTCCAATGTGACGGTGTCGTTAGGTTGGTTGGATAGTATCTTTTTTGGTGCTTATTTGTTTTTAATCACAAGTTTGGTTCCTTTACCCGGTTCTGCCGGTGCAGCTGAATTGCTGTTCTCCCATTTTTATCAAACCATTTTTGGCGGTTATATACAGACCATTGCCCCTTTAATCATCTGGCGTGTTTCTACCTTTTACTTAACACTTATTTTGGGAATCTTAACCTCGGCGTTTTATCGAAGCGCTCCGCAAGAAGATAACTTTAAATCGGATCGAAAAACGTTTGTCCAATTACAACGTGCTACTTTTGAAATGCGACGAGAATCTTCGACCGCCATGCAAAATACTGCCCAAATGGAACGCATACAACGGAAACAAAAAGTCTTTTCATTTTTTCGAAATTTGTTTGGCTTTAAAAGAAAAAAAGTTGATAAAATGGGGCGTATCATTACCACTGCTGAAATGCGTCGGCAAGATCATGAAAAGAAGAAACGGGACAGGCAATCGTGAATATTGTTCTATTTTCGGATACTTATCCTCCAGAGATTAATGGGGTTGCCGTCTCTGTTTTTAATCACGCTAATGTGCTTCGTCAACATGGTCATCAGGTCTATGTTGTTACCACGAATCCTTTTACCAAACAAATGACATTCGAGCAAGATGTTTTACGCATTCCAGGTCAAAAAGTTAAGCAATTATATGGGTATGTATTGGCACCTTTTTATTCCAAAAAAGCGTTTCAAATCATCAAACAGTGGTCGATCGACGTGATCCATGTTCATACGGAATATGGAATAGGTATTTTTGGAAGAACGGTTGCCAAGAAGCTTCATCAACCGCTTGTTTATACGTATCACACGATGTATGAAGACTACACCTACTATTTAGGTTTTCTCAAAAGGATTGCAGATTTGTTCGTGAAAAGTCTTTCAAAACGATTGGCCACACGTTGTGATGCTGTGATTGCTCCATCTGAAAAAACAAAGCAATCGATGATCCGTTATGGGGTGAAGCGGCCCATTGAAGTCATTCCTACTGGCATTGATTTTTCAAAATTTAAATTACACAATCTAGATCCCGAAAAACTTCTTGTTTTAAAAAAGCAGTATCACCTTGAAGAAAAAAAAGTTATTTTATCCTTAGGCCGTGTCGCTAAAGAAAAGAGTATTGATCTCATTATTCGCAGTTTTGCTGAATTGACTCCAGCAATTCGATCATCTTATGTGTTACTCATCGTGGGTGGCGGCCCTGCCTTAGATAGCCTTAAAGCTTTGGCTAAACAATTAAAAATTGAACACGATGTTCAATTTGTAGGACCGGTACCGAGCACTGAAGTGCAATATTATTATCATCTTGCGGATGTGTTTGCCAATGCTTCCTTAACTGAAACTCAAGGATTAACCTACATGGAAGCCATGGCGGCTAATACGCTTGTCTTAGCGCGCTTCGATGACAACATCAAAGATCTAATTATTCCAAGAAAAACCGGATTTTTGTTTAAAGATGAGCACAGTTTTGCAGAAGAACTCGCGTATATTGCTAATTTGAGCCCTATTGAAAAGAAGAAGATGATTCAGGCTGCCCTTCAGATTGTGAATGAATACGATATTGAAACATTTTATGAAAGATTAATGACTGTTTATCTCCGTGTTAAAACCCAATAAAAAAATCTCCCATCTTGAAACCAAAAAACATGAGATTTTGGTTTGGTTTGAGGATGGAGAAAAGCTCATTTTAGATCCAACAACTTATACCGACCAATATTTATATGTTGGAAAATCGCTTTCAGAGCTAGAATATTCACTCATTACATCCTCAAATGAGCTTGCTCCATTAAAGCAATACGCTTTTCAACTCGTGCAACGTGGTTTTTATACTGAAAAACAAATGCGCATTAAATTGTATGCAAGAGAAGCCAAACGGCATCAAGTCGAAGCCATCATCAGTTTATTGAAACAATATCAATTGGTGGATGACGCCCGCTGGTTAGAAGAACATGTGCAGTATGGTCATGAAAAAAAATGGGGTCAACACAAAATAGTCGCCCATTGTTTAGAAAAAGGAATTGAAGAAAACCAAGTTAAAACGATTCAGTTTGATGGTGATCTTGAAAAAGAAAAAGCGAATTATCATTTTAAAAAATGGCTTCAATATAAGGGACTTTCATTCCTTGAGAAAAAGCAAAAATTTTATCTTTATTTAGTAGGTCAAGGTTTTGAGTCTTCGGTGATTCATCATCTCATCCAATCCTTACCTGAAAAGAATCGCATTGAAGAAAAAACGTCGTTTAAAAGCCTTTATCAAAAATTACTCACCCAATACGGACGAAAAGAAAAAGGGTTCAAGTTAAAACAAAAAATCATCCAATCTTTGTTACGAAAAGGTTATAATTATAACGACATTACCGCTTGGATAGGAGATCAAGATGAATCGATTGATTAAAGATTTTAAAGATGGCGATCGCGTTTTTCAGCCTTTTTTAATTACGAATGTTAGCAAAGGAATGACCGCATCTAACGTGGCGTATTTAAATGTCACTTTACAAGACAAATCGGGTACATTAGAAGGCAAAAAATGGGATATGACTCCCGAGGATGAAAAAGTTTTTGAAGTGGGTTCTTTTGCGTTAATTGAAGGTGATGTGTTAAGTTATCGTTCGAATTTACAAATGAAGATTGTCGAGGGTAAACGCCTCAACGAAAAAGAAATGGATGTCAGTCAATTCACGATGGCTGCTCCGGTCCCTTTAGCTACGCTTGAAGCACATTTAAAGAAAGTATTAGCATCATTCACCGATGAAGCCTATGGTGCCATTGTGAAATCGTTAATTCAAAAACATTATGATCGATTTATTGTTTATCCCGCCGCAACAAGAAATCATCATGAGTATACGCACGGGTTGCTTTACCATACTTTGTCGATGGTAACCCATGCCGAACCCTTAATTGCGTATTATCAACCGCTCAATCGCGATTTAGTCATCGCCGGCATTTTGCTTCATGACTTAGGTAAAACGATTGAATTTTCCTCTCCAGTCATCGCAAAATACACCGTTGAAGGTCGACTCATTGGTCATATTTCCATCATGGTCAGTGAAATTAGAGAAACGGCTCAAACGCTCAAGATTGCTGAAGAAAAGTCGTTACTCCTTCAACACATTGTCCTTTCCCATCATGGAAAACCAGAATTTGGTTCGCCGATCATGCCGCTCACCAAAGAAGCTTTATTGGTTAGCATGGTGGATGATTTAGACGCCAAAATGAATATGGTTTCGAAAGCGCTTGATCAAGTGAATCCAGGTGAGTTTACGGCTCGCGTTTTTACCTTGGATGATCGTAGTTTTTATAAACCCAAAAACTAAACTTATTTTTTAAAACCTTCGACTAATTGTTCGGCAATTTGTGGTAAATCCACTTTCATTTTTTCACTGGCAGGTAACATTTCAATGCGTAATCGATCATCAGGGGAATAGCGGGGAATAACGTGGACATGAACATGAGCAACGGTTTGACCCGCTGCAGGATATGAATTAGTCAAGATATTAACCCCACGGGCATTGAGCATGGATATTTGGATTTGTCCAATACGTTGGGCGACATTCATCATCCAATGCATCTCTTCTTTGGGTGTGGACAAAAATTGGTCAAAATGCTTCTTCGTGATGACGAGTGTATGGCCGACCGTAGCAGGTTGAATGTCTAAAAAGGCAAGCACATGGTCGTCTTCATATATTTTGTTAGCAGGAATGGTACCTTCAGCAATTTTGCAAAAAACACAAGTTGTGGTTTTCATCGGTGGTCCTTTCCAATAAAAAAGAGGGTTTGATGACCCTCTTAGTTTAAACCATTTTTTAAAATGAGTCTATTCGGCATTATCCTCGTCAGTATTATATAAATCCGGAAATTGTTCTTTAAAGAAGTCAAAGATGGCTTGATCATGGAACGTTAGGGCGGCTTCTTCTAACCAGTGTAAGGTTGAAGAATTTTTGCTTCCTTCACGTGTTGCTAAGATTTTGGCAATTTCACTAGCGACTAACTCGCGGAAACCTTCTTCTCTAATTTCATCATAATTCGCGGTTGAAGTTTGGCTCATCTTGGTCGTATTGACAGCTTCTTCAATTTCAATTAAATAATAGGATTTTGAACCAGCATCATACCAAAGGAAGTTACGTTCATCACCTTGTTGTGATGTTTGGGGAATTAAGTAATAACGACCATTTAAACGGCGAACAAAGGTGTTGGTTTGAGTCGATGTACCGGTAAAGGTTTCATCTAAAATTTCATCTAAGAGGCTGTCACGATCCAAGGCGTTGGCAACACCAATATTGAATAAACGATCACGAATCGCGGTTGGTAATGAGGTTAGCCCACCGTTCTTAATGTACCATCCATCGGTCGTTAAATCACGTTTGCTCAGTGTGTCTTCTTTAATCGCTAATCCTTTTTCAGGAGTGTATTGACCATTACCAGTAAAATCACTTTCAACAGCCTTATCAGTGAGCAATGGATCAATGTTAATTTTGGCATATTCGTCTTGGAGTTCGCCGCGAAGGGTCTTATTATCGCCTTCACCGACTAATAAACCAGCATCAACCAGTAAGTCAATTTCTTCATCGTTTAAATCAACGCCTTTATAAGCACGGGCTAACATTTCTAAATCAGCTTCACCCACGGGTGTATCAGCAAGAATATACTGATCAATAAACGTATCCATTAAGTATTTCACAGCTTCAGGGTAATTGTCGGAGACGCGTAAAGCGATATAGTTAACTTTACGAGCATAAGTACGTCCTAAAGATGAATAGTCTTCGTTTAACACGTATTCTTCCACTAAAAGTTCCCGGTAAATAGCAGGAACGAGTTCGCCTTTAATGAAATCGGTGTAGTATTCAACATTGATGGCTTCATTCACAATCGATCCGTCTTCGATTGCACGAACCGAAGGTGCTGGGAATAAAAAGTCTTCATTAAATTCAGGTTCTTGTCCTTCAGTAACGTTCAAGCGATAAAGTTGACGTTCAACATAATTCGCAAATCGTTCTTCAAAGAAGCGATTACGCGTTTCATAGCTTCCAGTGCTAATCAAACCATAAAGTTTCTCGTTAATTCTAATTTGGATTTTATCTTTTAAATCTTCTTTGGAAACGTCCGTTAAGACAGTTTCATAATCACCGAATTTATCTTTAGCAATGGTATAAAGAACATCATCCAAAACTTGGTTATTCAGAGTACCGGAATTTCTTAATCCTTCATAAACGACTTCGTATATATTCTTTTCTAAATCGGTCACATTCATCAAGGCTGAACTATTGTTTGATGGCAAGGCGACAATTTCCGAACAACCGACTAAAAAGACAGTTGCCCCAATAAGCATGGATTTAACTAAGTTCTTATTTGACATAGCAAGTTCCTCCTACTTCAAATTCAACACTTGTGTTGGCGTTTAAAAATTCTTCAGCACAAACGTTGCTAATTAATCGTTGACGTTGATAAAGTTGGAATTCAAGTGTGTTTAAATAATTTTCCCAGCTTTGTTGGTAAGAAAGGTTATCGTTAAATGTGTTATTTCTACGTGTGACGTAGATGTAGTATTCAACCGCTTCTTGAAGATCTTCGTCATTAAATGAAACATTTTGACTGGCTAATAATTTTTCTAAAATTCGCGCATTGAGTAGCTTATCAAAAGTTTTGATTTCGCCATTTAAGGTTTCTGCCCGTTCTTTATAAATACGTGTGGTTGCATTTTTGAAATTAACAAACGTTTTCAAATCGACATTGTCATCGTTTTTTGGGAACGCTGCTGTACCAGGAATTTCAGTGGTGTAATAATCTTCGAGTGAAACTTCATTAACCGTTTCAAGTAACGGCGAACGTTCAACCACGATTAAGTGAATGCCTTGATAACCGCCACCGCCTGAACCGCTTCCACCACGAACGGCTAGTATGGGACGTCCAACTTCATCAGTTAAGACAACTTTATTATTCAGTTCAGGAACAGCATTGAATCCATCACCTGGAGTCAGTTCATTGCCATCAAGATCTTCTGGAACAATGACTGAAATATTACGTAAATTGATATAACGGTTGAAATAAATATTGCGGGGGAAATATAAGGGTGAACCATTATTAACTTGATTACCTTGTGTGTCTTTGGAAACATCAGCTACGTTTTCTAATTCAAGGAAAGCACCATAAGGTATTTCACCTAAACCTAAAGGTTCACTTTGAATTAAATCATAAGCTTCTTGGGGAACATTTAATTTAGCAGCTTGATTATCAGTAACCGTGTTGAACATGGTTTCATAGGCATAAACGCCGAGTTTAAATTCATTCACAAACGATGTCGTTAAGGACATAATACCTAAGTCACCAAAATTACTCGCAGAAACTGGATCATCAGATTGTTCTTCAGCGATATCACCAAAACTTTCACCGCTTTGTTGTGTTGCCAAGCGGCGAACCACCGAAGTGAGTTTACGGGCATCCGCTTCTGAAATTTCGCCATTATAGAAGGTGTTTGAACTGGCGGAAACGTTAACTAAAATATGCTTCACGTGATAAGGCAATCGTGTATCTAAATAACCAACATAGTCTTCCGCGCCAACTAATAATTCAGTTTTATTGTCTTTATAGAATTGATCTTCGACTTCTTCCTTCATTAATTGATAAGCAAAATAATCTTTTAATTCTTCAAGATCTTCAACATTAAATGAATTTAATTTCGTTTCTAATTCGCTATCATAGGAAGTACGATTGGTTTCCGCGGCCGAACGTGCGGATTCTTTTACGCCTTCAACGCGATTTTCAGCTTTGGTCATGATTTCAGCCAACACCGAAGCATTTTCATCTAGGGTCATTTCATTACGAATCACGATTTCAATAGCCGCTTCATAATAACGAGCGACTCCAGTCGCGTTTCCTGAATAACGATCAAATAAATCATCTGCCGTATATTCAATGGGTTCCGAGTTCCCAGTTAAGGTAAGAACAACACCCGTTTTTTCTGTCACAGGTTGGCAAGAAGCTAGTACGGTTAAGGATACTAAAGCTAATGCCCCAATTGAGAATTTAAAATTTTTCATGCTAATCTAGTGCCTCCTAAAATGCAGCACAATTATCTTATT
>JBIIRB010000009.1:0-21591 GCA_044341785.1 Bacilli bacterium | reverse complement strand
GTTGATCCTTTCGCATACGGATCAACTGCGGAACGGGTTACCCCGCTATTCGTGACTTCAAAACGATAACAAACTTTTTCAAATTTACCTTCGAGTCGAAGGGCAAAAACGCCATGTTTTTCCCGGCGCATAGAAAAGGACTCTTGCCCTTGGGGAAGCAGAAGCATTAACCGGACTGAAGATGCAAGAGGGGCCCAAAGTTTAAAAGTGGTTGAATCTTTGGAAAAAGTTGCCCCTAAGTCATCGCCTTCATAGAAGTACTCTTGATTAAATCCTTCAAAATATTGAGCATTGGTCATGTCCACCATCTCTTGACCAATCCCTTCAACAATCACTTCATATTGATTGCCTAACACCAGCGGCTGATAACTTTTAAGCGTCCATTCATAACTCCCGTGGGCATGGTTAAATTTTTCAAGGGCAAGGGTTTGAATCCCGTCATCATTCATCCGTAGTAAAAAATCCTTGTTTGATTCAAAAGAACCGAATGTTTTGAGGGTGAGGAGAATGTGTTGAGGACTCATCAATTTTGCTTTTAGAAAATGCTGATTCATACTCATTCCTTGATCCATTGGGCAATCGCAATCGCATAATCCCCATCATGGCTAATGCTGACTTCAAGTTGATACGGAGGAAAATGGACCAAGGGTTTGCCATCCGCATTCGGCATGATGACAATGTCAGACATCGATACGGATGATGTGGGAAGGACTTTAAAAATGGCTTCCTTGGCGGCAAATCGGCCTGCTAAAAAGTGAAGGTCATCCTTTCTTGAATGATATAATTTTTGTTCTTCAGAACTTAAAACGCGATCAATGAAAGCTTGTGTTGGTTTTAATCGTGGAATAAAAACGATATCCACACCAAAGGCTATTCGGCTTTTCATTCTTTTTTCCCTTGATAAATCAACACTCGAGCACCGCGATTATTTTGAAGATTATCTTTCCGTGTTTCAATGATATTTTCAGTTTGAAGCCGTTTAAAAATATCTTTAGCACGGTTAAAACCAACACCATACGTCGTCATGATGAAATTTAAAGAAACAAATTCCATGTTTAAAAGCGCTTCACAAAGGATTTGGTAAAGTTCATCTTCTTTATCTTCGATCGTAGGAGAGTAAGCAGGACCCATCGATGATTTATCAACAAGATTCAAGAAACCAGGATGATAATCGGGAACATATCGCTCACGAAGATACTGGGTAACTTTCATAATTTCTTCATCAGAAATATAGGCACCTTGAACGCGAATTTCACCCGTCCGATTAAAGAGTGGATTTGCAAGAAACATATCTCCATTACCCATTAACACTTCCGAACCCGCATGTCCTAACACGGTCATCGAATCAATCGCGGAAGCAACGCGCAAAGCAACTTTGGTAACCATATTGTTTTTGACGTTACCCGTCACAACATTGGTGGTTGGTCGCTGTGTGGCTAAGACAATATGAATGCCAGCGGCTCGTGATTTTTGAGCAATCCGTTGGACCCAATCGGAGACTTGAGGCATCCCTTCCACTAAATCGTTATATTCATCTAAAATCGCAAAAATATAGGGCAAGCGTTTGAGATTGTGTTGCTGAGCAAACTCTAAATACTGTTCAAGCGAGGTGCACTCGGCAGCTTGAAAAATCTTATAACGATTTTCCATTTCAATGTATAACCGTTCAACCGCGACTTTGGCTTCATCAAAATCACTGATGATCGGACAGAGTAAATGCGGAAGTGCTTTATACTTGGCGAGTTCAACGCGTTTCGGATCAACCAATAATAATTTAACTTGATCTGGGCGCGCTTTATAAAGCAAACTGGTAATCAAAGAATGAATAAAGACCGATTTTCCGCTTCCGGTGGCACCCGCGATTAACATGTGCACAATTTGTTTCGGTGATAAGCTGACAACTTTGCCTTGGATATCGCGCCCAAAAGGCACAACGAGTTTTGATTTTGTTTGGTCATTATCCAAAACATCGGACATCATTTCCTTAAACCCGACAGTGGCAATGATTTCATTTGAAACTTCCAATGAAGACACGGGTTTTCCGGGAACAATCTCATTGAAATTGACTAAAAAACCACCTAAGGCAATCCCTAAATCCGAGAGGATCTTTTTGACCTGTGAAGCTTGAGCGTTGTCATTCATTTTGACATCAAACGATGTCACTGAAGGACCCACTTGATAACCGACGATGGTCGCAGCCACACCTAAAGCAGCAAATTTGGCATGTATGCGATCAATGCGTTCTTTGGTACGGCGTTCATTAATGTCATAATGCGTAGGATCTTCATGCTCAACCAAGAGTGATAATGACGGCATTTGATAACCCAAAAACTTATCATCGTCTTTTGTTTTTCTTAATCCAATTAAAAGGGGATCTAAGTTGTTCATGACAGGAGGAACCGTTTGCGCTGGCTGTGCCATCGGTACCGTTCCCGTTGGAAAAGCAGATTGAAACGTTGACCGATTCGATTGCGGTTTCGTAGGAGTCTGTATTTCTTCTACGAAGGGGATCACTGGCAACGCTGGGGATTCTTTAACAGGGACGGTCATTGGAATAGTTGGTTCGACGATAGGTGACTCAGGGACTGGAACGATCGTGGGCGTGGATGCGTTAGCAACGGGTGAAGTCGAAATGGGTCGACGAGGTAAGACGCGTTGAATACCATTGGAGGTCGGTAAGATTTGTTTTCGGACCGGCATGGGTGACTTGGTCGGTGGCGGAGGAGCAACTGAACTTAAAGGGGCCGTAGACGATAAAGGCGAATCAACTTTAGGGGCAGCAAAGACAGGAACTTCTGAAAAAGAAACTTTGGCTGGCTGTTCATCGGCCATAGTGGTAATCGCCATGTACGTTTCGCGTTCACGTTTTTGAGATTCTGCTTGTGCTGTATAAAAAATAATTAATCGTTTCCACACCATTTCTAAACTCATCACAATTCCAATAAAAGCAATTAGATAAAGAAGATAAATCGAAAGTTGATTACCAAGAAGGGTATTGGCTAAAGCAAGAATGAAATAACCAAAGACACCTCCACCGATGACTGGATCATGATTGAGAACGGGAATATCATTAAACTTAGGGTAATTATCACGAAAAGTATTAAAGAAATTAAGTAAATTCAAATCAATTTCAGGATTACCGACCAAGGAAAAATAGCTAATAATGCCCATGATAGCAACCGCAAAAATGATCACACCCATGGTGGTGAAGTTAAAGTTGAGGGGAATAGTTTTTTTAGTGACAATTAAAACAAAACCGTAAAGGGCGATGAGTAAAAGAAAAATCGAGTTAAAATAACCTACAAAGAGCGTAATAATATAATGAATAAATCCGGAAATGACAGTGAAGTTAATAAAACCTAAAAAGGCAAATAAAATAAACGCGCTACCAATCAAAATTTTGATTGCATCGTAGTTTAATTTTGTGGAAGAACTCATGGTTGAGGTGGGTTGATTCATGTTGAAAATCTACCTAACATTATAGCAAATACCAATTTAGATATCATAAAAAATTCAAGTTTTTAGAAACGATAATGGTATAATTGCGCTATGAAATTTAAAAAGTTATCGCGCTCATGGACATACTTAGCCTGTAGCTTTTTACTCTTTCCATTTTTAGGATCATTCATCCAACATGAGGTGGATTACACGGTTGAAGACACGCTAACTCTTGAACTCGATCAACCATCCGCTCGGATTCTTCAATTCACGGATTTACATTTAACATTTGGCGTCGATGCGTATGACCAAAAAACGCTTGCGATGATTAAAACCATCACCCTAGCGGAACAACCCGATTTAGTCGTTTTTACAGGCGATTTAACCATGTCACCTTTGTCGCCTTGGTTATTTGGTATGGTGAGTGACTTGATGGATACATTAGCCACGCCATGGACGTTTGTTTTTGGCAATCATGACGATGATTTTAATCCAAACCGAGCAAATCTGATGTTCATACAAAACAATCCTTATTTGCGTTTTCTAACTGGACCCCAATTATTGCAAGGGGGATTAGGCAATTTCAAAATGGATCTTCAGTATGAAGAAAGCACTTTCTATCATTTATATTTTCTGGATAGTAAAGCTGAATTGAAAGATCAACTCTTTACCTATGATTATTTGTCCGTTGCCCAAGTCCAATGGTATGAAAACCATGTTCAACAAGATCAAGCTTCTTCGCTCGTTTTCATGCACATCCCGCTCCAAGAGATGGCCGACTTTGACGGCATTCCTTTTGAAGATGGCGAAATGAATGAACCTGCAGTTTATGCGCAAGGTGTCAATACCGGTTTTTTTGATAAGGCCGTTACTTATGATAAAACCAAGGCCATCTTTTTTGGTCACGATCATCTCTCGAATTTTAGTTTTTATAAAGAAGGTGTACTGCTGGCCTATGGTCAAACCAGTGGATATAACGGCTATGGACAAAATGAACGCGGAGCGCGTTTGATTGTCATTGGACCGTCTACGTTTGAAACCGAACTGTTATGGCACAAGGATTACCCATGAAAACCTTGTTTAACTGGACGACGCTAAAACATGCAACCACATCGATGGTCTTACTTTATTTTTGGACGCGATGGATCATTTTTCCGCTTGTGTTAATTCCATTATTCTTACTCGTTTGGATGACGGAAAAGGTATTCAAGAATGTTTGATTTCATCATTGTTTACCTTGTCATTATCTCCATCTTTATCGCGCTCGTTTTTCCTATTTTATTGTTGGTCTTGCGCATCATGGATGCAACAAAAAGCAAAGTAACACTGACACGATGGTTACGCATCGTCTTTCTGCCTTTTTCGATCGGTTATCAGCCTTGGCAATCCAACCAAAATCATATCAAAAAACTTTATCTTGTTTGGCTGAATATTGGTTTTATCTTGAGTTTAATTTCGTTGCTTTACTTACTGGCATCGGCTCGTTGATCCACATTGACTAAAATTGGCATGACCACAGGTGTTTTTCCGGTTAAACGCTTGGTGAGTTTTAAAACTTTCTCGATTAAAATTTCTTTATATTTTTCTAGTGGAAGCGTTGAACGATTCACTAGGAAATCTTGAATTTCAGTATTTAAAAGGGTTTGCAGTTCACGATTAAATGATTCTGCGTCTTTGATAAAAATAAAACCGCGCATTTGAACATCAGGACCCGCAACAATTTTTTTAAGCAAACGGGAGATGGTGACGCCAATGATTAAAATGCCATCTTGGGATAGCTGTTGTCGCTGACGAATGACTTCCGATCGAACATCGCCCACTCCTAAACCGTCAATGAGCACATCACCCACATGGATTTTATCGAGCGGTGACGTGTGCACTTTGCCTTTTCCTTCTTTGAATTCAAGCACTTGGCCATTGTCCATTAAAAAGGTGTTCGTATGATTTAAACCTAGCCCCATCGACACTGCTAATTTAGCATTGCTATACAGTTGCACATATTCACCTTTGATGGGCATATAGTACTTTGGTTTTAAAAGCGAGATAAAGGTTTTTAAATCTTCTTCTTGGGCATGCATTGAACTAATTTGTTTACGGGTGATATTCACCACTTTAGCACCGGTACGATAAAGTTGATCTAACGCATCATACGCCATGACTTCAATCGCAGGCGCGCTCGGCGCTGCCACAATAAACGTATCTTGTTCATGAAGTTCAAAGGTACGATCTTTGTTTTCGCGCTCGGCTAATTCAGCAATTTTTTTGTGAATATCTTCGCCTGTGGCCATCATGATGATGACTTGCTCCTTGATCGCAGCACGCAAATGATTTTCACGGCTGATGATTTTATCTTTAGGAATACTAATCGAACCAATGTCAGTAAATGTCTTGATATAGTCTTCAGTTTCAAAATCATAAAAAACGATTTTCTTGCCTTGGGCAAAAACAAATTTCAATAATTCTTCTAAGTTGTATACACCTTGATTATAAAGGGCAACAAAGATACGACCTTGCGCTTCTTGGAACGGTACAACTAAGTGATTAGCTAGACGATGGTTGGGCGACGTATAACCTGTTTTTTCGGCACCGATGGATTCGGTTAATAAAAGTAAGGTTTCTTTTTCAGCAATGCGCGCGATGGCATTGAGATCATGTTTATAATTTTTATTAGCATTATACTCAACAATAAAGTCTCCAGAATACACGATATTACCATAAGGTGTACTGACAGAAAAACCTGATGAATCCATGACTGCATGAACGGTTTGGAAAAATTCAAAATGATGACCCGCAATGGTCACACTTGAGGTGGGGAGAATGATATTAAACTGATAATCCGGATGCAGTTTGGTTTGTTGAATGGTGAACTGTTGTAATAAAGCTGCTGTCGCTTTTGAAGCATAAATCGGAGCTTGGATTTGATGATAAATATAAGGAATGGCACCGAATTGATCATCGTGACCATGGGTGATGATGATCGCGCGAATGCGGGAACGATTTTTAATTAAATAATCAATATTAGGAATGATGGCATCAATGCCTGGATTCGTCCGGTCAGGATATTTTAGACCACCTTCAACAACAAAAAGATCATCACCAAGTTCTATGACGAGCATGCACTTGCCGTTTTCATCTAAGCCACCGAGCGCAAAAATTCTTATAGGATAAGACATATATGATTCCAATTTCTATGTGTATTCAAGGTCAAATTCATTATACAAATCCTTTCAAAGAATGCAATCTATTTCGCGGTCTTATTGCTCAAAATATAGTAACTCATGATCAACCCATCATCCTGAACCAAGAGAGGACCCTGGATTTGAGTGAGTAAATAAACAACATAATAATCACCCGTGGAACCTGCAAAATTTTGGGCAAGGATAAAAAGTAAAAAAGCATAAATGCCTAAATTGTCATAAAAAATCATCATCGCCAACGCCACGCATGCACCTAAGATGATGGAAGGTGCTAAGGCAATCAATGCATATTGCGAACGTGTGAAATACGCGTCTTTCATTCCTGCAAAAGCATGACGCCAATTAAAGCCGACTGTGATTTTTTCTTTTGAAAATACTTTCATCATCCACACGTGAATGGCTTCATGAAATAAAACATATAAGCCCAATCCAATGAAAATATAGATCAGTAACAAAAAGTTGATGCTATTTAAGTCCCCTTGAGGAACGAGCATTAAGCCCAGTCCGATGGTGAGAACAAAAATTAGACTACCTAAAAAACTTAATAAATTGAAAAGCGTTTGATTGGTTTTTAAATTAACACGTTGATAAAGCTCGTAACCTATTGGCGTCATCAAACTTAGTCTTGTTTTTTAGCAGCAAATTCTTTATGTGAGAGTGCAACTTTACCTTTTTCGTCAACCGAGATGACTTTGACTTTAATCATATCGCCCATTTTGACATGGTCTTTAGGATGATTCACATAACCATTGGCTAAATTGGATACGTGGCACATGCCATCGGTATCACCAAATAAGTTCACGAAGACGCCATATTGTTCAATGCGAACAACTTTGCCTTCGAATATTTCGCCAATTTTAGCTTCGCGTGTGAGGGCCTCAATCATCGCTTTAGCACGATTAATCGGTTCACGGTCTTGATGGTAAATCATGACACGACCATCTTGCTCAATATCAATTTTGACTTGATTACATTTTTCAATGATTTCATTGATGACTTTACCACCTGCACCAATGACATCGCGAATTTTATCCACTGGGATGGTAAGTTTTTCAAGTTTAGGAGCGTATTTAGCAACCTCTTTACGGGGTTGGCTGATGGTTTTAAGCATGTCTTCACGAATGACGGTCCGTGCACGGTTGGCTTCTTTTAAAGCTTCGCGCAAAATCGTTTCCGTGACACCACGAATTTTAATATCCATTTGTAAAGCAGTGATTCCTTTTTCGGTACCGGCCACTTTAAAATCCATATCGCCAAAATGATCTTCTAAGCCTTGAATATCGGTCAAAATCGTATAAGGACTTTTGCCATCTAATGCGCCTGAGGTAATGAGTCCCATCGCAATGCCTGAAACCATGCCTTTTAGAGGAACACCGGCAGCCATTAAGGACATCGATGAGGCACAAATGGAAGCTTGCGAACTCGAACCATTACTTTCTACGACTTCCGACACCACACGAATGGTGTAAGGAAATTCTTCTTCAGAAGGAATGACATACGATAAGGCTCGTTCACCAAGTGCTCCGTGACCAATTTCTCGGCGACCTGGGGAACCCGTGCGACCGACTTCACCGACTGAGAAAGGTGGAAAATTATAATGATGCATGAATCGTTTGGAATCTTCTTCTGTTAAATTATCGATGATTTGAACATCATTCAACGAGGCAAGTGTCGTAATTGAAATGACTTGGGTTTGACCACGGGTAAACATGGCGGAACCATGCACTCTTGGGAATAAATCAATTTGCGAGTTTAATGGGCGTATTTCATTAACCTTACGACCATCGGGTCGTACTTTTTCTTCCGTGATTAACCGGCGAACTTCATCAGCAATCATGCCTTCAATAATTTGATCGACTTGTTTGAGTGTTTTTTCTTTGACTTCTAAATCAACATACGAACGCGCTTCATAGGTGGCGATTATTTCATCTTTGACCGAATTCATTTTTCCTTCACGTTCGAGTTTATCTTTAGTGGCAATCGCTTTCACCATTTTGGTTAATGAAGCTTGTTTAATGTCTTGCTTTAATTTGGCATCGAGTGTGTAGACTTCCATCGTGCGTTTGGGCTGGCCAACTTGTTTGACGATGGATTCTTGGATTGCACAAAGTTTTTGAATCGCGCGATGACCAAACATCAAAGCCGCAAGCATGTCTTCTTCAGAGACTTCTTGAGCTCCTGCTTCCACCATGTTAATGGCTTCTTTGGTTCCAGCAACAGCAATATGAATATCTGAGAGTTCACGTTCTTTCACGGTAGGATTAATCACGAGTTTACCATTGAGGCGGCCAACTAAAACTCCTGCGATTGGACCTTCAAAAGGAATGTCAGAAATACAGAGGGCTAATGAAGCCCCAAACATCGCTGTCATTTCTGGGGTGGCATCATAGTCCACACTCATGACGGTATTAATGACTTGAACTTCATTGCGAAAACCTTCATTGAATAAAGGGCGAATAGGACGATCAATGAGACGTGCGGTTAATGTGGCGTTTTCACCAGGACGACCTTCACGACGAAGGAAGGATCCAGGAATTTTACCGACTGCATATTGTTTTTCTTCGTAGGTTACTGTTAATGGAAAGAAATCAGAATCTTTCGCTTCATCGGAGGCAACCGCGGTGCTGAGAATGGCGGTTTCATTTAAGCGTACTAAGACGGCACCATCAGCTTGTTTCGCAATTTCTCCCGTTTCGACAACGAGCTTCTTTCCTTCAAAATCAAATTCAAATACTTTCTTTGTCATACATGCCTCTTTCTTGCCTCTTTGGGACTTTATTTAACCTAGTTAGTATAGCATATTTGAGGTGTTAAAATTAGGGTTTCAAAATGGCCAATAAGACATCTACCATGCGTAAACCGTCCTCTACCACCCAATATTCATACTTGCCGTGGTAATTATAACCACCGGTGGCCAAATTAGGCGTCACGATACCCATAAATGTTAAGTTTGCGCCATCGGTTCCTCCGCGAATCGGAACAGCTTTTAAAGGAAGTTTCTCTTGGCGATACGCTTGCTTCGCACGCTCGATTGAAATTGGAAATTTATCCACCATCGGTTTCATATTTTTATAACTTGGCTTAATGGTTAATTGTCCGATGTTTTTTCCATACCGTTGTTGAATGATTGCAAAAGCTTCCTTCATGAGCATTTCTTTAGCTTGAAGTTTTTTCATATCATGGTCGCGAATGATGTAGCGTAATTCCGCTTTTTCCACGGATCCTGTGGATTCAGTCATATGGATAAAACCCTGATACTTTTCAGTATGAGCGGGTGTCATTTTTTTAGGAAGTAACGCATGAAACTCCATCGCCACTGTTTGAGCGTTAATCATTTTGTCTTTGGCAGACCCAGGATGAATCGCTTGTCCTTGGATCGAAAGCACAGCCGAGGAAGCATTAAAGTTTTCATAATTGATTTCATCGATTGCGCCACCATCTAAGGTGTAGGCAAAGTCAGCCCCAAACGCTTTCACATCAAACGCTTTCACACCGCGACCAATTTCTTCATCGGTCGTGAAGGCAAATTTAATTTCACCATGCGGGATTTCGGGTTGTTTTAACAAGGTTTCAATCAGCGTCATGATGATGGCACATCCTGCTTTATCATCCGCGCCTAACAAAGTTGTACCGTCAGTGGTGACGATGGTTTTCTTGCGATGAAACTTTAATTCCGGAAATTGTTTTGGATCTAAAAACACGCCCGGAGTCCCAAGAAGAGCGATCCGTTGACCGTCATAGTTTGGAATGACTTGGGGTTTGACATCTTTGCCACTCATTTCTGAGGCGGTGTCCACATGTGCTAAAAAACCAATCTTAGGCATTTTTTTATCTGTATTACTCGGTAACGAGCCATAAATATATCCTTGGTCATCTAAGCGAACATCTTTGACACCTAAATCGTTTAGCTCTTTGACTAAAAGGGTCAAAAGATTCATTTGTTTACGCGTACTCGGTTGTGTCGGTGAATCCGCATCGGATTGAGTATCGAGGGTCACATAATTGATAAACCGTTCTAAAATGGTCATGTTGTTTTCCTCCATTAGGTTGTAATCAAAAAGCCACCCTTTTGGGTGGCTTAGATTTACTTACGTAAGTTTAATTTTTCAACCACTTTTAAGTAAGTCGTGCGATCTTTCTTTTCGAAATAACGAAGTAAACTCGTTCGCTTGCTTACTAAGACTAATAAGCCACGTCGGCTGTGAAAGTCTTTTGGATGGTCTTTCAAGTGGGTCGAGAGTTCGTTAATTTGAGTCGTTAAGATGGCAATTTGAACAGCAGGTGATCCTGTGTCTTTGTCATTCGCTCCAAATTCTTTGACTAACGCCGCAACTTGTTCTTGAGTTAACGCCATAGGTTCCTTCCTTTCTTCTTGACCTAACCAGCGGTGAAGGTTGGAACCCATCCTTCATCATCGACTAGGTTGCTTTACAAATATAACGAATAATCCTTTGAATTGCAATGACTATGTGTGGCTCAGCGCTTCATACCGTTTGCGAGCATGAGCAGCATCTTTGAGTAATTGTTGTTTTAAATCTTCAATCGATTGAAATTTTCGTTCTTCTCGTAAATAATCAAGAAAGCGTACTTCAACGTGTTGATCATAAATCGAACGATCAAAATCAAAAAGATGCACCTCTAACGTTTTTTGTTTGAGGGCGTTGATGGTCGGATGAAAACCTAAATTCGCCATGCCTACATAACGATCTGTGCCTAAACGAACTTCAGTAAGGTAAACACCAGTCTTAGGTAAACAATAGGGATCGGCAATCATGATATTCGCGGTTGGAAATCCAATTGTACGTCCTTTTTTAAAACCGTGTCCCACTTGACCTTGAACGCAGTAACTTCTTCCTAACAGCTGATTCACTTCAATTAATTTTCCTTCTTCAAGCAATTGAAAAATGCGCGAGGAGGAGATTCTTTCTTTGCCTTGTAAAACGTCATCAAAAATAATGACTTTAAACGGGGCTTCTTTTTTTAATAAAGCGACATTGCCTTCGGCTTGAAATCCAAATTTAAAGTCACTGCCAGAAATGACGGCATGAGGTTTAATAGCCTGAAGAAATTGAATAAATTGCATGGGTGATGATTGACGAATCGCGTCATTGAATTGGATTTCCATCAATCCATCGAGTAGAGCTTGTTCAAACAATTGCTGACGTAAGGTTGGAGGTGTCAATAAACATTCCGGACGATTCCATTTGGGATTACGATCAAAGGTTAGAATCACAACGGGTTTCTTCAACGTTTGAGCACGCTCTACTAATGCTTGATGACCACGATGAAAACCATCAAAAAAACCTAAGCAAATGATACTTCCTTGAGGGATTGGTGGATGCTCTTCTAGCGAAGTCACTTTCCAAACGCGCATTAAAAGAGCCCTCGCACAGAATAGAAAAGGCCATCGTCGCGTTTTTCGTAAATTGCTAATAATTCTTTTTGCGCACTGATCAGCACCACCGGTGAGGGTGAGTCGGGGAGTGATTGGGGTTTGCCATCTTTGATCGCTTTGACATAACCGTCACCCACCACGCGTTGAGGCATGAATGATAATGCCGCTAGCGGAGCAATCACATCAGCTTTCGAAACATCGTCAATTGTTTTTGCACCCGATACTTTATATTGCCCGATGGCTAATCTGCGAAGCATCGTTAAATGACCAACCATGCCGAGTTTTTCAGCAATCGCTTCTCCAAGGGTGCGAACATACGTTCCTTTGCTACATTTCACATTAAAGGTGATGGTGTTCTTTGTTAAACTCCCTAATTTCATTTCAAAGATTTCAATGGGACGAGGAAAACGTTCAACCGTAATGCCTTCGCGAGCATAAGCATAAAGCGGCTTTCCATCTTTTTTTAGAGCTGAATACATCGGAGGAATTTGCATTTGCTTACCAATAAAGGATTCTAAGGTGTCGAGGATGAATTGATCATACATTTCAATCACATCAGAAGTGGCAACGACTTCTCCCATTAAGTCACCGGTGTCCGTTTTGGTTCCTAATTGAATGGTTGCCGTGTAAATCTTAAATAAATTTTCAATGAACGGACCAAGCTTGGTTCCTTTCCCTAATGTAATCATCATTAAACCCGTTGCAAAGGGATCTAATGTGCCAGTATGACCAACTTTTTTTGTGTCAAATTTTTTCATGATCGCATCGACCACATCCCGACTGGTGATCGCTTTAGGTTTATCTACAAGAATAATTCCGTCCATAATTTCTCTTTTCTTTTGCTTATTCATTATAATAGGTTCATAAAGGAAAACCTATCCTCGATGAATATCAATCCAAAACCAACTTCATTACCACGAACGCTTTTTGACATTGAAGGCACTGACTTAAAGATGAAAATGGTCACCACTGCCTTTGAAGGCATGACAGTTTCTTATATTCGTTTTAAAGTATTTGTTGAAGAACAAAAGGTCCCCATTGATGACGAAATGGATGGCAGCGATTCAGTCGCGATTAGTTTTCTGATGTTTAAAAACAATATACCGATTGGGACCATTCGGTATATCAAAATGAATGACAAGACCGTTCACCCCGGACGCATCGCTGTCTTAAAAGCTTATCGAGGCCAAGGTT
Organism: Bacilli bacterium; assembly: GCA_044341785.1. Lineage (GTDB taxonomy): Bacteria > Bacillota_I > Bacilli_A > RFN20 > CAG-826 > UBA970. The sequence goes on along the minus strand of JBIIRB010000009.1, from coordinate 8,367 downwards.
ATGGGACGAAGATGATCCGATGGCTTCATGCTTATTTAAAAGCGATGGTAGGTAATGTCACGATTGAAATTCATGCGCAAGCGCATCTGCAAGCGTATTATAAAAAACTTGGTTATCTTCCGCAGGGGAAGGTTTTCCAAGAAGCAGGCATTGATCATATTAGTATGATTAAATCGTTAAGTTAACTATTTCTTTTTAATTTTTTCAGTTTCGCGTTGGATGGCTTCATTAATTTTTTGATTACGTTCAAACGAATCATCTAGCACAAACATAAAATCGGGCACTTTATAAACATCCAATTTTTTGGAAAGCGAACTACGAATAAACCCTTTGGCGCTTCTGAGTTCATGAAAGCGATCAAGCGTATCGCTCACACCCATAAAACTAACGAAGATTTTAGCAAAGGTATTGTCGCTATTCACTTCAGAATCCGTGACCGTCACAAAGCCAATTTTAGGATTTTTTAATTCAAATTGAATGATATCGGTGATGTTTTTGACGATTAAACTAGCGATTCGTGATTTACGATGCGCCATACTATTTCTTTTCTACAAGACGATAACCTTCGATGATATCGCCTTCTTTGACGTCATCATAATTTTGAATTGATATACCACATTCAAAACCATTAGCCACTTCTTTTACATCATTTTTAAGACGTTTCATTGAACTAATTTTGCCTTCAAAGATGATTGCGCTATTGCGTAATAATCGCACTGGATTATTCGCAGCCAATGAACCGGATATGACCATGCCACCGGCAATCGTACCAACTTTACCAATCTTAAATAGTTGACGAACCTGCATTTGACCTGTGACTTCTTCCACCATGGCTACTTTTAATTTACCTTTTGCGAGCGCTTCAATTTCTTCTATGAGGGCGTAAATAATGCGGTGCATCCGAATATCAACTTTAAGTTCGGTCGCCTTTTGACGAATATTACCATCCGGACGAATGTTAAAACCATATACAAAAGCATTCGTGGTTTGAGCAAGTAAGACATCACTTTCATTAATTGCACCAGTGGCAACACGAATGAGTTTAATTTTGACACCTTCGAAATTCATTTTTTCAAGCGAAGCTTTGATGGCTTCAGCTGAACCGGTGTTATCGGTTTTGATGATGAGATTAATCATCGACACATCACCTGCGGATAATTTGACATTGAGTTGATCAATGGAAGGGGTACCGCTTCGGGCGGATTGACTTTTTTGTTCTTGACGTTTTAATGCGATTTCTTTGGCTTCTTTTTCGGTTGGAAACGCCATAAAGGATTCACCTGCAAGCGGTAAATCACTTAAGCCAATGACTGCAACAGGAGTTGAAGGAGCCGCTGATTTAAGCGGAGCGTTAAGTTCATTGGTCATCCGGCGAACTTTACCATACACCGAACCCACCACCACATAATCAGAATTATTTAATGTTCCATTTTCAACAAGTAACGTCGCTTTTGGACCTTCACCTTTATCAAGCACGGCTTCAAGAACGGTCCCTAAAGCATAGCGATTAGGATTCGCCTTTAATTCGTGAAGTTCGGCAAGCGCTAAGATATTTTCAAGTAAGCCATCAATACCTTTTTTTAATTTAGCGGAAACTTCAACGAAAATCACCGCACCACCATATTCTTCTGCGATGACATCGAGTTGCATCAAATCTTCTTTGATTTTCTTAACATTGGCACCAGGTTTGTCCATTTTATTAATGGCGACAATCATCGGAACGCCAGCGGCTTTCGCATGATCAATCGCTTCGCGTGTTTGTTGCATCACGCCATCATCAGCAGCCACTACTAAGACAACAATATCAGTCACCTTGGTGCCGCGGGAGCGCATCGCTGTAAACGCTTCATGCCCAGGGGTGTCGATGAACGTAATTTTTTTACCTTTAAATTCACGTTGATAAGCCCCGATGGCTTGTGAGATTCCTCCGAATTCACCTTCGGCAATATTCGATGAACGAATCGCGTCAATCAGGGTTGTTTTACCATGATCAACGTGACCCATGATGGTCACCACAGGTGGACGTTCTTTCAGTGATTTTTCATCATCTTCAATATGATAATCTTCAATGTTTTCTTGCGAAACAGGTTTTTCTTTTTTAAAGTCTAATCCATATTCAATACAAACTAAACCGATGGTATCATCATCCAATTTTGAATTGATGGTGAACATTTTTTGCTTCATAAAGAGCAAACGAATAATATCGGTGGGAGCAACATTTAATTTGATTGCTAATTCGGCAACTGACAATTCACCGGTGTAAACAAAGACACCACCGGCAACTTTGGCTGTTTCTTTTTTGGTCAGTGAACTTCCTTGATTGGATTGGCGCTCAAAGACTTTCTTCGGTGGATTCTTATCTTTCATAACGGCCTCCTTTACAACAACAATTTTTTGGCTAATCCTTTTTCAGTAACACCGATATAGCTAATGAGTTCGCGATTAGTGATTCGCTTCAATGTCGCTAAATCAAACGTGGTTTGATAAGGAATTTGATTACGGTCAAGCGCTTGCATCACATCCTGTTGATGGCGGGCAGATAAATCATTGGGAATGAGCACTAAGTATACTTTTTTCTTTGGGGATTTAAAGATGGATTCACCAAAGATCAGATGTTTACCGACATACGCCAAGTAAAGCGCATAGTTACGAGTTTCACTCACTTTAATGCCTCGGCTAGGGTTTCATACAGCGAAGCGGGAACGGAGCATTTGAGTGCTCGTTCTAATGCTCTATTTTTTTGCATCAAAGGAATCAGGCTTACATCTTTTTTAATATATGCACCGCGACCATTTAACTTACCGCTCGGATCAACAATTAAAGTTCCTTCCGACGTTTTCACAATACGGAGTAGTGCTTTTTTGGGAAGCATTTCTCCCGTGATGACACACTGACGTAAGGGAACTTGATGTTGCATGGTTTAATTTTCGTCCTCGTAGTATTCATCGAAGTCTTCAATTTCTTCGGTTTCAGTTTCAGCAGGTTGTGTTGGAACTTCTTCGTTAGCTTCTTTTAATTCCTCTTCGGTATAAATCTTCATATACGAAGTCGGTTTAAGCGTGCTGGGTTGATTAGCACCGATGTTGCTTCCTGGTTTGACTTCTTCTTGGGGACGACGTTTGAACGGTTTTTTCTTGTTGAATGTGGGTTTAGTTTGCACGGGTGGACGATTCTTGAGTGCTTCCAATTCTTTTTCAAGTTCTTCTAACGTTTTAGTGGTACGAACGACGGTCTTAACAGGTTCAACCACAGGCTTGGGTTCTGGTTTGACCGGTTTAGCTTCAGCAGGTTTTCGCACTTCTTGCACAACATTGGGTTTGACCGTTTCAATAACTGGTAATGAAGATAAGTCATCTTTAGGCGTTGGGGCGATGGAAGCAATATAGGCATCTTGTTCTTTTTTACGACGGAGATTTTCTTCTTCGCGACGTAATTCTTCTGCGGTTTGATACACGAGACCTGAAGCCAAAATCTCATCCAATTCTTTAATTTGGATTTGCCAACCAGTCAGCTTTTGCGCTAAACGGGAGTTGGAACCTTTACGGCCGATGGCAATCGAACTTTGTCCATTGGCGATGACGGCAGTGGCCATGTGGGATTCTTCGTTTGTGACGATGATACCCACGACTTGAGCTGGTTTTAAGGATTCTAAGATAAATAAGGCAGGTAGTTCATGATACACAATGACATCAATTTTTTCTTTGTCTTTGACATTGCCTAATTGACCGACAATTTTTTGAATACGTGAACCATTTTGACCAATACATGCACCCGCAGGATCCACATTGGGATCATTGGAAATCACTGCAACTTTCGAGCGTAATCCCGCTTCACGGGCGATGATTTTAATGACAACCGTGCCGTCATAGATTTCATGAATTTCTTCTTCAAATAAACGTTTTAAGAAACCAATATCAGAACGGCTAACGGCAATTTGGGCACCTTTTGAGGTGGACACGACATCTTGAACATGAAGTTTGACGCGATCGCCAGCCTTAAAAGTTTCACCTGGAATTTTTTGTGAAGAACGTAAAAAGACCGAGGTGCGACCGATGTTTAAAATGGTATTGCGATCGTCAGTCTTTTCCACTGACCCAACCACCATTTCGCCAATTTTGTCTTTATACAGTTCAAACATCGCAGCTTTTTCTGCTTCGGCAAGTTTTTGCCGGAAAATCGCCATGACTTTGATCGCTTCTGATTTTTTAAACTCATCGGTTGAAGAACGACTTTCTTCATATAAATCACCAACCGCAAGATTGATGCCTTTTTCTTGAAGGTCTTCCTTGGCAATTTCTAAAAAGTCATCTTCGACGGTTTCAACAACTTTTTTAAGTTGAACGACGGTGATACCACCCGTTTGCGTGTTGATTTCAGCACGGACAATCGCATCATCACTTTCACCTAATTTTTTGCGATACACTTTTTCAATTGCTTCTTTCAAGCACGTCAAAATGGTTTCTTTAGCAATGCCTTTGTCGGTTTCGAGTGTGTCTAATGCGGCTAATAATTCTTTCGTATTAATCATAATCTTTTACCTTTTTTCTCCTTTTAATGTATGGCTAGGTTAGCCTTTTTGATACTTAGTTTTTCTAAAACAACTTGTTTCACACGTGTTTTAACTTTGAATTCAATTGTGATTGTCTGATCAGTACACGCGAGTATTTTTCCTTGATACACGTGTTGTCCTTCAAGCGGTTGCGCAAGTTCGATTTTGACAAACCGATTGACATATTGCTTGAGTGCATCCACAAGTATTTCATGTTCGGCTCCGGACGAAGCGACGTCTAAGGTGTAGGTATGATGGATAAGATTAGCTTCATCTAAGAGCGGCGATATGCGTTGCGTTGCAGCAACAATATCGTCTAAACTGACCGCTTGACCATCATCGCGTTCGATGAGCACTCGTAAGTAATGAACACCATGTTCATACGCTAGTGAGACTTCATTAAGCGACAATGATAATCCTTTAATGGGTGGTTTAATTAACTTTTCGATATCCTCAATGAGGGCCATGGTTCTCCTTAAAAAAACAAAGAGTGGAATCATCCACTCGCTCGTCGAACTTGAATTATTTCAAGACACATCTTTCAGTGCAACCTTATTGTATCAATTCTTTTGTAAAATGCAAATTAAAACCATCCATGCCTTTGTGTCTTATAATCAATACAGAGGATCGTTATGAAAAAATATTATTGGTTTTTGTGGATTGCGCTCATCGCCTGGAGTGGTTATTACAATCTATTCATCACCACGAATAGCACGTATTTAGATGAATATTTTACGCAAAATCTTGATGGCTTTTCGATTGCCATCTTCAATGTGATGGGCTTCTTTCCCCTTTTATTTATCTTAGATGGATTTTTGTTTCACCGATTTGATCGAAGTAAATGGCTTCTATGGACTGCTTTTCTTTTAGGTGGTTTTGTGGTGTTTCCTGTCTATCTATTTGGAAAATCTTCAAAGCGAGTTTTTGTTAACCAAAACCGCTGGTGGGCGTTAAGTGTATTGATACTTGCCACATTATTCAGTGGCTATTTTTTATGGACCTTGATGAGTACAATCGGAACAACAACCTATTTTGATCGCTTTCTGACTGATGTTTTTATTGGCATTATGACGGTTGATTTTTTCGTTTTATATGCGCTTAGCATCGTGCGTAGTGTAGAAGTATCGCGTCGTTGGGCATGGTTCAGTGTCATTCCACTGGTGGGTTTTCCATTAACATACGCGTTAGCATTGAGCTTTCCATCCAAAGACTAAGCGTCAGCGCGACGAACGCGTGTTGGACTTCTGTGGAAATGGTTGCGAGGGTATCGCCGCGTTGGAAACCATAATCACCAAATTGACTATGATTGCCACCTTCAACCGTGACAAAGGTCGTCGTTGATGGATTGAGCAATGAAAGACTTTCTTCATAGGTTGCTGCATTCATCACAGAATCTAAACTAGCTGTTAAAGAAAGCACATTCATTGGCAAATCGGCAAAATCATGCGCATCTGAAGGATATGAACCTAAGAAAAATAATCCCTCGAATAAAGTGGGTTCCTCATGAACCCAAAAGGCAGCGGCCGTGCCTCCTAATGAGTGGCCACCAATGAACCACGGTAAATCACTAGGATAGTCTTGCATGATGATTTTTCCTTGTTCAGGATTCACGATTTGTAAATGAAAAAGCGGTTTGGTGATAAAGACGTCATAGCCTAACGATGCAAGCGTATAACCCATGTATGCATAACTGATTGGATTGACTAAACCACCCGGATAATAAATCACATTCGCTTTCGAAGGAAGCCCCGGAGCAAAGTGAAGATAATCCCATGTATCATGAACGCCTTCGAAGGCTTCAAGCGCTAAAGATTGAGGTTGATAGGATAAAGGATACGTCACAAAAGGAACCGAAACCACGGTGGTGGTAACTAATCCAACGATGAGCCAAATGCGATTTTTTTTCATTCTTTAGCCACAAAATCAGCGATTAAAGGGAAGATATTCTTGATGACTTCCGCACACGCTTTCGCCACTTCAATATGTTCTTTTTGCGTTCCATGACCGCTACGAAGTTCAATGTAATGAACCCAAGAACGTAAACTTCCGGTCATGTATAAACGCGACACGGTTAAACCTTCTGGTAAAACACTGCGAGCTTGTTCTTTCGCGATGCCTTGTTGAATGGCCCATTGGTAAGTTTCATTGGATAACGCAATTACGGCTTTTTGTTTTTCTTCCCAAGCGCGAGCAAGCGCTAGATGGGCAGGGTTGGTTGATAAGGCAACGCTGTTTTGACGATTTTGGGTATCTTGTAAACGAGCTTCACGCGTGACAAAAGATAAATCCTTGGTAGGATCGGCATAACGTTGTGAGAATTCTTGGAAGGCAAAGGAGCGATGACGCAACATTTGCCGCGCAATATCACGGGTGGTCTCAATTTCTAAACACACCGATACCATTTCTAAGGGTGACCAATGTTTATGATTGACTAAATATTTGACCAATTGAGCGCTTGTTTTGGTGTTGAATTGATTACTAGGATTACTCACACGTGCACAGAAGGCAATGAGTTCTTGAGCGTCCTTTAATCCTTCTTCTAAAATTTCTTTTGCCGGTTGCGAATAACTGATGATTTTAACTTTCATACGTTTCTCCAAACTTGCTTAATTATACCTAAAAATGTTTTGAAGGATGAAGTCAATTTGTAAAGAAAAAAAGCATCACGAAGGATGCTCTAGAATCATGATGGTGCCCCCTGCCAGAATCGAACTAGCAATAAGTCCTTACCATGGACTCGTTATACCACTTAACTAAGGGGGCATTACAATTTCAAATCATAGAAAATAAAATGCATAAAGTCAATAAAAAACCTTTTCAATGAACTCATTTCATGCGCAGAGCGATTGGATGGTAGGCGTCGCGTTTTGCCAAACACGGCAAACAAGTTCTTCATGATCAATATACGGATTCCGATTGAATTGATAGGAATAAATGATGTTATTACGATTCAATTCAAAAGCATCGACTGGATCTTGTAAATGCCATTGAACCAAAAGATTGAGCTGGGCCATTTGGTAGGTGACTAAATCCGCACCATCATTGACATTCACGAGTGTGAGTTCAGGATACATCGTGGTCATATAAAACAAGATGCGGGCTAAATCGCCACGAACATTTGCCGGAGGTAAATACGTTTTGGGGGTCGTGGCAGTGCCATAATATTTATTACCACGCGAAGTATTTTCCGCAGGATTGGCCGGTTTTAAATTTTGTAAATCGGCCCCTTTATGGCGATCTCCATTATCGGTATTTAAACCTGGTGCCAGGAGGGATTGTGGCCAAACATGTTCACGATTCCAAGTCGAACCACTATCCCACACACTGGAGACGGATGTTTGGCGATAGACCAAAATGAGATTGTTTGGGTTGTTAGGATCGCGATCCGTTTCATCCAAAATATAACGAGCCTCACCATAGGTGAGCGGTAATCGCTCATTGAGGTAGTTGCCTTCTGTGGTTAATGCTTGCCTTAACAATGGGCGTAATGTTAGAAAGACTTGCGCATCAGATTTCCCATTCAATGATGCGTAATACCCTTCATAGTCATACTGGGGTTCACTGCTGATTGAACTGCTTACTACTTCACTAGAACTAGAAGATTCAACACTCGATTCACTTGAGGTTGAAGAACTGACCTCACTGGATTCATTGGATGATTCTGAAGACGGACTCGTAGACGAAGACGATTCACTAGAAATCAATGAAGTATCTAACGAAGATTGACTTGAGACAACGGAAGCACTACTCGAAGATAAACAACTCGCAAGCAATAATGAGCCGATAACGATTGAATATAATTGCATGCTTTTTCTCAT
>JBIIRB010000046.1:0-6547 GCA_044341785.1 Bacilli bacterium | reverse complement strand
ATACCGACTATTTACATGTTGCCTATGCTGGCAAAGATCAACTCTATGTCCCACTTTCACAATTCAAACTCGTCCGTAAGTTTATGGGAAAAGAAGGATCAGTCCCTCGGTTAAGTCGCCTCAATTCTGGGGAATGGGAAAAGACCAAAGCCCGTATCAAAGAACGGGTAAACGATTTAGCGGAACGTTTAGTTAAACTCTATCAAGAACGTGTGCAAATCCCTGGGCATGCTTATGCCGAGGATGACGAACTGCAACGTGAATTTGAACGGCAATTCCCTTATGCATTAACCGACGATCAAAAACAATCCCTCGAAGAAATTAAACACGATATGGAAAAACCCACCCCGATGGATCGGTTGCTGTGTGGGGATGTTGGCTTTGGAAAAACCGAGGTTGCATTTCGTGCTGCGTTTAAAGCGCTCAGTCAACATAAGCAAGTCGTTTTACTCGCACCCACAACCTTATTAGCGCGTCAACATTACGAAGTCGCGATTGAACGATTTGCGACGTTTGGTCTTTCCATTGCGATTATCTCTCGCCTGATTCCTGATAAGAAAATCAAAGACTATCAACACGAGATTGCCCAAGGGAAGGTTCATTTAATCATCGGTACCCACAAAGTCTTAGCGAAAGACTTCATATTTAAGGATTTAGGTTTGCTGATCGTGGATGAAGAGCAACGGTTCGGGGTAGAGCAAAAAGAACGCATCAAAGAACTGAAAAAGAATGTGGATGTCTTAACGCTTTCTGCTACCCCCATTCCACGTACGCTCCAAATGTCGTTACTCGGTATTCGTCCGCTCTCACAAATTAATACATCACCGATGAATCGCGTGCCGATTCAAACGTATGTGATACGTCATGACCATGCGATCATTAAAGAACTGATTGAACGTGAACTCTCACGCGATGGCCAAGTTTTTTATCTTCATAACCAGGTTGACGATATTTACGCGATTGCGAGTCAATTAACGGAACGTATCAAAGGGATTCGCGTGGGTGTGGTTCACGGTCAAATGGATAAAGATTTGATTGAAGACGTGATGATTCGATTTTATGCGAATGAAATTAATGTCTTAGTCTGTACCACCATCGTTGAAAACGGGATTGATATTCCGAATGCGAATCTCATCATCATTGAAGACGCGGATCGTTTTGGATTATCCCAGCTGTATCAAATCAAAGGTCGTGTCGGTCGGGGTTCTAAGATGGCGTATGCCTACTTACTTTATCGTGAACATAAAGTGATGACTGAACTTGCGGAGAAACGTTTAAAAGCCATTCAAGAATTTACCGAGCTTGGAAGTGGATATAAAATTGCTCAACGCGATCTCATGATTCGAGGCGCGGGCGATATCCTAGGACCTGATCAAGCCGGATTCATTGATACGGTTGGGATTGATTTATATTTGCAGTTACTCAATGAATCGATCATCGAAAAACAAACGGGCCAAGTGAAAGTAGCGTTTGCCCCGTCCACCCAACTACAGATCGACGCCTATATTCCAGAGAGTTATGCGTCCGAGTCTGACAAAATTGAACTCTATCAAGCCATTGAAAATGCAACTTCAGAAAAAGAAATCGATGGATTAACGACCTATATTAGGGATTTGTACGGGAAATTGCCTGATGAGGTGAAGCGGTTAATTCATAAAAAGAAAGTGGATTTGCTGATGAATTCACCCGCGGTAGGTTCCATAAAAGAAACGCAGCAATATGTCGACATTTATGTTTCAGCATTATTCACGCAACTCAATGGATCGGGGACGATGCTGTTTCAAAAGTTACAAAATTATCTTCGTTATTTGGTCGTCACGTTTCAACAAAAACAATTAAAGATTAGAGTGAAAAAAGAAGCCGATTGGTTTTATCATTTAGAAGTTTCTTTAAAGGGAGTCGATCAGGTGTATCAACAACTTAGTCAAAAATCGTTCAATTAAACGATCAAGCCTGTTCCGTAAAAGAAGGCGTTAAGATCATCGAGGGCGGTTAGATTCGTGAATGGAATGAACACCATTAAAACTAAGACAGCAAAAACGAAGACAAGATAATATTGTCGAACAGGAAGTTGTTGTTTATTTTTAAAATATAAAAACGTGAGATAGCCTGTAGCACTTGCCACCACAAGGTTTAACACAATCAAAGGTGAAATTTCCCACGCAAATTCTGTAAAGATCGCGCGTACGGTTTCCGTGAATAGAACAAGCGTTAGGATTGGCGCTACAAATGGAAAGACTAAGTGAAAAAGCTTAGACAAGGCGCGAGTTGCCTTTAAAGGTAGTGTGCTAAAAAACACGACATGCCCAACGACTAAAATAGGAACAACTAAAATTCCAAAAATACCGTTATTGATCAGTGTTAGAAGAGGTCCAAACGCAGGATCAATTTCCACGGTATTTAAGTCATTTAAAAATTCACCAATGACGCCTAAGACTGTGAAGACTGCGATTAATCCTAAAAAAACGTTGATAGGAAGGAGTGTACCGTAAAGAAAACCAAAGAACGGATGTTGTTTTTTGATGTCTTTTTCGTAATTTCCATCCACGGGAAGTTGATTGATGAAATAAGGAATACCAAAACCATAGGTAACAAGGAGAGCAGTGATGTTCGTCATCTGTCCAAGCGCATTACCGATCTCGATTCTAAAAACAACGCTCAGCAAAATGTTGATGGTCAACGGAATGACAGCAGCCAAGAAAAAGATAAAAAATCCGAGCACAAAATTTTTAGTGACTAAAAACAAAAGGTAATCAGGAACTTTAATACCTTTGACGACGAAAGGGGCAAACGGAAGAAAAAAGAGAACAACCAACCACAGTAGCGCGATTTCTAAGGTTAATAAAGCCGAAGGAGCTAAAAAGTTTAGCAAGCCAAAGATGACCAGCAATAAACCCAAAACGCCAGAAGCAAGGTGGTCGTACCAACCTTGAAGTTTAAAAGGAAGTTTTAAATCCTTAGCTACAATTAAATTTTCAAAGGCGATGCGAATGCCAATCGTGCCAACCAAGAAAATAAATCCTAATGTTTTTAAAACATCCAATTGAAAAAACAGCAGACTTAGTGGGGTGGCTAGAATTTGAATGGACCCAATGACTAAAAAGTAAACAATCAAACCGTAAGCATATGGAAAGCGTTTAATCGAGGGTAAAAAGCTAGTTAACAATGCCTGAAAGTTAATTTTCATAATATACCTCTAATATTGATATTACCTTAAAGCTTCATGCATTCAACATAATTATTGTAAAATATAGGTTATGAGAATTGATAAGTTTTTAAAAGTCGCCCGTGTGATCAAACGGCGGGTATTAGCCAAAGAAGCGATTGAAAAAAATCGCGTCTATATTAATGATAAACTCGCTAAACCATCCCATGAGGTCAACATTGGCGATACAGTCGAAGTTAAAATGCATCATTTTTATTTAAAATTTCAAATTAATTCGCTTTTACAACCCAATCCTAAACGTGATGACGGTCCTATGATTACGGTATTAGAAGAAAAAGATGAAACGATTGACGCTTGACCAACAATTCACCTATTTAGTAGCCGTATCCTATGGCCCAGACTCCATGGCACTTTTATCCATGCTCCTTGAACAAGGATTCCATGTTCATGTCGCCCATGTGAATTATCATCGCCGTGCAGATAGCAATCTTGAACAAACGGGTTTAGAACAGTATTGTTTATCCCACGACGTTCCTTGCTACGTTTTAGATGTTTCACAACCGTTACCCGCTGGCAATTTTCAAGCCCAAGCACGTGAGCTTCGATATCGATTTTTCCAAACGATCATGAATGAAAATCAACTCGATGTCTTACTCACGGGGCATCATCAAGATGATCATCTTGAAACCGCGATGTTTCACGAACAGCGACAATCATGGGTTCCTTATGCAGGCATGCAACGTGAAACCACCCTGTTAGGGATGAAAGTGATACGACCGTTATTAGCGATGAGTAAAACAGCGTTATTAACCTATTGTGATAACCATCAAGTTCCTTACGCGCTGGACGCTTCTAATGCACAAACGACGTATACGCGCAATCGGCTAAGACAAACGATTGCAACCTGGACGCTTGAACAACGAACTGAAGAACTTGCTCGTATTGACAAGAAGAATCACCACCAAAGCCAAATGATCCAGACGTTACAACTCCGCTATCCAACGTTTCTTCCGTTAAATAGTTTTCAAACCCATGATCAAACGATATTTTGGATGCTATATGGTTACTTTCAACGTCATGGGGTTTCTTTTCCGATTACCCGATCGTTGATTCAACAGTTAAAAAAAATCGCTCAATCGTCAAAACCTAATTGGTCCAAGTCCATCGACCAAGGTCTTTTCATCAAACACTATGATCGATTTGAATGGATTGTTCTTCCTGACTTAAAACCCTATCAATTCCAGTATCATGGAAAAACCATGAGGTCGGCTTGGGTTGAGATTCATTCTGACGCCCCTGACTTTCCTCATTGGCTTGTTAAGGGTACACGCATACGAAACGCCTTGCCTACCGATCGCTGGTTGCATCAGAATCATCATTTGAAACTCAATCGACTATTTGGTGATTGGAAAATGCCGATGTACTTAAGAAAGTATTGGCCAGTTTTTGTGAATGCCAAGGGAAAGATTATTTATACTCCTCGCTATCAAAGAGAACCGATTGTCCAACCATTAAAATGGATTACGATTTACACGAATCGAAAGTAAATTTTACCAAGGTTATGAGTGGTATCTTGTATAATAGAGGTCTAATGAAAGAAGGGATGCTTTAAGAAATGGAAAAATTGCGTCAACCCAAACCCCCTGGTTTATTTAGTTATTTACTACCTTATCTGATGATGGGCGCTGCCGTGCTCGTTTTTTTATGGTTGGTTTTCTTTTCTAGTTCCGCTAACACGGTGAATGTGTCTCCCACCAATATCGTGCAATGGCTTGAAACCAAAGAAGTCACCGAAGTTAAGACGACGCAACGTGAAACCGTCATCATCGTTGAAGGTGAATATATTAATGACTCTAATGCTCGTGTGTTTTTTGTGGCAACGTTTGAATCCTCAAACCGCGCTTTGCTTGAAGAGGTCTTTGATGTCCTAACCAATCGGTTAGATGAAGATGGCATCACCAAGTATTACCAAGGTAAATGGACGAGTGTGAATGCGTTTGAAACCACGTGGATTGATGCTTGGGGTCCCACCATCTTAATCATCGGGGGTTCGGCGTTATTGTTCTTATTTATTTTTGGTCGCATGAATAATTCTGTCAATAGCGCGAATAGCAAAGCGATGGACTTTAATAAATCCCGCGCTCGTCGTGAAGATAATTCCAAAATTCGCTTTAGTGATGTCGCGGGTTGTGAAGAAGAAAAAGCTGAACTGATTGAAATGGTGGAGTATTTAAGAGATCCTAAGAAATTCACACGCTTAGGTGCAAAACTTCCTAAAGGTGTTTTATTAGTCGGTCCTCCAGGAACTGGAAAAACCTTACTCGCTAAGGCCGTTGCCGGAGAAGCGGGCGTTCCGTTTTACTCAATTTCCGGTTCAGATTTTGTGGAAATGTTTGTCGGTGTGGGTGCAGGTCGTGTGCGCGATATGTTTAAAAAAGCAAAAGCCACCGCGCCTTGCTTAATCTTTATTGATGAAATTGATGCCGTCGGTCGTCAACGTGGTGCAGGTGTGGGTGGCGGTAACGATGAACGCGAACAAACGCTTAACCAATTACTCGTTGAGCTTGATGGATTCTCTGATAACTCAGGAGTCATTGTCATTGCAGCGACGAACCGCGATGATGTGTTAGATCCAGCGTTATTACGTGCTGGACGTTTTGATCGACAAGTGACGGTGAACTTACCTGATAAATTAGGTCGTGAGGCTATTTTTAAAGTCCATTCCCGTGGGAAGAAGATTTCCCCTACCATCGATTTTGCAGCCTTATCACAACGTACGGTTGGTTTCTCGGGTGCGGATATTGCTAACATCATGAACGAAGCTGCTATTTTAGCGGTTCGCAATCAACGCGAAGAAGTTTTATTAATCGATATTGATGAAGCCATCGATCGTCGTATCGCCGGTCCTGCTAAAAATAATCGTGCGATGTCGGAAAGCGAACGCCGCATGATTGCCTTCCATGAAGCAGGTCATGCTATTTTAGGTTTAAATCTGAAACATTCCGATAAGGTTCGTAAGATTACAATTATTCCTCGTGGAAGAACCGGTGGTCATGTGTTAATGACACCAGAAGAAGATCGATTCTTAGCGACCAAAAACCAACTCACCGCGCGTATTGTGGGCTATTTAGGTGGTCGAACAGCTGAAGAAATTTTCTTTGGTGATGTGAGTACCGGTGCTCAAAATGATATTGAAGTGGCGACGCGTATTGCCCGGATGATGGTCACTGAATTTGGGATGTCTTCATTAGGGCCAATTCAATATGAATCCAATAATTCCTCGGTGTTTTTAGGTCGCGATTATAACTCCACGCAAAAGAACTTCTCCACGCAAATTGCGTTTGAAATTGATACTGAAGTCAGAAAAATCATCGAAGAAGC
>JBIIRB010000045.1:0-6660 GCA_044341785.1 Bacilli bacterium | reverse complement strand
TTTTACAGCGCGCTATTTCTTGAAATGTGGAAGGCGAAAGATAAGCCATTATGCATTTATGACAGTACGTTGCTCTCCAATCTGGTTTATACCGAGCTACTGTTGCTTGAAGGTTTCATGACGGAAAAAGAAAAAAACATCACCTATGATGTCGCTGAGGCTTATATGTCACGTTTACCCAAACTTGATATCACCATCATCCTCCAACGCCCCAAAGACCAATTATTTAAAAATGTTGAACGACGCGGTCGTGAAATTGAAAAAGATCAACGCGATTATTTAAATTTTCATTATGACCATCATGATGCGGTCATGAACAAAATCATCACGCATTTCAACATTCCAAGCAAACATATTCTCTATTTGACCTTAGGTGACATGTTTGAAGAAAAAGAGTTTAAAAGAATCCTTCGCTTAATCGAAAACGCTTATGCACGATCACAAGAAGATTGAAAATTGTCATTATCTTGATAAAATAGATTTGAAAAGAGGTCAATATGGGAAAAAAAGATATTCCACCAATGCGGGGACCCTCACAAGGACCGTTTATACCTGGTAAGCCCAATCAACCCCAAAAGCCCCAAGTAAAAACACCCCCACGTAATTTACCCCGCCGTCCTACGGGTCGGTCAGGTTAAACTCAACAAAAAACTCGGATGATAAATCCGAGTTTTTTAATGCATTACTTTTTCTTGATTTCCGTCTTGGGAGGAGGCATATGACCCAGTTGTAAGTCTAAGATCAGGGTCCCTAAATTTTCTAGCAATTCATGACCGGTAGGATAAACCTTCATCACCAATTTGGTCAGTTCGGAATCATCCTGAGCATATTTTGAAATCATTTGCACACCCATCGGTTCATGCTTGATATTCAATTCATAAACCATGCTTTTTTTGTTTTTAAAGAAAAAGGAACCGATGAATAATAACAAGGCTACACCAGATGTAATCACATCCAAGGTATACGTTTCATTAATCGAGATTAAAAAGGGCAAAGGGATAAGTGGAGAATTGGTAAACGCAACAAACGCGACATATCCAAGCAATGCAAATGAAAGGATGAGGAAAGTAATCTTCATCCAGTTCCACCCAAATTTTTTAAAATAAGCGCCAGAAACACCTTGAATGCTCTTGAGTGGTAATTCATTGCGAATCATCGATTTTTTCGATTTGGATTCCAAAATGAGGCGATAATTCGTAATAATCAGATGATCCGCAAAAACTTCTGTGTTAAAAGGTAAATAACTTTCTGAAAAGTAATATTCGTAGACAATTTGTTCATTTTGTGCAAATTTCATGATGTATATTCTAATTTATTTTAACATATTTAATTAAGAAACACGGTATTTCTTTGCTAAACCGCCTTTTGAGGTTTCTTTATATTTTTGATTCATATCTTTACCCGTTTGATACATCGTATCAATGACCAAATCAAATGAAATTTTATGGTTTTCGGTTGCGAATTGCGCTAACCGCGTTGCGTGGATGGCTTTTAAAGCCGCGACCGCATTTCGTTCGATACACGGGATTTGAACATAGCCTTGAATCGGGTCACACGTGAGTCCTAAGTGGTGTTCCATCCCCACCTCAGCAGCATATTCAATTTGATCAAGCGACAACCCTAAGACTTCACCGTAAAATGCCGCAGCCATGGAACAAGCACTTCCGACTTCAGCCTGACAACCGGATTCCGCACCCGAAATGGATGCATTTTTTTTAATAAGATTTCCAATTAAGCCCGCAACCGCTAAACCGTTTAAAATCTTTTCTAACGGAACTTGTTCTTCTTCCATGATGTATTTCAACACCGCTGGCAAGGTTCCTGATGCTCCGCATGTGGGTGCGGTCACCACAATTCCCCCAGCCGCGTTTACTTCATTAACGGCAAAAGCATAAGCCGATAAAAGACGATGTTCCCGTTGCGGCAGTGTTTCTTGCTCGTGAAGCGGTTTGATAAATTTAAACGCTCGGCGATGGACTTTCAAAGTACCAGGAAGCAAACCTTCAGTCTTTAATCCTTCCTCGATGGTTGAAAGCATTTGCAATGTAATCGTATTGAGATACGCTTTAAAATCTTGATTTTCATGATGGAATACGTAATCTGAAAACCGCCATTGTTTGTCTTGGCAAAGTTTTTTAATGGCTGTTAATTTGTTTTCGCGATAGACATCCGGAATATCATCTTTTTCACCCACCCAACGAAGCGCACCACCTCCGACGGATTCAACGCGGTGAAAAATCGGATTGCCTTCTTTCATCGATAAAAAAAAGTCCATGGTATTCGGATGGGGTGTTTTTGTTTTTAAATCAAAAATAATGGTGATCGGTATTGGAAAGAATTCATCTGTCAGAATACGATCCGTTAAATGCCCTTTGCCAGTAAACGCCAATGATTCATATAAAACAACCTTAACCGATTGAATATTCGCATAACGCTGTTTTAAGGCTTGAACCGCTAATCCTGGACCCATGGCGTGCGAACTAGAAGGACCGTGACCGATGCGATAAAGTTGTCTTAAACTTTTCATCTTGTTTATATTGTAATCATTTTTGTAGATTTCACGAAATAATTTTAGCATGCATCCATAAATAGGTTTGTTATAATAACGTCAAAGTGAGGATTTATGATTATTAAACCCGCCTTACGTTCGAATGTATTTTTAAACGCTCATCCGCTTGGTTCCCAAGCGTATGTCCAACAACTCATTCAAGAAGCTCGTTCTTTCAAACCTTTTAAAGGTCCTAAACATGTGCTTATTATTGGTGGTTCCTCAGGTTATGGTTTATCTACGCGCATCGCCTTAACGTTTGGAGCCCAAGCGTCAACCCTCAACGTATCCTTTGAATCCGGTCCTAAAGGCGATCGTACGGGTTCAGCAGGATGGTGGAATAATATCTTTTTTCAACAAGAAACCGCTCAGTTATCATCCCAACACAAAGACTTTGTGGGCGATGCTTTTTCTTCTGCGATGAAGCAACAGGTGATTCAATATTTAAAAGATCATAAGTTAACGATTGATTTGGTGGTTTATTCATTAGCGTCTGGGGCACGCAACAACCCTCTGACCAATGAACTTGTTCGATCCGCCATTAAACCCATTGGCCAATCCGCATCAGGAAAAACCATCGATGTCGGCGAAAAGAAAGTATTAGACCTAAGCTTAACCCCAGCCAATGAACAAGAAATCAAAGACACCGTGTACGTCATGGGAGGTGAAGATTGGAAGGCTTGGATTGACGCTCTTGATCAAGCCAATGTTTTAAGTCCATCCGTTAAAACCATTTCTTATACCTACATTGGAGGACCTACGAATGCCGCCATTTATCGTGCAGGCACATTAGGAAAAGCCAAGGAAGACTTAGAGTTAAAAGCTAAAGAAATTCATCAACTATTGCAAAAAAAATATCATGGAGAAGCGCTTATTTCTTCATCCAAAGCCGTCGTCACTAAAGCGTCAGTCTTTATTCCAAAGATGCCTATTTACGTATCGTGTTTAATTGACGTTATGACACGCCGTGGCGTTCATGAAACTACCCTTGCCCATAAATATCGTCTATTCAACGAGATGGTGTATGGAAATCAACGGTTACTCGATGAGCATGGTCGGCTTCGTTTAGACGCCAGGGAAATGGAAACGTCGATTCAAAAAGAAACCTTGTCGCTCATGAACAAGCATGACAATGAAAGCATCTTTGCTTTACCTGGAACAACGATGTTTATTAATGAATTTTATCGCATCCATGGATTTAGGGTATTGCCCGATGACAACATCGAGGTCGATTTAAACCAACTCGCGTTGCTGCAACCTAAATAAAAAAAGAACTTAAGATCGTTAACGCCACAGCGATGAGCGCAATGATCAAATAAGAACCATAGGTTTTTCGACTTTTCACCCGTTGAGGTTCTTTGAATTTCTGGTATTCATATGGATCTTTAAATGATTTGACGCTATCTTTTTTAAGAGAATCGCCTAACTTGGTGAGACTGTAAGACACAACATCAAAAGTACCTTCATCACCAACCCATTTCAAACCTACTAAGGCTAAAAATACCGCTGAAACAATAAAGAATCCATCATTGGCAGCAACCCAATCTAAACGGGGTCGTGTAAAAAAAACAAAAGAAAAGATACCAAAGGCAAAACCAACTTTAATTAACCAACTCTTTGTAATATTGGACACGCTTATTTACCTAATTGTTTACGATATTTAATTAACTCTTCTTGATTGGCAAGCACGAAATGTCCAGGGGTGATTTCAGTTAAAACGGGTTTATCGTTAGCGTAATCATGAGCAGTAACGGGGTTATACACTAAACGTTGACGAACCTTCTCCGTTAGCGGATCAGGTTTAGGAATAGCAGACAATAACGCTTTGGTGTAAGGATGGAGTGGATTTTTAAATAATTCTTCTGATGTTCCTAGTTCTACAATTTCCCCAAAATACATGACTGCGAAGCGATCACAAAAATATTTAACAACGCTTAAGTCATGGGCGATAAACAAGATGGAAAGATTGTATTTTTCTTTTAAATCATTCAACAAGTTGATGATTTGAGCACGAATCGATACATCGAGTGCGGAAATCGGTTCATCACAAATTAAAAACTCTGGATTCATGATAATCGCACGGGCAATGCCAATACGCTGACGTTGACCACCGGAAAACTCGTGGGGATAACGTGAAGCATAGTCAGCGATTAGACCTACTTTATCAAGGACTTCAATGACCTTTTTTGAATTTTCATTCTTATTGCGCATGCCTTGAATTTGTAAACCTTCTTGAATGATATCTTCAACGGTCATACGTGGGTCAAGCGAATCCACTGGATCCTGAAAAATCATTTGAATTTTGGACATGAGTTTCGGATCAACATGGTTGTTATCAAAAGTAGCTTGAACGATTTTTTCTTTTTGAATTTTAATCAGTTCAGCAAGTTCTTTTTTAACTTGTTCAATTTTAAATTGATAGTTTTTTCGAATATTTGCAATGACTTGGTCATTATTTTCTTGCGCTTCACTCCGGGCATCATTGATTTCATCTTTCATCGTTTTGTTCAATTCGGCAATCTTTTTAGTAGCATTAATGCGACCAAATTTAATTTCTTTTTCATTCCATCGCGTACCAGCATTGATGCGATGTCCTTTAAAGTAAACACTACCTGAGGTGATATCATACAAGCGAATAATCGATCGACCTGTGGTTGTTTTTCCACATCCTGATTCACCAACTAAGCCGAAAACTTCACCTTTTTTAATATCAAACGAAATGTCATGGACCGCTTTGGTT
Organism: Bacilli bacterium; assembly: GCA_044341785.1. Taxonomy (GTDB): domain Bacteria; phylum Bacillota_I; class Bacilli_A; order RFN20; family CAG-826; genus UBA970. The sequence continues at coordinate 1,372 of JBIIRB010000045.1, read as the reverse complement.
CGAAATTTATTACGACCACTTCCAACAGTAAAAAACTGCTTTAAATGGCGAACGGAGAGAATGACGTTCTGATCAATGAGTTCTTGTTTAAATTTAACTTTTCTATTTGCCATTAGTCCTACCTGCTTTTTTTAATGAATTTTGAATGCGTTCTAAAACGATCTTGGGCATCTCTGCTTTGGGAGCACGAGCATCCAGCAGCCAGGTTGAAGCAAAATGAGTATCACTCACTTTAAATAGCGGGGGTTCTTCTTTAAAATCAATCGCCATCGCATACTTTGACCTTACGGCGAAAGCATCTCCCTTAGGAGGATAAATCATATTAGGCGGTGTTCCAGGAATGGAGTCAAGTTTTTCTTTTGAATCAATGTCTGGAATGGAAGATAATAATGACCAAGTATATGGGTGTTTAGGATTATAAAAGATATCCTCGGCTGTTCCATATTCAACAATTTTTCCAGCATACATCACCGCAACACGGTCCGCCATGTTGGCGACCACGCCTAAATCATGGGTAATAAAAATCGTGGATAAATTTCGTTCTTTTTGTAAACGTTTGATTAAATCTAAAATCTGAGCTTGAATGGTTACATCAAGCGCGGTTGTAGGTTCATCACAAATTAAAATATCCGGATTTTGAGTAAGGGCAATCGCGATCACAATACGCTGACGCATCCCACCAGAAAATTCAAATGGGTATTGACGGAATCGTTTTGCGGCCTGAGGAATACCGACTTCCTCCATGACTTTAATTGCTTGACGTTTGGCTTCTTCAGGGGTAATACGAATCGAATTGATGTGGTCAATTTTGAGTTTTTTAATCTTATTTTGGACCGTAAGTTTGCCTTCAGCAGTATTAGCAAACTTTAACTCTGTTTCTAACTTATTCAAATTAAGTTTGTATTCTGCTTCAATTTTCTTTTTAAACATTTGAACTTCAACACGCGCTTCTTTTTCGTTTGACTCTAATGCGTTTTTATCTTCTGAGATTAAAGGCAAATATTCATTTTTAAGTTGAATGAAACGTTGTTGAAAGGCGAGTTTAGCTTCTTGCATCTGTTTTTTGAGTTGTTGAATCGCTAACTTCTTGTCTTGCGGTTGACGTTGGGGATCTTGCTGAATGAGTTTGATTTGTTTTTTCGTTTCAGTGACAAAATCAGCAAACTTAAACTCCGCTTGTTCTTTTAATACTTGATATTTGGCAACGCGGTTTTTATATTTGATGCGATTGAGTAGCGTTAAATCATCAAAACGTTTCTTAATTTTATCCCCGTTAATGATGAGTGCTTCGGTAATTTGTTTACCAATCCGCATGATTGGATTTAATGACGATAACGGATCTTGGAAAATCATGCCAATTTTTTTGCCACGA
>JBIIRB010000044.1:0-6702 GCA_044341785.1 Bacilli bacterium | reverse complement strand
CCAGGAACCCAAAATTCTTTGTTCGTAACATGTTTAAAGCCAGTCGCGGAGATGAGCGGGGTCACTTCTGTGATACCATCAATCAATAAAAATGGATCACGATGAGGAATAATGGATTGAATTTGGTCACGATTAAGCATGATGACCTGTCCATTTTTTAAAGAGCAAAGCCGCATTCTGACCACCAAAACCAACGTTAATATTTAAAGCATAATTGACCGTACGTGCTACCATCACGTTCGGCGTGTAATTCAAATCACAAAGCGGATCTTTGACTTGATAATTGATTGTGGGAGGGATTTTACCATCGCGGAGCGCGAGCACACACACCAGCGATTCAATTGCCCCAGTCGCACCTAACATATGACCCGTCATGGACTTCGTTGAGGAAATATTCAAGCGATAAGCATGGTCTTGGAATGTTTTCTTAATCCCTAACGTTTCAATCTTATCGTTTAAGATTGTTGAAGTTCCATGCGCGTTAATATAATCAACCACAGAGGGTTGGACTTGCGCATCTTGGAGTGTTTGTTTTAAGCATTGCGTAATGCCGTTGGCTTCTTCATCAGGGGCAGTGATATGAAAGGCGTCGGTCGTGGAACTATAGCCTACGACTTCAGCATAAATTTTAGCACCTCGTTGAAGTGCATGATTCAGTTCTTCAAAGATTAATACCCCCGCACCTTCACCCATCACGAATCCTGATCGTCTAGCGTCAAACGGAATCGAAGCTTGTTGAGGATCATTGGAACCATGCAGGGCACGCATGACGGAAAAACCACCGATGCCTAAAGGGTTAATGCTTGCCTCTGAACCCCCTGTAAACGCTAAATCAAGATAACCATCGCGAATATATCGAAACGCTTCACCCATCGAGTTTGTGGCAGCTGAGCAGGCCGTAACAACGGGAAGATTAGGCCCTTTAGCTTGATACTTAATGGCAATATTTCCGCCAATTAAATTGATAATTGTATTCGGAATAAAATAGGGGGAAATTCGATCTTGACCTTTGCTACCCGCCACTTGTGATTCTTTCCACATCGTTTCTAAACCACCAATACCACTTGAAACAAATGTGCCGAATCGATAGGGATCAATCGTTGCTTGTTTGAGTTGAGCATCGTCATACGCTTGGCCTGCGGCAAATAATCCTAATGTGATAACACGATCAAGTTTGGCTGCATTGCGAGCATCCACATAAGGTTCTGGATTAAAATTTTTAATTTCAGCAGCAATTTTAACACGCGCATTCGTCGTGTCAAAAAGGGTAATCATTCCGATACCATTAACGCCATTTAACAAATTTTGCCATGTGGATTGGACATCATTTCCAACCGGGGTTACGGCACCTAATCCTGTAATGACCACACGTCGTTTCATTGTCCTATCCTCCTTACATGTACATGCCACCGTCAACGCTAAGCGTTTGACCGGTGATATATCCTGCTTCAACTGAAGCTAAAAAAGCAACGAGATGCGCAACATCTTGGGGCGATCCATACCGTTTTAACGGAATCATTTTTAAAACTTGTTCTTTCACTAAAGGATCAAGTTTCTCAGTCATATTCGTCTCGATATACCCTGGCGCTACTGCATTCACTGTGACTTGGCGTGAAGCAATCTCGTGCGCGAGTGATTTTGTAAAGCCAATCACACCTGCTTTGGCAGCGGCATAATTGGTTTGACCAGGTAAACCATAAAGACCTGAGAACGAAGAAATATTAATGATGCGACCTTGAGAGGATTTAAGAATAAACTTCAACGATAATTTCGATAATAACCAAACCGCTTTTAAATTAGTGGCGATCACTTGATCAAATTGTTTTTCATCCATCCTTAACAATAATGCGTCTTGGGTGATACCGGCATTATTGACAAGAATATCAAGTTGACCCACTTCGTCTTGGATCCGCTTCATCATCGCTTCCACTTGAACAAGATTGGTTAAATCTGCTTGCAAGGATAAAGCTTGTCCCCCTTGCGTTTGAATGGATTGCACGAGTGATTGTGCTTGAGTGGCCGAAGAATGATAATGCACCAACACCACATACCCTTGTTTGGCTAATTGCGAACTGATCGCATGACCAATCCCAGCTGCACCACCCGTCACCAATGCGACGCGTTTATTGGATAAATCCATATTGTAACAACCATCCTTTCACCAATTCGAATTCTGATAATTCATTGAATGAAATCACAGGTATTTCAGGAGCGATTTTTTTCACGAGACCTTGCAAAACTGTGCCTGGACCAATTTCAAGAAAATGCGTAAAACCATCGCGAATCATATGACGGATACTTAATTCAAAACGGACTGGGCTAACGAGTTGTTCAACCATCTTCTTTTTAACATGATTGAGGTCTGCTGGCAATGCATCTACATTCAAATAAATTTTGGTTTTAAGCGTTTGTAAAGGTTCTTTGGTTAAAGCTTCATTTAATTTTTGCTGAGCACTCATCATCAACGGTGAATGGAATGCACCCGATACATTGAGCATCACTGCACGTCGTGCGCCTTTTGCAGTCGCTAATGGCACAGCACGCTCAACCGCAGGTCCATGCCCACTGATGACCACTTGACCTGGACAATTTAAATTAGCCAAGGTGACGATTTCAACTCCTTGGGAAGCTTGCTGACAAAGATCCTGGACAACGGATGTTTCTAATCCTAAAATGGCGGCCATTTTTCCTGGATTTTGTGTGGATGCTGCATGCATGGCTGTCGCCCGAATTTGAATTAAGCGAAGTAAACTTTCAAATGAAAAAATCTCACTTGCACCTAATGCAGCATACTCTCCAAGCGAAAAACCGACCGTTCCTTCCACACGAGGATGAAGTGTCTCGTTGATGACTTTCCACAATAAGGAACTAATCACAAAGATACTAGGTTGTGTATAAAGTGTTTGATTAAGTCTGCCATCATTACTCGCAATTAATTGCATGACATCATAACCAAGTAAACGTTGAATCGATGAAAGCGATGCTGAAAAAACTGGATGCTTTAAAAAGGATTGTCCCATCGAAGGACTTTGTGCACCTTGTCCTGCAAAAAGTAAACCTAAATGATTCATTTTATAATGTGAGCAATGCTCCACCCCAGGTGAGCCCCGCTCCAAAACCAACGAGCATGATACGTTGCCCAGGGAGATAAGGATGAGCATCAAAATATTCATCTAAGCAGATGGGAATGGATGCTGCGGAAGTATTTCCGTATTTTTCAATATTGAGAAAAAACTTTTCTATCGGCAATTTCATGTTGTTGGCGACGGTTTCAATGATACGGTAATTAGCTTGATGAGGAATGATTTGATCAATTTGATCCAGGTTTAAATGATTCATATCCAGTAACTGCTTAATTGATTTTTCAACCGCACCAATGGCAAAGCGATAGACTTTTCGACCTTCCATTTTTAAAATATCATCCACCACCAAAGTGGATTCAATATCACCTTGTGAAGCGGTATAAAAAGATGCTTGATGTTGCTGATTTCCTTTTGACACAATCAATGCCCCGGCACCATCGCCGAATAAAATACACGTATTGCGATCTTTATAATCAAGTACTTTGGTTAGCACTTCCGCACCGATAACTAAAATATTCCGCATGGATGACGTGTGGAGTAAACCCGTCGCGATTTGAAGGGCATAGACAAATCCCGTACAGGCTGCATTGACATCAAAACACATGATGTCGCGATGATTTAAACCTAATTTAGCTTGAATTAGACTTGCAACAGAAGGGGATTTTCGATCAGGGGTTAACGTTGCAACGATAATCGCGTCAATCGTTTCGGGATTGATTTTGCTTTTTGTTAAGGCATTCAACGCAGCTTGATAACCTAGATCACTGGTGTTTTCATCAACCGCTTGGTGGCGAACGCGAATCCCGGTATGAGAAACAATCCATTCATCGGTTGTTTCAACCATTTTTTCTAAATCGGCATTGGTGATGGTCTTCGGTGGAATATATTTTCCAGTGCCTAAAATTTTTAAAGTGACTTCTTTCATTTGGACTCCTTTTCAATCAACTTCTTTTCTTCATACTCTCCTAAGAGACGATATTTTTTATGCCGCAAAGCGAGCAATTTATCTAAATCAAGCTGGAGTAAAGTTTTCAAATCTTTTCGTAAATGTTGTTTTAAAGCATCGATTGAAAAAGCAACGTTTTCCTGCATACCGCCTTCAACTTCTGGAAGGATCGTATCAATAATTTTAAAACCTAATAAATCCTGAGCAGTGAGTTTCATCAGACTAGCTGCTTTTTTAGCTTGCGAGCTATCTTTAAACAGAATTGAGGCAAAACCTTCAGGTGAAATAATCGAATAAATACTATTCTCAAACATATAAATACGATCCGTCACCCCAATGGCTAAAGCTCCACCTGATCCACCTTCAGAAACCACAACCGCAATTAAAGGAACTTTTAAATCAATCATTTCAAAAAGATTAAGGGCAATCGCTTGTCCTTGACCGCGTTCTTCTGCTCCTAGACCCGGAAACGCTCCTGGTGTATCAATAAAAAATAAAATGGGACGTTGGAATTTTTCTGCTTGTTTCATCATCCGTAAAGCTTTGCGATAGCCTTCAGGATGAGGCATACCAAAATTACGACGAATCTTTTCGTCTGTATTGACCCCTTTTTCTTCGGCGATGATTGTCACCGCTGTACCTTCAAAAAACCCAATCCCTGTCACCATGGACGGATCATCAGCAAATTGGCGATCACCATGCAGCTCAATGAAATCCGTGATTAAGTGTTGGATGACGGTCATCGCCGTTGGCCGCTTGGGATGACGGGCTAATTTAATAATGTTCCAAACGGATTCTTCATTTAATTCAAGTGGTTTATTCATGTGTTTTTCCTGAACCGTGAAGGGTTAATAAATGGCTGAGCGTTTGTTTAAGTTGATGACGATGCAAAACGATATCGACTTGACCATGTTGCAATTGAAACTGGGCAGTTTGAAAACCATCAGGCAAATCTTGCTGAATGGTTTGTTTGATAACCCGAGCACCGGCAAATCCAATCATCGCGCCATGCTCAGCAAGATGAATATCGCCTAATGAAGCAAAACTTGCAGTGACACCCCCCGTGGTTGGATGGGTAAAAACAGAGATGAATAAAAGTTTGGCTGCATGGTGACGCTTGAGAGCGGCACTTGTTTTAGCCATTTGCATCAACGAGAAAATACCTTCTTGCATCCGAGCCCCTCCGGAAGCAGAAAAGATGATCAGCGGTAGTTTTTCTTTGATGGAAAGCTCAATTAAACGAGTGATTTTTTCGCCAACGACTGACCCCATGGAACCCATCATAAAAAATGAATCGAGCATGCCTAAGGCGACTTTATGCGTGTTAATGTTTGCAATACCTGCGACAAAAGCTTCTGTTCGATTGGTGACTTTTTGTGATGTGGCTATTTTTTTATCATAGTCAGGCATGTTCAGCGGATTAAGCGAGTGTAAATTGGTAAACTTTTCTTTAAAAGAATTAGGTTCAGTGATTAAAGTTAAACGATCTTGAATGGGCATGCGAAAATGAAAATTGCAATGAGGACAAACCATCTTATTCTCATCTAAATTACGATGAAATAAAGCTTTGTGACAACCTTCGCATTCTAAAAAAAGACCATCAGGTAAAATAGATTTTTTTGTTTCTTGCGCTTCGGGTTTTCCCATGCTTAACGAAAAGCGCTTAAGTTTAAAGGACCGTAGCGATTCACTCATCTTTAATCTCTTTTAAACGCGCTTGAAAACGCGCAATAAAACCAGTATCAAATTCTCCAGAGATAAATTCTTGGGTATGTAATAAGGCATAATGAAAATCAACATTGGTAATCACACCTTCAACATAAAACTGTTCTAAAGCGGTTGTCATTTTTCGAATTGCTTCTTTTCGTGTTGGGGCATGGACGATTAACTTGGCCATCATGGAGTCATAGAAGGGAGGAACTTCATATCCGGTATGAATGTGCGTGTCGATACGAACACCAATACCCCCTGGTAAAACGAGTTGCGTGATTTTTCCTGGAGATGGGCGAAAATTATTGTCGGGATCTTCAGCGTTGATACGGCATTCAATCGCGTGGCCTTTGATTTTGATTTCATGCTGTTTAAACGAAAGTGGTTTTCCTTGAGCGACGCGAATTTGTTCTTTGACTAAATCACGACCCGTCACCTGTTCAGTGACCGGATGTTCAACTTGAATACGTGTATTCATTTCGATGAAATAATAATTTAATTTCTTGTCCACTAAAAATTCAATCGTACCAGCATTCACATATTTAACTGCTTTGGCAAGTTTAACTGCTGCTTCACCCATTTTGCGTCTTAAATGTTCGTTTAAAACTGGCGAAGGTGACTCTTCGAGTAATTTTTGATTGCGACGTTGCATGGAACAATCGCGTTCACCTAAATACACGACATGGCCAAAGTCGTCACCAAAAACTTGAATTTCAACATGGCGTGGCGATTCGATATATTTTTCAACGTATAAATTTTTATCCCCAAAGGATGCTTCGGCTTCCATCGATGTTTTATTAAAAGTGGATTTAAAATCTTCAGCATTATTAATGATGGAAATGCCTCTGCCACCACCACCACTTGTGGCTTTAAGCATGACGGGAAAACCAATCTTTTTGGCAATCGCTAAACCTTCTTCTAATGATTCAACAATGCCTTCGGAACCATCAATGATCGGCACAC
>JBIIRB010000043.1:0-6760 GCA_044341785.1 Bacilli bacterium | reverse complement strand
GAACTTCAACACGCGCTTCTTTTTCGTTTGACTCTAATGCGTTTTTATCTTCTGAGATTAAAGGTAAATATTCATTTTTAAGTTGAATGAAACGTTGTTGAAAGGCGAGTTTAGCTTCTTGCATCTGTTTTTTGAGTTGTTGAATCGCTAACTTCTTGTCTTGCGGTTGACGTTGGGAATCTTGCTGTATGAGTTTGATTTGCTTGTTCGTTTCAGTGACAAAATCATTAAACTTAAATTCCGCTTGTTCTTTTAACACTTGATATTTAGCAACACGATTTTTATATTTGATGCGATTGAGTAACGTTAAATCGTCAAAACGTTTCTTAATTTTATCCCCGTTAATGATGAGTGCTTCGGTAATTTGTTTACCAATCCGCATGATTGGATTTAATGACGATAACGGATCTTGGAAAATCATGCCAATTTTTTTGCCACGAATTTGGTGAAATTCATCTTCAGAAACTTTTGTTAAATCTTCTCCTTGATAAAAAATACTTCCATCGTCAATTCGACCATTACCTGGCAAGATGCCCATGATGGTTTTCGCTGTAACTGATTTACCCGATCCCGACTCGCCCACGATGCATAACGTTTCGCCTTTGAATAAGTCAAAACTGACACCACGAATGGCTTGGACTCGCCCTTTATCGGTATAAAAGGAAACTTTTAAATCTTTAACTTCAATGACTTTTTCTTTTGCCATGTTATTCACTTACGCCTTTCAATGAAGGATTAAAGGCATCGCGTAAACCGTTGCCAAATAAATTGAATGAAATGAGCAAGAGTGAAATGATTAAACCACTAAAGAGAGTTAAGTGAGGCGATGTTTGTAAATAAGCTTGCGAACGCGATAAGGCAACACCTAAACTTGGTAATCCTTGTAAGCCTAATCCTAAATAAGAAATTGAGGCTTCGGCAAAAATAACCCCAGGAATGATCAGCACGGACGAAGTCACAATTGGACCAATCGCATTGGGTAAAATATGACGGAAAATTAACCGGTCGTCTTTCGCGCCTAACGTGCGTGAGGCCAAAATGTATTCACGTCGTTTATAACGATAAAATTGTGAACGAGTTAAACTTGCTGTTCCAATCCAACCTGTTAAAGTAAGCGCGAATAAGAACGTTACGAAATTACTGCCAAACAAAAGGATGATCAATGTCATTAACACAATCCATGGTACACCACCTAAAATTTCAGTAAAGCGTTCCATTGCAATGTCAATCCAACCACCATAATAACCCGATAATGAACCCCAAATCATACCGATGCTGACATTAATCAAAGCAGCAAATAAACCTAAAAGAAGTGAAGTTCCCAAACCTGCAAAAACAATTTTAAAGAAATCGTTACCATTCACATCGGTACCAAATAAATAGATGGGAGGTTGAGCAAATCCTTTTTCACGATAAACAGACACTAATGCACGCACAGTGAAAACTCGGGTCGAACCAAAACCTACTTCTTTTTGAAAGTAAACTTCACGAACCGGACTCTGATCGTCGAGTAATTCAAAGGAAGAAACACCGACATTAAAATCATAGCGAATCCAGCCTTGAGCAATATAACCATCAAGGACACTCTTTCCGACATCCTCGCGAATGACATCACCAAAAGCAGATTTATAATTGTCATAACGGAAATCACCTCGTGGAAGAATAGCTTCAAATACCGATTTTGCACCGTGATTGACTGACCACCGAATCACAGAAGCATTATCAGCAGCATCACGTAACATGACTTCATTTCCAGAATCAAAATTAATGTTTTCAAATGTAACATCATTAGGTACACCGACACGATTCATCGTAAAGTTTTCAATATAAAGCGTTGGATAAACTCCCGAAGGGGTTGTTTCTAATTGATACCCAAACCGCGAACGGAATGTTGAGTTTAAAACGCCATCCGGACGAGCCGCTAGGATCGACGTTGAAATTGTATCAAGTGAAACTTCACCATATTCGGTTGAAAAATCATTGAGCGGGACGAGTGTTTGAATACCTAGGTCATATTCTACAAATGCAATTAAACGATAGTTAGGTAAAACGTCTTGTTCTTCATTCAAATCAGAAATTAAAGTCGTTAACTCAAATTCATTTGTGTAGTTTACATTCAATGGCGCAGAAAATAAAAATCCATCATTATCACGTGTATCAGAACGCAACACCAAATAACCTCCATAAGCATAAGGACTTGGATAATTTGAAAAAGTATCATAGATTTTAATATCGCCAACAACCGCACTTAAGACAAACCCTACCGGAGCAGGATTAGCAGGGTCGGTCAAGGTATCGATGATGATATTTTGGTTATAAGTGGTGCCATCCATAAATCCGGTACCCTCAAAACCTGGCCATTTTGGCGGTAAGAAGCGTGCTTCTGACAAAGGCCTGTCGAGACTATTTTGATTAAAAATCGGGACTGTGACTGCAAGCAAGGAAAGGATGCCAATAATCACACCTGCGGCAACTGAGGATTTATTTTTCAAAAAACGTTTGATAGCGTCACCAAAAAACGTGGTTGGCTTGGTGTTGAATTTGACATCATGAATGGATTTATCCAATTGAACAAATTGGAAATCTTGCTTCGTGAAATTTTTTGGATCTTGATTCATTATTTTCTTGCTCCCATTCGAATGCGCGGATCAACAAGGCCATAAGTGATGTCGACCAAAAGACCTGCGAATAAACCAATGAGTGTGAAGATGGCCATGTCGACCATAATCACGTTATAGTCTTTAGCACTAATTGCTGTAATAAATAAATTTCCGATACCAGGAATGCCATAAAGATTTTCTAAAATAATGGAACCAGACAAAATGCCGATAAACTGACCGATAATTCCAGGTACTAAAGGAACTAAAGAGTTTCGAATCGCATGACGGACCACAGCTTGGGTTTTTGTTAAACCTTTCGTTCGAGCAAGAAGTAAGAATTCAGAAGCCATGATTTCAGTCAATTCAGCGCGCATGAAACGTGCAAATCCAGCGATGGTACCAAAGGAGAGGGCCAAAACGGGAATAAAGAAACCTAAAATTCTAAAATTGATCGGGGCAGCGGTGGAAGGCCATTGGGATGGTAACCATCCTAATCCATAAGCAAAAACCCCAATTAAAAGGGTAATCGTAACAAAAGACGGAACTGAAATAAAAACCATGACACTCGTGGATATAATATGGTCGGTAGGTTTATTTTTCTTTAATGCTGCAATAATACCTAAGATAAAACCTGTTGGTACGGCCAAAATAAGCGAAATAATATTGATTTGCATGGTAAACGGCAATCGACGCGCAATAATTTCAATCGCAGAAGTATTCAACTCGATAAAGGTGGAGGTACCCCAATCCCATCGTGTAACAATGTTAATAAGCCAATTAAAATATTGTTCAAAAATAGATACATAAAAATATGCGTATGTTTCGCCGCCCCGATTTAAAATCACATCGGCTAGTGCTTCATCACCAGGTCTAAAAGGCCAAATACGTTCCATATAACCGAGCACGACCTGATTATTAAAATAAGCAATTTGCTGATCGATAAATCCTGCTGGCCGTTCTGGCGGGAGCAATTTCAACAGAATAAAGGTTAGAGACAAAATAATAAAAGCAGTAAAGAAGATAAGTCCAACGCGTTTAGCAATATAATTTTTCATTTCACACCTTTTCTTAATAACATAGAAACATTGCCTTAAAAAAGCAATGTTTCTAGATTTATAAGAAACTAAGGTGATTAAGGTTTAACTTAATCACCCTAGTAAACGATAACTTAACGACTAAGCAAGGCTGAATTCTTTATAGATGTTTTGAACTGGGCCTTCATTACCTTCTACCGTCACTTGAACATAAGTGTCGATATAGTATGCAAGACCACCGCTCTTAGGCACATCATTTAAAGTTAATGTCCATGTGCCAGCCTCTACATCGATCGAGAGGGCACTTGCGTCAGCAACAATAGATTCAAAAGTTGTTGCACTTGTCACGATATACACACCTATTTCAAGAACATCAACTTGAACTTGATCTGGTAATGCCGTAAAGATGACACCCGTGGCCGTGACGTCAAATGTATCAGCTTTCACATCGGAAACGGTGATGTCTCCAATGTTGAAGAGTGTTGCGGAACGACCTTCGGAAACGATTGCTGAACCAAGACCAGCTTCTAATAACGCATTATATGACCAGTATTCATCGTTATAAACAAGGTCTTCAGAAGGAACTGCGGTATCAACTTCTGTCCAAGATAACGTGAAACCAGTACGGTTATCAGAGGTTAAGATGTCTAAGAAAGAGAGCGGATCTAAGGTACCACCAGAGATGGTTCCCATAGCGATATCAAATTGACCAACAGCCATCGCATCATAAGGAGCAAAGACATCACCAGCAGTAAAGAAGTGATTAAGTTCTAGCTTCAAACCTGGGTTGGCTTCGGTAAATGTGTCTTCGATATAGTCTGCATAGTAAGGTCTTTCATCATTCATACGGGATTCAGCTTGGTGGTGAACATCAAGCGTGATCACCGTTGGATTTTCAACCGTACCACGTAAGTATGAACCTTCAGCAACGAGTTCATCACCCGCAGCTCTGAAAAGTTCGGTTGCTAATTCTTTATTGAAACCAAATGTTTCTGGTAAGCGATCAGCATAAGCTGCTAATCCTGGTTCAGAACTACGATAAGAAATCGCGTTTTCTGGGTCAGCCATATAAGCATCAGAGAAGAAAGCTTGAGCTGGGTTACGAGCAGTAGCTTCAGCCATTTCTTGACGATTAATCGCGAAGTATAATCCATCCAAGAAATTCTTATTCGACATGATTGGCTTCACATTCCAGTAATCAGCTTCAGCGGTTTGAACGATTTGACCTTCTTGACCAAATAATTCTTCCCAACGTGTATCAGTGGTTGCGTTCAAGTTTAATTTGAAAACAGCTGCACCTAACGTCTTACGTGTACGTGGATCTGTCTTATAGGTTGTAACTTGGGCTGAAGGAATTCCAACACCATCAAGTTTTCCATCTAAGAATTCAGTGAAAGCAATGTTTGCATCTGCGACGAAAGCAAACTTATAACCAGCAAAATTATAAAATTGAGCTTCAATAGATAATGGGTTCTTTTTGAAAACAAATTGCTTTGAATCTTCCCATTTTTCAACGGTGTAAACACCTAAGGATAATAAGGTGTCAACAGCGCGACTTGGTTTACCGTATTCAGCAGGACCACCGATGGCGGTAATAAAATCCATTGGGATTGGTGAGTAGAGGCTTGAAGCTAAATTATAAAGAGCATAGAAACTATTTTTTGCTTGATTGAATTCGAATTCAAGTGCATTTTCGCCTTGAACTAATTTAATACCAACTGTGGAGAAGTCAGGTGTTCCACCTGAAGCAACCGCGGCACTATAAGCTGAGACACCCGTGAAACCACCGGTGGCAGATCCTAAGTCAGTGGCACGGAACCATTGATTGTCTAACATCAATTTAAATGGTGTAAGGTAATCTTCTAAGGCAACAGCACGGTTATTAAATAAGGATAAAGCAGAATCCTCAGTTAAAGTGGCATACTTTAAGTCTCCACCAACGCGAACTGGAACTTTCCATTTCGTGGCTAAGCCATTTTCATCAGCATTAACAGCGATAGGGGCTGCTGTAGCTAATTGATTAACCCATTCATAGTTATCTTTGGCAGAATTTAAACGAGTCGTATAATAAGCACCGGAAATTAAACTATAGAAATCAGCAACCGTGGCGGTTTGTGAGTTCATGTAGTTGATCGTACCGGTATTCACGTTCGTCCAAGTGTGGTAGTAAGAACGATAGGCCGCTTCTGGTTCTTGGGTTGCTGTCATTGGGGAAAGAAGTGTTCCTTCACCAACACCGAAACCATAGTTAGGAATAAATACATCACTTGGGATTGAAAGACGGTTGCTATACATAACAAGACCACCGTTATCATATAAAGGTATACCAGTCATGTAATTATCTTGGGCATATTTTTCAAGTGCCCCGATAATTTCTGCACGTTCTTCATAACTCGCAGCAGCGAAACTATAAATACCATCGGCAGCGTTAATCTGTTCTTCTGCAGAACTAGATGAACTTGCAGATGAACTTGCGCTCGAGCTAGAGCTGCTTGGGACAGAGGATGATACTTCGCCACACGCTGTGACGAAAAGTGTTCCAAGCAAAGTCAGTAATAAGATTTTTGCATTTTTCATAATGATACTCCTTTCAATATCTGCTTATGAATATAAGTAAAGAATATAATAATGACCATGATTTAAGTTGTCAATCAATATATACATTCTTATTTCATTCACTTGCTTAATTGCATGGATTTAAATCGTGTCTATCGAATAAAAAGCGCTTTCATGAAATTATTGTTTTTTTATGAATATTGTTACGTTTTTTGTGTCTTTTTATGTTCAAAATTAATGAAAATGTCCGACTGGAAGCAAGAATCGTTTAAAAATGTTATATTTACATCGTGAAAAATAATCCAACCATCATTATTTCTGACCTTGAAAATAGCTTAATTAAGATTAAGTTATTACTTCAACACAATGAACTCATTATTTTTCCTACTGAAACCGTTTATGGGATCGGTGCAAGCATATATTCTGATGACGCCATTCACAAAATTTATAAGATTAAAGGTAGACCTCAGGATAATCCTTTAATTGTCCACATTGCCAACGAAAAGCAAATTCATGATTTGATTATTGACCCTCCTCTCATTGCAAAAACCTTGATGGACGCTTTTTGGC
>JBIIRB010000042.1:0-6772 GCA_044341785.1 Bacilli bacterium | reverse complement strand
ATCGAAGTTGAAGGGGTTACGCCGTTAGCACAAGGGACACATTTAACCACCGGGTTGGTTTTAACCCAAACGTTGATTGAAGGTTCGAATCATTTATCAGCATTAACCGTTGATACGGGTTTACATGGGATTCGATCGATTGTTTGTGGGGCACCTAATGTTCGTGCGCAACAAAAAGTCATCGTTGCGTTACCAGGTGCTAAACTTGCATCATTGACCATTGCTGAAAGTAAAATCCGTGGCGTCCTTTCGCAAGGGATGGTTTGTTCGCTCACCGAACTAGGTGTTCCAAATAAATTTTTAACACCGGCACAAATTGAAGGTATTGAAGTGTTAAATTCTCATACTCCCATCGGGGATGACCAAATCTTAGAACACTTAGGCTTAAACGATATCATCATCGACATTAAGGTTTTAGCAAATCGCCCTGATTTATTGTCGGTTTATGGGATTGCTTTTGAACTAGGCGCACTGTTTGATCGCCCGGTCAAAAACTGGACAATACCTCCTATTCCAACCACCATGACCACATCGATTGACTTACGTATTGAGCATCCTGATTGTCTTCGCTTTTCAATCAAAGAAATTCAAGGTCTTCAATCGATTCAAACGCCCACTTGGATGGTGCGTCGTTTAATGGGATGCGGGATTCGCTCGATTCATTTTTTAGTTGATGTTGGTAACTATGTCATGCTGTTAACAGGACAACCGCTGCACCTGTATGACGCTAAAAAATTACCCAAACAAGAATTAAAATTAAAGCATTATGTTGGTGATTTTCAAGCACTCGATAAGAAAAAATATTCGCTTCTTTCAGAAGACATTGTCATCATGAGTGATCAAGAAGTCATGTGTTTAGCCGGGGTGATGGGAGCGGCAGTGTGTGAAGTGGACGAACACACCACCGATATTCTTATTGAGGCGGCCGACTTTAAAGGTTCGACGATACGCAAAACAGCGTTACGTCTTGATTTAATTTCTGATTCTTCCCAACGATTTTCAAAAGGAATTCAGTCGTTCATTGAAGAGGAAGTGCTTCAATTTACCACAGGACTCATTCAATCGTTGACCAAGTTTAAACGGGTTTCCAGGACTAAGACAGTTGGAACTATCAACCAGCAATCGCGGACAATCCCATTTCAATTCGAAGGCATCAATGCCCTGCTAGGAACAAAATTTTCGATAGAGACCATGAAATCCTCTTTAGAACGTGTTGGCATCGACGTCATGGAAGGCACACCGTGCTTAGCTAAACCCCCCGCCCATCGCTTGGATATCTTTCATCAAGCCGACTTAGCAGAAGAAGTCATTCGTTTGAATGGTTTTGATTCTATTCAATCTTCATTACCTACATTACAACCCATTGCTCCTGGTTTAACTGAGACTCAAAGAAAAAAGCGCTTGATCAAAGAAATGCTCAGAGGAAGCGGTTTATCAGAAGTATTAACCTATACACTCACGGACGAAAAAACGCTGCAAGCGTTTCAATGGCTACCCCAGTTGTCCCCCATCGTATTGAAAAACCCTTTAACAGAAGATCGAAAATGGATTCGAACAAGCTTACTTGCCTCCCTCGTTCAAACCGCACTTTACAATGTGAATCATCAAAATAAATCGCTTGCGTTATTTGAAATAAGTGATGTTTTTGGTGTTAATCAGCAAGAATTAAGGCTAAGTATCTTACTGACAGGTTTACAACCTTCACAAGGTTTAATAGGTTCTAAACCTTATGACTTTTTTGATTTAAAAGGGATTCTTGAAAACATCCTTCATGTGTTTCAAATGGATTCCAATCGAGCGTTTTTTGTACCTGCGGATCTTTTTTTAGAACAACGGCATCCAGGGAGAAGCGCTAACCTTTTAATCGGTAATCAAATCGTTGGTGTTCTCGGTGAATTATCGCCTTCCATCAGTCAGGAACTAGGATTTGGTAAACAAACAGTTTTGGCTGGTGAGTTTAATCTTTCGATGCTCTTGGGAACGAAAGTGTCGCCCATGAAGTTGGAGCCGGTTAATAAGTTCCCTAAAGTTGAACGCGACTTTGCGTTCATCGTCTCGCAATCCGTTGATTATGCCTCGATCCAAAAAGTCATTCGTCGATCGAGTAAGGATGTTATTTCTGATGTTGAGGTCTTTGATATTTATCAAGGTGATCAAGTTGCTTCGGGTCAACGGTCCTTGGCAGTTAAAGTGACCATCGAATCGACGACCAAAACGTTGACCGATGCTGAGATTCAATTTTTAGTCGAAAAGATAAAAATCGATCTACAAAAGAATTTTCAAGTAACATTTAGAACTTAAATCATTCGATAGAAGCAACTCTTTTAGCAGAATTGTTAAGATGGTTGCTTTTTTTATTGCATTTTAAAACACCTTATCTTATACTTGATTTACAAGTGGGAGAAAGTGGGATAACAATGTTTTACGGAAATTACATCCATAGCATCGACGATAAAGGTCGTTTGGTTATTCCTTCAAAGATTCGTCATCAATGTGGCAGCAAACTCTTTGCCATGATGGGCTTTGAAAAGTGCCTTTCTTTATTCCCCGAAAATAACTTTGAAAAATTAGTATCCACCATTGACCAACATGACTTTAATCAAAAAGACGCGCGTGATTACATTCGTATGGCTTTATCTTCTGCCATTGAACTCGAAATCGATGACCATGGTCGTGTTCAATTATCCGTGGATACGATGAAAGACTTTAAATTAAATAAAAATGTACGCATCATTGGTGTGAACGATCATTTAGAAATTTGGCCAGAAGACGTGTGGTTACAATATCAAAAAGAACAACGTGATCAATTTGAAGCGAAAGCCGAAAAATTATCTAAGGGCAAACATGAATGAACACCAACCGGTTCTCCTTCACGAAGCCATCGATGCCTTGGCCATTAAACCCGAAGGTATTTATCTCGACTTAACGCTAGGTCGAGGTGGGCACACCGGAGCAATCTTAAAACAATTAAAAACGGGCCGGGTGATTGCGTTTGATCAAGATGAAACCGCCATCGAATCGTGCCACTTGTTACAAAAACAATATCCGAATCTAAAACTGATTCATCAAAACTTTAGTGAAGTTGCCACCACATTAAAGACACTTCATGTTCAATCCGTAGACGGCATACTCATGGATCTAGGCGTTTCTTCTCCGCAGTTTGATGTCGCCGAACGTGGATTCTCATACCGACTGGATAGTCCCTTAGATATGAGAATGGATCGAAGACAAGCGCTGACGGCCTATGACTTAGTCAACCATAGTGATTTACCAACATTGACCAAAATATTCCGAGAATACGCGGATGAAACCTACGCATACCCGATTGCAAAAGCCATCTTAAAGAAGCGAGAAATCAAGCCGATTCAAACGACATACGAACTGGTCGCACTTATTAAGGAGGTAAAACCAAATAAGGAATTAAAGAAAAAAGGGCATCCCGCCAAACAAGTGTTCCAAGCATTACGAATCGCGGTGAATGATGAATTCAATCGATTAAAATCAACGCTCCTAGAATCGCTCAGTTTGCTTCAAATCCATGGAAGGTTAGTCGTGATTACATTCCATTCCGGCGAAGATAAAATTGTCAAAGAAATATTCAAAGAAGCGACTGAAACCATCGGAACGAGACATGGACCTGACTCCATGATCATGCATGAAAAAAAACCATTCCAACTCGTTTACAAAAAAGTCATTATCCCGAAGCCAGAAGAAATACAACGCAATCATCGATCAGAAAGCGCTAAAATGCGCGTCTTAGAAAGGACAAAATTATGAGAAACAAACTTGTGAAATTCCACCGAAAAGCCGGTTACTATAAATTACGTCGCTTAGCCATGGCAGCAGCCTTCTTTTTATTAGCCACAGTGACGGTTGCCGTTCCTTTGACCTTTTTAGGTGTCGCAGCGTTAGATGCCTCGACCAGTGAAGTGAGTGAAGTACCTGGCGATATCGTTTTAAATCCAGATGTTTTAAATCCATCTATTTAGTGATAGAGATGATAAAATAAAGAAGTCTAAAGAGGAAACATGGATACCATTTCATTACAAACGAATAATTCGGTTGAACATGCTTTTCAT
Organism: Bacilli bacterium; assembly: GCA_044341785.1. Lineage (GTDB taxonomy): Bacteria > Bacillota_I > Bacilli_A > RFN20 > CAG-826 > UBA970. The sequence continues at coordinate 2,693 of JBIIRB010000042.1, read as the reverse complement.
GAAGAGTTAAAAGAAGCTCAAATGAAAAGATTAAATCGCTTTTTATTTGTGTTATCCATCTTTGTGGGGTCAACGTTATTGCTCGCCATTTACACCCTTACCCCTTTATTTAATCTGATTCGGTAAATCATGAATCAAACCATCATTACATTAGAAATTGGTTTTGGATCGCTAAAACTTTTAGCGGGTTATGAAATGAACGGCAAAGTTCATATTTTAGACTCGCAATCAATCCTGATTTCTAATTTAATTCAATATGGAAAAATCTCGGATGCTGCGCTCGTTAGTTCGTCGATTAAAAAAATGATTCGTTTAACCGAACAAAACCTTACAATCAAAATTGATCAAATCAATCTTGTTTTGCCTCCGATTGGTTTTGAGTTAGCTGAAGGCCAAAAGCGTACCAACGTTTTATCAACTTCAGGGGTGATTGCCCTCAGTGATATTTCGAATTTATATAGTTATTTTAAAAAAGATAGTTTTTCAAAAGAACATGGTTTAGTCATGATTGTTCCGAAGTTATTTGTCCTGGATGGCGACCAACATTTTACTCATGTTCCACTCAATGAACGAAGTACGAACATTGTCGTGCATGCTGATATTCACTTTATGATGAAAGAATTATTAACCCAAGTGACGATGCTGTTTGCGGGCATTGGACTCAAACTTAAACGAACGTTAGTGGATGCGTTTGCTGTGACTGAATTATTACCTTTATATGAAACGAATCTTCCTGCCAGTTATTTACTTTTGGATCATGCGTCAAATTACACCTCGATGAATTTGATTGATCAAGGTCGCTTCACCGCTTCTTATGGGATTGATATTGGCGGTGAACAATTAAGTGCCATTATCTCAAATCAATTTTCAATCACTTACCAAGAGGCGACCCGCTTAAAAGAGTTTTATGGTTATGATCCAAGAACCAATACGCTGGATGGCCTAGTTTTTCAAGGGAAGACAACCGCCGATTCTTTCATCTCGATTACCCAATCCCAACTCAATGAAACCATCTATAACTTTTATAAAGTTTATGCTGAAGAAATGTCAAAGGTTTTAACCCATTATGGACCTCCTGAATCCGCAATTGATGTATCCGATTTACCCATCTATTGGATTGGCGGGGCGATTCAGCTAAAAGGATTTCAAACCCTCATCCAAGCGTTATATCGCCAAGCCAATCATCACTATCCCAATCTAAAAATCATTGGTGGACGATCCCCTAATTTCCTACCGTTACTCGGTTCGATCCATGTGAGTCAAAAATACATCGCCGTCGTGGATGACCGTTCCAAACCAGTGCCAACCATTGAGCGTGAAGTTAAAGTCAAAAAAGCGGTAAGTTTATATGACGATGACCTATAGGAGGGAACCATCATGTCAAAAGTAGAAAAAACGAATCTGGATAACTTTGAACCCACTGTTCGAATTGTTGTTCTCGGTGTGGGTGGCGCTGGCAATAATGCCGTGAATCGCATGATTGATGAAAAAATCAATAATGTTGAATTTTATGTTCTTAATACGGACAAGCAAGCCTTATCGATTTCACAAGCCAGTAACCGGATAGTCCTCGGTAAAAAGACAACGGGTGGCTTAGGTGCGGGTGGCAATCCTGAAATTGGCCGTGAAGCGGCTGAAGAATCTGCTGATGAAATTAAAAAAATTGTCGAAGGTGCACAACTCGTTTTCATTGCTGCGGGGATGGGCGGTGGAACTGGAACAGGTGCCGCGCCTGTGGTTGCCCGAATTGCCCGTGATGCTGGTGCCTTAACCGTCGCCATTGTGACACGACCCTTCACCATTGAAGGAAAAACACGCATTGCAAATTCCGTCAAAGGACTCAGTGAATTACGCGATGTGGTCGATTCCATCATCATCGTTTCAAATGATAAGTTGTTACTCAATGCGGGTTCAAAACCCGTGAATCAATCGTTCTTTGAAGCTGATAGTGTGCTTTCACAATCTGTGAAAACCGTGTCAGATTTGATTCTCATGCCCGCGACGATCAATTTGGATTTCGCCGACGTGCGTAATGTCTTGAAAAAGTCCGGCATGGCTCTCATCGGTTTTGGTATGGGTCAAGGTCCTAATAAAACCATTGATGCTGCTCAAGATGCGGTCAGTTCACCGCTGTTAGAATCTTCGCTTAATGGTGCAACCAAAGCCATCGTTGCGGTCACCACGGGAACCCAAGTGAGTTTATTTGAAGCGCTCGAAACGGTTGAACGCATCCGCGAAATCGCCAACACCAACTTAGATATCAAATTTAGTGTCTCCCATAATGAGCAATTAACCGATCAAATTCTTGTTTCGATTATTGCAGCCTCGTTTACCACCGAAAAAGACTACACCACCGTTCCTCCGATTGCCATTTCCAAACCGAAAAATGAAACCGACAATGGACTTTTAAATGCTGCCCAAGATAAAAATCATCCTAAAGATGAAGAAGACGGTGGATTACTTCCTGAATTCTTAAACGATAAACGTTTCAATTAATGTCCTTTATTAGCTCATCCTTGATATAATATAAAAAACGTCGACGAAGACTTGCTTCTAAACAAGATTCAACATCTTATATTGAGAGAAGCATCATCCCTTCTGAGTGCAAACTGAATTAAGTAAGTGCGCCGGGTTCCTCCCGTTAATGAGGTCATAGTGCGTTGTGTAACAACGAATTAAGGTGGTACCACGAT
>JBIIRB010000041.1:0-6825 GCA_044341785.1 Bacilli bacterium | reverse complement strand
GATGAAGATTCCCCGCTTGCCGATGAAGGCGATTATGGATTAAATGGATTTTGGCAAAACAAACTCAATTCACCTGTGCTGGTGAATTATTATGCGGGTGTGAATGTGCGTGAAGAAAACCTATTCGAGAGTGTTCGTTCTTCGTTTACGTATACCGCGATCAACAACGTGAATGAACAAGGATTTAAGGCTGATATTCGCTTAGGCACCTCACAAATTGATTTTTCATTAATCGTCACCCTCGATGAAAATGGACTTCATATCCATATTCCTCAAGCTTCGATTCTTGAACGAGGCGATGCCAAGTTAGCCTCGATCACTCCTTATCCCATGCTTGGGGCGACGAAGCGATTACGAACCCCGGGGTATGTCGTTGTGCCTGATGGAGTGGGCGCGCTCATGCGCTTTGATGATGTTGAAACCAAAGGTGTATTCAGCAAGCGATTCTTTGGTGCTGACGCCGGTATTGGTCAATCCCAAAACGAACACCCGTTGAATGCCAATATGTTTGGTGTTGTCCATGGTAGTCAACAACACGCGATGCTCGGTATTGTGTCTGAAGGTTCAGGAAATGCCATTCTCACCCACATCGGATCACTCGTCTTAACCGATATGAATTGGACGTATGTTTCATTTAGTTATCGCACCGCTTATGTGCAATATTTAAACCAAGCCAAAACCAGCAGTGTGAGTTTGGTGCAAGGCAATCGCAATACGTTTGATGCCGGATTAACGTTCCAATTTTTAACCGAAGACCAAGCGGACTATGTTGGCATTGCCAAAAGTTACGCGGCGTGGTTATACGGCGAACAAACCATCAACCAACAAGATGCTATTCCTTTACATCTTGATGTTTTAGCCTTAGAAAACAAACCCGGTTTTATCACACGGCAAAAAGTGGTCATGACCACGTATCCTCAATTGCAATCCATCACCGAAACACTCATGGAAGAAGGGATTACGCATCTTCATCTTTCTTACTTAGGTTGGAATGACGGTGGCTATTCCTATACCGCACCTAATTATGGCCGTCGTGACAGCCAATTAGGTTCTGTGCTTGATCAACAAAACTTCCACGCCTTCATTGACGATTATCCGATTGAAATGTATTACGGGGTGAATCCGTTTTTAGGGTATACACGGGGTGGAGGTTATTCCACCAATGATGTGATGCAAACCATTGGTCAAGAATTACTCGTGCAAGGCGATTATTTTGTTCTCAAACCATCCGCATCCCTCAACAAACTTGCCAATTTAACCTCACCTTCAAATCAATGGGCGTATGAATCTATCGGCGATCAATTGCATAGTGATCACCAACCGACGTTAACCGATCGTGAAGCGCAACGAACCTTATTCAGTTCCACCTTATCGAATCCTGAACAAGCCGTGTATCGTCCATTCAGTTATTTTTTTAAGTCCCAATCGTTATTAGATACCCCGATGTATTCCTCGCAACAAGGACGATTCAGTGATACGGTTCCTCTGCTACCTTTAATCTTTAATGATCGTACCCATGCCTTTGGTCGAGCAGGCAACTTCTTTTCCAATACACAAAATGAATTATTACGATTAATTGATTACGGTATGTATCCGTCGTTCTTTGTCAGCCATGCTTCGGCCTATGAACTCATGGATACACCTTCAAACTATATTTTTACCTCAAAATTTTCGGATTGGAAGGATGAAATAAAACGCCAATATGATTATGTATCCACATATTTAAATGCGGTTTATGGAGCAGCCATTATCAATCGTACGGTGCTTGATATTGGATTGGTTCGCATCACGTATGATCATGGCGTTTCCATTCTCGTGAACTATTCAGGTCTAACGTATACGGTAGAAGGTAATCCAATTGAACCTCTCAGCGCACAGGTGATTCACCATGCATAAGAAAACACCGTGGTATAACAACCTTTATCGGTTAGAAAAACAGACGCTTGTGCTTTTCCGTGTCTTTCGTATTCCGTTAACTTCCAAAGTTCGTGAAGCCTTATCAGGCTATGCCTTTATTTCGATTTGGTTGATTGGATTCCTTTTTCTCACCGCGATACCGTTAATCGAATCGTTGATTTATAGTTTCAATCGCATCACCATTGTGGGTGGCGAAGGCATTCAACTCATCAGTGTGGGCTGGCAAAACTTCATCACGATCCTCACCAGTGATCTTGCCTTTATTGAACAGTTGCAGCAATTCGTTTGGGAAATGATCATCTATGTGCCGGTCATCATCATTTTAGCGATGGTCATTGCGATTCTTCTTAATCGTCCATTCAAATTGAGAGCTTTCTTTCGCGCGATTTTCTTCTTACCCGTCATCATCACATCAGGTCCTGTGGTCACGGAGTTATTACGGCAAGGCGCAGGGACCATTCCTTCCTTGAGTGAAACAGGATTTTTAACGATCATCGAAAGTATATTCCCGTCATTCTTAGCGCAACCCTTAGTCGAACTATTCACTGAAATCATTTTCATCCTTTGGTTTTCAGGCGTGCAAGTGGTGCTCTTTTTAGCAGGATTACAAAAAATGGATCAGTCGATGTATGAAGCCGCCCAAATGGACGGAGCGAATGGGTGGGAAACATTTTGGAAAATCACCTTACCTTCACTAAAAAATATTATTTTTGTTTCAGCAATTTATACGATCGTGACGTTAGCCACCTTTTCTAACAATCCGATTATTGCTTACATTCGCACCGCGATGTTTGAAGGGATTAAAGGTTATGGCTATGCATCCGCTTTAGCGTGGCTTTATTTTCTAGTCATTGCGTTACTGCTTTTAGTCACTTCTTTCTTGTTAAACCCCAAAGAAAAAAAGATCAAAGAACGGCCAATGTTCCAAGGATTCCGACGATGAAACGCTTCAATATGAAAACCTGGTGGAACGCAAAAACCAAACGAAAATGGTTAGGATTAAAATTTTCGGATGGTCTGCTTTTCAAATGGATACTTTATGCCTTACTCATTGTGATTGGGTTCGTTTATATTTATCCCATCATCCACATGGTGTCGTATAGTTTAAAAACGTTGGAAGATTTACTCGATCCCTCGATTCAATATTTACCATCTACCCTCTATTTACAAAATTTTATTGACGCTTTTGTCACGCTCGATTACATGAACACCTTAGGAGAAACTTTACTCGTCAGTCTCATTCCTGCATTATTACAAACGCTGGTCGCTTCGTTAATTGGTTATGGATTTGCACGCTTTCAATTTCCGCTTAAGAAAATCCTTTTTGCCTTGGTGCTTGCGACCTATATTATTCCACCGCAAGTGACGATGATTCCCCGGTATGTCTTATTCTTTAATCTTGGTATTTTAGAATCCATTTGGGCGATCATCGTTCCTGCTACTTTCGGACAAGGACTTTTTTCGGCGATTTTTATTCTTATTTTTTATCAGTTTTATCGCATGATTCCTAAATCCATTGATGAAGCGGCACAAATTGATGGCGCATCGCGATGGTCGATCTACACCAAGATTGCGATTCCCCTTTCACTGCCTTCGTTCTTAACTTCCTTTTTGTTTAGTTTTGTCTGGTATTGGAACGAAACGTATATCAATCGGTTATTCTTAGGAGGAGGTGGAGAAACCCTCCTACTCCGTTTACTCAACTTTGCCTCCGCCTTTAACAATTTAATGGGTGGGGATTACGCGAATGAAGCCATTCGCATGGCGGCGACATTACTCATCATCTTGCCGTTATTGTTAATGTATATCGTCTTACAACGTCTCTTCATCGAAGGTATCGATCGAAGTGGGATTACAGGAGAATAAAATGAATCGTCAAAGATGGTCGTTAGGTTTATTAAGTGTCATGGTGCTCGTGAGTTGTGATGTGACCTCGTCGTCATCTTCGTCACATCTTTCGTCATTAGAACCGTTTTATGAAGCTGCACGGCTTGATCTGTTTGAAGAAGCCGAACAATCTTTTGATTTTTTTTGGGAAACCACAACGCAAAATCCGAGTAGCGCTGGGTATGGGTTAAGTCGCGATCGTTATCCTGGTAATCCAACCATCGCCAGCATCGCCTCGGTAGGCTTTGCGTTAGGGGCGTATGTTGGGGGCGTTGAACAAGGGTATATTACATTTGAACAAGGACAAGAACGGGTGTTGGGAACGTTAAGAACGCTCAAAGCACTTCCGCGAACGAACGGCTTTTTTTATCACTGGATTAATATGGCTACGGGTCAACGTGAATGGAACAGTGAAGTTTCGATCATCGATACCGGACTCATGCTCGCCGGAGCGTTAACCGCGGCCGAATATTTTGGGGGAGAAATTGCTACCCTCACCGAAGAACTTTATTTAGACGTCAATTGGGATTGGTATGTGAATCCAAACACCTTGATGTTTTATATGGGCTATAAACCGGAAACGGGATTTTTTGGTGCTTGGGATCATTTTGCTGAACAACTCCTGCTCTACGTATTAGCCGCAGGTAATCCAAATTTTAGTTATGGCGCACAACTGTATAAACGTTTGAAATTTTTATCTTCCAATTATGTTAGAGGTTATACGTCAACCTCCACCGGTGAAGTCGTCACACCATTTATTTACACGTATGATGGCTCATTATTTCAACATCAATTTTCTCACGCGTTTATAGATTTTAAACAAGTACGCGATTATCAAGGCACTGATTGGTATGAGAATGCCGTCAAAGCCACGCGGGCAAATTATTTATATACGCTTGATCATGCGCAACGTTATTTAACGTACAGTGAAACGTCGTGGGGGATTTCTGCCGGTGATGGCCCGAATGAATATCGCGCTTATGGAGCCCAACCCGCGAAAAACAATGCGCATAACGGAACGATCGTTCCTTACGCGGCAACCGCCTCAATCAATTATTGGGAACTTGAAAGTTTAGATGCCGTTGACCATTATGCAAGTATCCCACAACTTCAAACCACCTATGGTTTTTCTGATGCTTATAATCTAGGTCCTGTGGATGATGCCTACAATCCAACCATCGCGAATTTAACACCTTGGTATGATCCGCATGTGCTTGGCATTGATAAAGGTATCACCTATTTAATGATTGAAAATTATCGCTCGCGTATCATTTGGGATATGTTTATGCAAAATCCATACGTTCAAGACGGTTTATCGGTGTTAGAGTTCACACAAGTTTAAAAATTCATAAAAAAAGTATTGATTATGTAACCGCTTTCACTTATAATAGTATTATCGAAACGTTTCAATACCATATTTATTCGATGGAATCGAATATTTTTAAGAGGGATTAGGTATTGAAATGCGCAGTTGAATCGTTTCGTATTTTGCCGCCCATTGTTATCGAGTTAAGTAGATCTGTGACGACCATTGTTATCGTACAAAGTGAAAAGGAGAAATATGAAAATTTATAAAGCTCTCACTTTAACAGCCTTAGGGACGTTATTCTTAGCAGCATGTGTCGGCGCGTCTGAATCGAGTTCAGTCACTTCGTCTTCGTCAAGTTCATCGGCTTCAAGTTCATCGGCTTCAAGTTCATCAGGAACAACCGAAACTTGGGGTATCGTGAACGGTGATTTTGAAGATACAACCGATGATTTTGCCTTCAACTCCACAGGTTGGAACCAATTCGTGAGTGACGGCGCTGCCGATGAAATCGTTGCAGCAGCTGAATATCAAACCGAAAGTGACAACACCTATGGTGCGATGGTATTTGAATCCACAGGCGATCCCACGATGTGGTGGCATGCTCAATTAAGACAAAATGGTGTGTTCTTATATCAAAACGGTTCTTATATTCTTACATTCAAAGTACGTGCTGCTGAAGCTCGTACCATTCGTGTTCAAATTCAAGGTGGTGGTTTAACTGCTAAACCAACCGCGTTAAATGAATTACCTGTTGCCGTGACAACAGAATGGACAACCAAGACGATTAACTTTATCGCGCCGTCCGCAGCGACCAACGCTGAATTACAATTCGGCTTAGGACCTGACTCATTCTTGCCTAACGACTTAAGTCAATTCGCTCGTTCATCTGCTGAAATTCATTTGGATGATGTCAAAATCGAATTAGGCGAACCTTTACCCAACCAAGCTCCTACCATTTCCGGTGGCGATGTGTTGGCAACCAAAGGCACAGCTGTTTTAGTAAAATCTGGTTTAACCGTGCGTGATGACTATGACTCAGGTTTAGCGCTGAGTGATGTCCAAGCTGTGGATGTTACGAATGGTCCTAAATTAAACGCCGCGAACCCCGCTCCAGGAATTTATACCTTTGTATATTCTCTTGCAGACTCAGAAGGTTTAGTCGGATCCCATACGCGCAAGATTTATGTTACTGATCCACAACAATTGATGACCAACACTGAATTCAAACTGAACGGTGACAAAGGTCTTCCAACCGGTTGGGATAAGTGGAGTGAAGATAACCGTGGTGGACAAAACATCTCCTATGGTGTCAGACCCGTGGTCTTACCTGAAACGATGTTAGGCAATCTCATCAATGGTGATTTCTCCGATACGTCTGAAAACTTCGCATTTGAAAATAAGTATGCTTGGAACGTTTTCCAAGGCGCTCCTTTAACCGCCACCAGTGGATTAGAAGAGGGTGCATTTGCTTATGACATTTCCGCGATTACTCCCGATGCTAATTTCTGGGATACGCAATTACGCCAAGAAAACATCCGTTTACCACAAGGTAATTTCTCATTAGAATTCCGTGCAAAGGCTGAAGAAGCCCGTACGATCCGTGTTGCGTTAGCTGGCGGTGGTATTGTTGCTACTGGCCGTGCGATCAATGAAACCCCTGTTGTGTTAACCACAGGCTGGGAAACCTATACACTTGATTTCACTGCAACCGC
>JBIIRB010000040.1:0-6862 GCA_044341785.1 Bacilli bacterium | reverse complement strand
CCGTGTAATTCTTCGGTGCGAATGCCTTGAGCGTTTAATTGTTCAGCTACTTTTTTAGCGCCGCGTTTGGTGCGTGTAAATACCAAAGCCGATTTAATTTCAGGATTTTTGAGTAAATGAATTAAAAACGAAATTTTTGTATTCTTCTCCACGGCATACGCTTGTTGCTTAATCGCTTCCACAGGTTGTTCAACCGGTGTCACTGAAATGCGACGGGGCGACTTTAACGCATGATGGGATAAGGTTTCAATCGCAGCAGGCATCGTGGCAGAAAACATCGCAGACACTCGGACTGGTGCTGTTAAGCCAATGATTTTTTTCACATCCGGTAAGAAACCCATATCAAACATTTGATCGGCTTCGTCTAGCACCAACAACTTGACATCATTGAGTTTTAAGAAACCCATGTTGATTAAATCTAAAATACGACCTGGTGTGCCGACGACAATATCGGTACCACCTTTGAGTTGATTAATTTGTGGGCCTTTACCTACACCGCCATAAATGGAGGTAATACGCATGTTCGCATAACGGGCATAGCCTAAAAATGATTCCATAATTTGTTGCGCGAGTTCACGCGTGGGGGCTAACACTAATCCACGAACAAATCGTCTTGCATTGGGATCTGTCCCTTTGGCTTTTAAAATCGCTTGAATCATCGGCAAAGCAAAAGCTGCGGTTTTACCCGTGCCTGTTTGAGCCGTGCCTAAGATATCATGGCCTTCTAATAAAATGGGGATAGCTTGAGCTTGAATTTCAGTGGGTGTGGTATAGCCTTCTTTTTCCACAGCCTTTAATAAACGTTCATCTAATCCTAAATCACGAAATGTCTTCATATGTGCTTGTTCCTTTTCTAGATCCTTTAGGTTGATCGAGAACGAGCTCAATAAAACTAAATGTGATTCTAATACGTTTCATATCGTATCACATCCTCACTAGAAGTGGTGAAAAGAATGTTGATGTCCTACTTGAAAGTGAGGATGTTGTCTTGAAATGGTTCAATCTTATATGGCATTTGGGATTACTAGGAGTGCTTTTGTTAGGCTTATATCATCATGCCCAATTAGGTTTATCCCTCGCCTTGATCCTATTGTTGTTAAAGTGGTTAACCCTCATGCTAAGCAACGTTTTTCATCATGACCGTTAAACAAGCGATGAGTCGATTCATGATGCACGTGAAAATCACTCGGAGTGCGGCTACTTTTTCTTATTATCGATTTTATACCGATTTTATTATCGAAGTTTTTGGAGATGATCCGGTGGAAACAATGGATGAAGAACATCTTCTTTTTTTAGTATCTCACTTTAAAGATATCAGTCCAAAGGTAAAAAACAGCACGTTAAATAAACTGATTGGAGCGTTTAAATATTTTGTGAAATACGCTACTAAACAAGAAATTGAGTTTGGACGATTAAAGGAAACCCAACTCATCATCCCAACCATTCCCATGGAAACCATTGATAAGATTTTTGAATATTTAAGTTCATCTCAACGACCGATTCAACTGAGACAATTAGCGTTTCTTCGTTTATTACTCGATACCGGGATGCGCATGAATGAGTTATTGCATGTTCAAATTCATGATATCAATATGGACGAACGAATTGTGCATTTAAAAATGACTAAAACCCGAAGTGAACGCTATACGTTTTATACCTTAAAAACCGCCGAAGTATTAACCCGTTATCTTGAACAATTTAAACCGACGAGTTACTTATTTTACAATCGAGAAGCCACGCAACGGTTCACCTTATCCCCCATTGAAACGATGCTTTATCGCATGAAAAAGAAATTACTCATCAAAGATAACATCACGCCTCATAAATGGCGGCATACCTTTGCAACCCAGTTCTTAAGTAAAGGGGGCGATTTAGAAACCTTGCGACTCATTCTAGGACATACGAATTTAAAGACAACGCAAAAATATTTACATCTTAAGAAAACTGATCTCTTTCATAACTATCGAAAAATTATGACTTAGTACTGACGGTACTTTTAGGTTTCCATTTCAGATGGGTGAACATAATCGCTAAGAATAAGAGGAAGGCACCAAAGCCTTCGACCCAAGACAGTGTTTCCCCTAATAAGATAAAACCCATGATCAAGGCAAACACCGCTTCAAAGGACATGAGCAGGGAGGCTACTGTAGGATTTTTAAATAAGTTTTGACCGATGATTTGGAACGTAAAACCTAAGACTCCAGAAATAGCACCGACATAAAACAGCGCGACTAACGCTTCAGGATGATTCACAAAAGAAGGGTTAAATCCTTCAAACCATAATGCCGGGATTAAACTTACTACGAACGCGGTTGCAAATTGGACGAAGGAAAACATGATGGGATCAATCAAAGAACCGCGAAAATCAATCGTGATAATTTGAAATGCATAAAAGAATGCGCATACTAAAATCCATCCATCCGAGACGGTTAACCCGTCATCTAATTGTCCTTCAGTGGATAAATAAAACACGCCTAACATACCGATGGCAATCGCAACCCATTGAAGCATCGTCACTTTTTTTCCAAATAAGACATAAATGATGGGGACGAGTAATAAATAGAGCGAGGTAAAAAAACCTGCTTTCGCTACGGTGGCATCCACAATGCCAATTTGTTGAGTGATCATCGCCATGCCAATAAACAAACCTGCTAAAAAAGCACCCTGATAACCTTTTTTTGAACCTAGTAAATGCAACGCATATTTCGGATTGAAACGTGAACGTATCATCACAAAAAGTCCTAAAATGATGGATGCTAATAACGTTCGAAGCCACACAAACGTCAATGGAAGCATAAAATCCATGGCGATAGATTGAAACACATAGGCTGTGCCCCAAATGAATGACCCGCTTAATAACATGATTTCGCCTCGAAATTTAACGGTCATACGTGTTAATTACCAAAGAATACAATAAGGATGAAACCAAGGGCGAGGATGAGGAAGAAAACGCCAAGGCCTCCACGGCCAAACCGTGGAAAACGAATGAAGCGTCTAGGGAATCGGCTAAATCGTGGTCGTCGCATGGTTGGTTCCTCGGAATAAGTGTATCAAAATTAGGTCAAAGTCGTTGTCCATTCCAAAAACCATTGATGACGATTACGTAGCCAAGCTTTGACCATGTTTTGTTCTTGTTGCCAATTTGAGAGCCAGAACCAACGTTCGCCATCCCGTTGAAAAGAAGGGTGATGAATTTGAGTGATGATAAAAAGATCTTCTAAATGAAAAGGTAGTTGTTCACTAAGGGTAAGGTATCGAGCACGAACGAAGTCAACGAATGCTGGTATTTGCATCAACGCAAGATAATATTCACTCGCCGTAAAATCAGAATGATAAACAATATCTTGACTCACATAGAGTCCTTGAAACGAAGCATCTCCGCGTGAGATACCCGAAGTAAAATCAAAATCCCAAGCTGGACCAAAATAGAGTTTTCCACCTGGTTTCTTATACATATAAAACGAACTCCATCCGGTATCGGTGTTTTTAAAAAACTCATGTAAAAGATACATATCGATGACGGAATCTAGATCAACAAGTTCCATCACGGTATCAAGGTCATAGGTTAGAATCGCATCCGTCACTCGCTGCATATAATCTTGAATAAACTGCACTTGCTGTTCATAAAGGGATTGTGACGTGTTCATCCAATAATCGGTTGGATCAGGAGATTTGATCGCGTAAGGATATTTAAGCCCGTTCACCCAAAAATGATCGAGTCCTGAAGTTCCTTCAGCGTAAGCATCATATTCCAACAGATAACCCGTATCCAACACACCATATTCGGAATCGATATCAACACGGCTTTCTTGGACACGAACATGTTCAAAAACATTATAAACACCATGATAATTTCCATTGACGAATAATTCAACGAAATGGGAACTGGTCGTATATTCAATCCCATCGAGGAGACGGTTGGTTAATGAATAAGCGAGGTGATTTCTGATCGTTGCAAAATCATGGCCTCCAGGGGCGAGGACCCAATGCCGTGAGGATGCTTCACCAAACAAACTGACTTTTTGATCAAACTTGATCCGATAACCTTTTTTCTCATATCCCCAACTTCCATTACCGCGACCTTTCATCACCAAAGGCTCGTCATGGAGAGTGAAAGATTCAGACGTATTCGTGAGGCTGATACTCGCGGGGACGTAGGTCCATTGATCAATCCATTCAATCGGGTTACTAAGGGAAAGTTGCATCATCGGAAAATTAAAGAGTTCCACCCCATCAACCCAAGCACTCCATTTAGCATATAACGTCACTTGCTTAGGAATGGGAACGTAACGTAAGGTTTGAAGATTCAATGGGCGCGTCAAGGTATCCTGATCAAAATACCAACCTAAAAAAGTAACCCCTGTTTTTTGAGGGGGTTGAGGAAAAGGAAACGGATTCGTAAACGTAATTTCGATGGGATCAATTAGCGTCCCCCCGTTACTCTCAAAGGTCAGAAAAGATTTTCCGGTTAGATTGACTTCTTCTGATGAAGAATTCGGTAATTGGCAACTGGCCGTGATAAGAGAAATAAAAACGACCATGGTTTGGAAGAGTTTCACCTCTTTAATTTACCACAAAAAGACATTGGCATTATCCCATAGGGTCATTCGATACGTCGTCAATAGGTAATCAATCGGAACCACAGGACGTTGATTGTTCCCCTCTGGCACCCTATATCCAAGGAAGCAATTATGGTGATTTCCATGGATGGCGAATAGACCCATCTCTTCTTACTTTCATGAAAGGCTTTCACCGACGAAAACACTATGCTTAAAGGCTATTTATTTTGTTAAGGTTGGTTCGGCATTGGGCAAGAGTAGTTTTTGTGCGGCTTCAGGGGACAATAACTGTACGTTATAAAATCGAGCAAAGTTAAGGTCATTTTCGGTAAAAGAGGTTGGTGTTTGGACGACCCAAGCTTCTTGAGCTAAATACTGCCCTAATCCTTTGGACAAATCTTGAGCGATGTCGTTTTTATACAAGACATTAGGCGCTAAAATTTTAACTAAGATTTTTTTCTTTTCATTGTCTAAAATCAATTGCGCGGTGCTAGGATCATTCCAAGGAAGGGTCGTCATTTTATAGCCAGCTTGCTTCGCTAGCAATCCCAAATCTTGATTAGGCATCGAACCACTCGCATTGGAAGCGCTGTTCAACATTGCTTGTGGATCTTTAGCAGCCTGAGCGGCGGTGATGAAAGAAGCAATGATCATGGTTGGAACGAGGACGACCATGATGCCAAAAGGAACAAAGAATAAAACAATCCCAAATGTGTCAAAGTAATCATCATAAAAAAAGAGCAATAAAAAATTGAGAATGAAAAAGCCTACAAAGGCAATCATGCCAATCGCAAAAATCATTCCTACAGGTCCTTTTAAAGGTGCACCACGAACATAAAACCCTCGCGATCCAAAACGAGATGAATTAAAGCCGGGGCGGAAACTTGAGCGGAAGCGACTTCTTCTCATAAGGTTTTCCTCGTTCTTATTCTCTCATATTTAACCCAAGGCTATTGTTTAAATTTCAATACACTTTTCAAAGTTCGTAGCTTCTTTACCGTCATCGTAAAGTTGATTAAGCCGGTTTATGTCTTCGTTTTGATTCAATTTCACAAGGAAGATGAATACCCTCGTTTTTGCTTTTTCTTTTCTTGAAATCACACCTATGAATTCAATACAAAAACCCGCCAAAGCGGGTTTATAAACGAGTGGTGGCCCAAGCCGGGATTGAACCGGCGACACACGGATTTTCAGTCCGTTGCTCTACCAACTGAGCTATCGGGCCAAGTCTTGTATTACTTTACACGAAGTTCTCGTGTGTTTCAAGACTCAATAGGCAGTTTATCCATCCTTTAGAAAGAAAAATAGCCCGAACGGGCTATTAGTATTCTACTGGCGGACCAGACGGGAATCGAACCCGCGATCTTCTCCGTGACAGGGAGACATGTTAACCGCTACACCACTGGTCCAAACTTAAACTATTATGACTTATTTACAGGAAAAATCAAGCATTATTAAGTATCTAAGTCAATCAAATTTTTAATAAAAGAATATTGAGATTCAATATTCTTTTTAGAATTGTATGTATAAAAACCTTCAAAATCTACATTAATAATTTTGTTATCTGAGAAAATTAAATTCTGAATATTCCAATCACCCCAAAATATACCATTCTCGGATAAAATATTATCAATTCTAGACAACAAAATTAAACAAGCATTTTTATAATTAGTTATATTTATACTATCAAAACTATTTTCAGCCAAATTTAAACCTTTTACAAATAAAGATTTATAACCTCCAAAAAGAAAAAATCTAATGGGAAAATTGATATTTTCCTTAATCGGATTAATTCTTAAAAAATCAATATTAATTTTGTTTTTATTATTGTAAAAAGAAAACAAATATTTTAAAGAAAAAACATTATCAAGTCTATTGATTTTATAAACATATTTATTCTTAAAAACAAAGACTTTAAAAACCGAATTTAAATGAATGGTTTTGAACTCCTTAATTTGAAACAAAAAAATCAACTTAAAAAGGAAAAAGCGAAAAGGATTGAGAAACTTAAAAAAAACAATAATGCCTTTTTGCAGATAGTAATTAAGCATAAAGAATAATTTTTTTCCTAAACAAAAAAATTGGAACAAAAAAGAAAATAGAATATAAAACAACATTCAGAATAAAACTTAAAATATCGTTAACGGGGTAATATAAAAGAAAAAAATAAAAAAATGAAAAAACTGGAGTAGTCAAAAAAATAATTTTGATTTGATTAATAAGAACGCTTAAAACATCAATTTTAAGTGAAAAGTAATAATAAAAATCCATAATAATAAATTGAAATAAAAAACTAGTTGAAG
>JBIIRB010000008.1:0-22947 GCA_044341785.1 Bacilli bacterium | reverse complement strand
TCCACTCCTGAAGGCATTGTGAATGTGGATGAACTTAAAAAAGTGTTATCCCATGATGTGGCAGGCATCATGCTCACCAATCCCAATACGGTTGGTTTATTTGAAAAAGATATTTTAACGATCAGTCAACTTGTTCATGATGTGGGTGGTTTACTTTACTACGATGGTGCCAATCTTAACCCGATGCTCGGTGTAGCCCGACCTGGTGATATGGGTTTTGACATCATGCATATTAACTTGCACAAAACCTTTTCAACTCCTCATGGTGGTGGCGGTCCTGGTTCAGGTCCGGTTGGCGTGGCTAAAAAACTCGTCCCTTATCTACCGTATCCACGTGTCATCAAACAAGGGACAACGTATCAACTTGAAAAACTTCCGACCAGCATGGGTCGCGTCGGTGGATTTTATGGAAACTTCCTCGTGGAAGTACGCGCTTATACCTACATTCGAACTTTAGGGGAGTACTTAATGGATGTGGGACCCACCGCGATTCTGAATGCGAATTACATCCAAGCCTCACTCAAAGATATTTATAAATTACCCATCCCAAAATATTGCATGCATGAATTTGTGCTCAATGGGTTACTTGATCAAACCTCAGGCATTAAAACCTTAGACATCGCGAAACGTTCCCTTGATTTTGGGATTCACGCTCCAACCATTTATTTCCCGATGCTATTTGATCAATCCATCATGATCGAACCCACCGAAGTGGAAGCCAAAGAAACCATCGATCAATTCATCAGCATCTTTAGACAAATCGCCGAAGAAGCTAAAACGAATCCAACCTTGATTAAAGAAGCCCCGCATCACACGCCTGTTGGACGTCTGGATGAAGTGACTGCCGCGCGAACGCCAATTCTTAGTTTCTTAGCCATCAAAAAGTAAAACCATCATAATCACTTAAATGGCATTATCCATCTTTTTTTGCTACTTTAAAGGCATTGTGAGGAAACACCTATGCAGTTAAAAAAAGACATTGGATTGTTAGCGGGCGTATCGATTCTAACCGGCATCATGATCGGTTCAGGAATCTTCTTCTTCGGAACGGTGGTTTTTGGACTTGCTTCCAATTCGCTGGGGCTTTCATTATTAGCCTGGCTCTTGGGTGGATTGGTTACGTTAGTTTCGGCATTAAGTTACGCCGAGTTAGGAACTTTATTTCCTAATACTGGTGGCTATTATGTCTATTTAAGAAAAGCCTATGGTAAACCGATTGCTTTCTTAAGTGGTTGGATGAACTTCTTCTTATCCTCAAGTGGTTCGATCACCACGTTGGCATTCTTATTTTCTTATATTTTTGTGGTGTTTGTTTTAGAGTTACCTTTTGATCTCGTTCGTTGGGTGGCTTTAGCCGTTATCATCCTGTTTGGCGCAATTAATTATTTTGGCGTTAAACTTGGATCATTAACACAAATCATATTTACAATTGCCAAATTAGTCCCGATTGTGATCATCATCGGTTTAGGTTTATTCTTAGGCACACAAACCGTGGATTTAAGTTTAACTTCCCCAACCCCTGATCTTGATTTAGGAATCTTGTTATCGGGTTTTACATTTGCCATCGCTCGCACGTTATTTGCGTATGAAGGATGGACCAATTTAAACACCGTTGCTGGTGAGATGAAAAATCCGAAGCGAGATCTGCCATTAGCACTTCTTATTTCTGTGGGATTAGTCACGGTGGTCTATGTGTTATTCATCTTTGCCCTTTATCGCGTTTTAGATGTTCCATTTTTAATTGAACAAGTACCATTAGGAGTCAACAATCAAGCCATTTTCTTCGCCGTAGGTACCGTCTTACAAGGTAACTATTTCTTATGGGTGATTACCGCTATTCTTATTTCCATTCTTGGTGCGATTAATGGGACTCTCTTAGCGTTTCCACGCGTGTATTTTGCGATGGCGGAAGACGGCACGATGCCAAAACTATTTGGCCATACATCCAAATTTGGCACACCCGATGTCGCGATTCTTGGCAGCGTCGTGATGGCGTCATTATTACTCTTTTTTGATGTGGATACCTTACTCACGTTTGTGTTGCTTCCCGCGTTAGTGTTTAACACCCTCATCTTCTTCTCCGTCTTTATCTTTAGAAAAACGATGCCGAAGGCGGATAGACCTTATCGTGTTTGGGGTTACCCAGTTGTCCCTGCGATTGCCATTCTTGGCATGGTCATTTTACTCGTCACCACGTTCATCAACAGCCTCATCCCTTCCTTGATCGGTTTAGGGGTGTTAGTCGTCGGTTATGTTGTCTATCCTTTTATATTTAAACAACTTAGGAAATAAGTTAACCAACTGGAATGAAGACTTTACCTAAAATCATTCTAGGATAACGTCGTCGTAATGATATATAGGCTTCCGTTATAGGATGATGACCTTGCAATAGCCGTGGATTCATAAACCATTCAATCGTATGAATGTACATGCTTTGATTTTGAATTGGAATCTCTTGAAGCATCTCGTCAACCATGGTGTTTTCTAACCTTTGAATTTCTTTATGCCAAACCTCATGAAATGCCTTGGTTGGATCGACAAACGATTGTTTGAGCGCATGCAAAGAACGAATTTGTTCATACACGTTCGTTGAAAAATTTTCTTTTAACAACCCATGCGTTAGAGGGATATCCTTTGCCCAAGCATTCACTTCGTGAAGAAACTCATCTTCTGTTGACGTTAAATAATCTAACCACATCCTATAGCCTAATAAATATCGTTCAGGGTTATAAGCAACTTTGGGAAATCCTGTACTTCGATCACTGATCATCGCCTCAATCGGACAGTCCAAAACGGACTGATGATCGTGATCAAGCATGATACGAAGATACAATCGCCCTTGATCATCATGCCAAAGAATGGTGATCCGACCTCTCATTTCACGGAAATGCATTGGAGTTTGATTATTCCATGGTTCGGTATCGCGCATCACTTGGTCATGCAACGTTGGATGATCATTGAGTCCTGGCCACAATCGTGTATCGATGATGATCGCCATTAACGAACGCCAAGTACTTAATTTTAAGGATCGCTCAACATCTTGCTTATGTATCGTATAGTCTTCTTGTGTCAATCCTTCTTCTAAGAACCATGTCACAGATCGTCCATAATTTGCCATAAAAAGCACCTCCCAATGCTTGCGTGATCATCAAGAGGGCCAATAAAAAACCCTATCGTTCACGATAGGGGATCATGATTTAAACCATATTCCTATCGTGCAAGCGTGAGCACCTTACCGTAGCAGGTTGCTGTGTAGTCATCGGGCTTGTCCCTCGTACACTCTTGATAGATCTACATTCACTATACTAATTTTAATGGTCCTTGTCAAAACTGGAAGCGGTCTCATTCCTAAGTTGTACGTTTTTTAATCGTCGCATCTTTTATAATCAAGATGAGGAACAAAGATGAAACAAAAAATCTTAATCGTTGGAACTGGATTTGTCGGTATGTCTTATGCGTACTCACTCATCAATCAAGGGATCGGTGAAGAACTTATTCTTGTGGATATTAATCGCGCGAAAGCAGAAGGCGAAGCAATGGATTTAAATCATGGTCTTTCTTTTTCCCCTAAACGACTCATGGTCAAAGCAGGAACGTATGAAGATGCCCGCGATGCCCAATTGGTGGTCATCTGTGCTGGATCAAACCAAAAACCGGGTGAGACACGATTAGATTTATTAAAACGTAATGCTTCAATCATACAAAGCATTGTTCAACAAATCATGGCGAATGGATTTCAAGGCGTCATCGTAATGGCGACTAATCCCGTGGATATTCTCACACACATCGCTTGGCGAGCCTCAGGCCTTCCATCGAGTCAAGTCATCGGCAGCGGAACGTCGTTAGACACTGCTCGCTTACGTTATGAAATTGCTAAAAAATTAGAAATCAATGTCGCGCACATTCACGCTTATATTTTAGGCGAACACGGTGACAGTGAATTCGTGTGCTGGTCCAACGCTGTGATCGGTGTGAAACCTCTGAAGGATGTCATCGCCACGTATCCAAAAATTAAATTTGAAGACTTGGATGCGATTTATCACAACGTCAAAAATGCCGCTTATGAAATCATCCAACGGAAACAAGCTTCTTACTATGGAATTGGGATGGTGCTCGCCTACATCACGAAAGCAATCTTACTTGATGAACATCGCATCATTCCATTATCCGTTCTCAATGAAGGCGTCTATGAAGCAGAACATGTTTATATTGGATTACCGGCGTTAGTGACCCGTACTGGCATTCATCATGTCGTCAAACTGAATCTGAATGATCATGAGAAACAAGCCCTGTTTGATTCCAGTGTGATTCTAAAAAAGAATTTACAAAGTATTCAGTAAAAGAAAAAACCTCGGTGATGAACCGAGGTTTTCTTTTAGTTTAATGAAAAACTAATTTGCTTCTTGGAAGCCTTCTTCAGTGGATAAGAAGGTTGAGACGGTGTTCAGCATGATGCCGTAGATGACTTTAGAAGTCACGTCAGCAAGCGTGTAGAGAACTTGTTGTGACACCACGAGGGTGCTGTCTAAACCAACTAAACCAAATAAACCAGGCATTAAGTAAGCGATTGGGTAGATGGTCCAAGTAATATAAAACCAAGGTTTAATAAACTTGAACACACTGACTAACAACGCATTCTTCTTCTTTAAAATTGGAGTAATATTGGCTGTTCCTTCGTCGATGACTTTGCTCATCGTGGTGAGGATTGGTACGTAGAATACGGTAGAGATTGCGCCCCAGACTAACCAAAGGACAAGATTTTCACCATCAGGACGTCCTGGTTCATAAAATTGACCAATGTAACCGGTGACGATCATGAGCATGCCATATAACGTAAAGTCACGCCAATACTTACGGAACATCACGCCGCTAATACCTGCAACGAAAAGAATTTGAGTCAACAAATTAGGAACGTCAATAAGCCAGTTTAAATAACGTGGCCCGTTTGAGAATGTTCCAATCGACTCGTAACCGATCACTAAACCAGCAGGGTTTTCAACTGTTTTGTAGGCATCAACCCAGTTTTGTTGTTGCACAAAGAGCAATAACAAAGCAGAGATTGAAACAACGACAGATAGGATGTTTGACATACGATACTTAGGCAAATTTTGACGAATAGTTAGCCAAAAATATAGCAAACCAGCCGCCATCACCGCGTAGCCAAGCGTTAACACATGCGACACGAGTTCAAACTCCCAAACCGCTAAAGTAATATCTGACATAGTGTACCTCCTTATTACTTCTACCATTAAAAATACACTAAAGGGTAAGCGCTTACAAGAAAAATATTTTTGGTGAACTACTTTTAACAAAGATTTCATAAAATAAGGGCGTTTTTGTGTATAATGAAATGATTTAACCAACAAAAATGGAATGAGGTTGGTTCAATATTAAAGGAGTCTTATGCTTAAATCACGCCATCTATTTGTAACGATATTAACCAGCATCATCTTAAGTTCATGCACCATTACTGTCATCAGTTCAAACGAATCCAGTTCGAGTTCAATAAGTGAGTCCAGCAGTGTACCATCATCGACATCAAGTGCTACGTCAAATTCTTCTTCAAGTTCTTCCAGTAGTTCTTCACAAACTCAAGAAGGTGGCTATTTTAAATCTGCTTCACCAAGCATCACTCAAGAAGAATATAAGTTAAGCGCAGAATTATTTTCTTTACCTGCAACGGGTACGGTCAACATGCTTGTGATTCCTGTTACTTTTAGTGATTTTAGAATCACAGGTACGAGTGCGACCAACCGTAAAAACGATATTCAAAAAGCATTCTTTGGTAACGCTTCAGAAACCGGTTGGCAATCCGTTAAATCCTTTTATGAAACATCGAGTTATGGAAAATTAACGCTCAACGGGGTCGTTTCCGATTGGTATGATTCAACTTATTCTTCCACTTCTTTTGCAAACCTGACCCCCACTGGAACGTTCGCAGATTATTATGATCCAACCTGGACGATGCTCAACAATGCTGTCAGTTGGTATAAATCCACCACGGGCAATAATTTATCCTCCTATGATTCTGATAACGATGGTTTTATTGATGCAGTCTATCTCATTTATAACAATCCTAATGCGACGAACGGCAATTATTCATCGGCAGGTGATGATATTTATTGGGCTTATACCTATTGGAACTATAACAACTTAGCCTCCGCCAATTTAAATTCTCCCGTGGGGATGACGTATGGTTGGTCAAGTTTTGATTTTATGTATGAAGGTTACGGCAACTCCAGCGTGGACGCGCACACTTACATCCATGAAATGGGACACGTCTTTGGTTTAGATGATTATTATTCTTATACCGATGGGGATTGGGGTGCCGCCGGTGGGGTTGACATGATGGACTATAATATCGTGGATCATAACGCTTACTCTAAATATGTCCTCGGATGGACCAATCCGTATGTCTTAGATAACTCTCAACCTGAAACGTTCATCACACTAACGCCTTTCCAAAACTCAGGTGATTTTATTCTGATCAATAACAATTGGAATGGATCTGCCTTTGATGAATATTTAGCCATCGAGTTTTATACCCCAACTGGTCTGAATCAAAAAGATTCACAAGCCGCGTATCCTGGCAACGGATTACGAGGTTTTACCATCCCGGGTGTGAAGGTGTATCATGTGGATTCACGATTAGGAAGATACTCCAATTCAACGGGAGGATTTCTCGGTTTTACAGACACACTCAATACTGGGTCGACCAGCTATCCTTATGTTGCGATGAGCAATTCTAGCGGATTTTCCTACAATGAAGATTGGAAACTCATTCATTTACTAGAAGCGAGTGGAATCAATACCTTCAAACAATTTGAAGTCGCGGATAACGATACCTTATTTACGTTAGGGGACACGTTCAATCCTACTTCCACGCATAGCACCTTCTTTGAATCATCAGGAAAATTTAATGATAACAGCAACATCGGTTATGCCTTCACGATTACCTCCTTATCTAATAGTTCGGTCACCATCCGTTTCAATCAAATTTAGCTGAATCTTTCAACACGAATCACCCGGTTCGTGTTTTTTTATTTCTTTCTTTTCTATGAATCTTCAAATTCATGACTAAATTAGGATGAAGGTATGAGAAAATAGAATCATGTTAAGTTCTTATGCTCAATACGACATCATCATCGCTCCCGGTGCTTACCATCGCACGTTATTAGCGCAAAAAAGCATCCAACGTGGGGATCGTTTTATTGTATTGACCAAAGAACAAGTTTTTGAACGGTTATATTTCAAGATTCATCATGAACGCGCGCAATTATATTTATTTAAAAAAGGAATCTCGTTAGCCAAATCAACCACCCTGCTCAACCATCTTTATTTTTTAAAACCACATTTAAATCCCATCATGGATGAATGGATGCAACTTCGAGAGGAATGCATTGAACAAAAACTCATTATCCCTTCGTCGTTGGGAGCCATCTTTTTTAAGCATAAAAAGATTTATGTTGTGGGTTATCCTACGGATGATGGTGAATTGGTGGAAGCGTTAAAACCTTATGCGCATCAATTAGATTTTGAATCCACAACACCCATCCAACAGCCACGCTTTTCGGTCCATGTTTTTTTAGATACGGAAGCCGAAGTTCGTTATGGATTAAACGCGATTGCTCATGAACTCAAACGCGGACGCTTGATTCAAGACATACAAATCATGCGGCCAAGCGAAGAATACATCGAACCTTTAATGCGTCTAAGTGAGCATTATCGAATTCCGATTGATTTTGATCGCACCATCTCGTTAGACCAAACGCCGATTGGCATTCAAACTTTACGTGCTTTAGAACAACAAAAACCCGCGGAGTTTATCCTTGAATTACTCACTCATTTTCCCGATGTGCATCGATTACCCATTCAAACCTTGCTCAATGCCCTTGCCTTGCTACAGCTCAATCAAACGCAAAAAGTCGCCTGGTTTGCCCATCAGTTAAAGCAAGTGAACATTGAAAGTCCATCCCTAACCAACGCCATCAGGATCAAGACTTCATACGTACCCACACCGCAATGGGTTTGGGTATTAGGATTCAATCAACCCCACTGGCCCATCACCCAACGGGATGATGATACGATCAGCGACCAACTTAAAACGCGCTTAGGCAGGCTGACCTCGAAGCAGGTGAATCGTTTTGAACACGATCGCTGCTTACAATTTTTAAGTGCTTCCCCTCATTTACTTATCACCTATAAACGATTTCACTTAGGGCAAGCGTATCAACCTTCGTCACTCTTGTTTGACTGTGTCATTGAGCATACATTTGAGAACCCTACTTTCCCGATTGATTATGGGCGAAATCAAGCCCTCATCACACGAGAACGTTTAAAAGAAAAATTAAAGATTTATCGGATTGAAGATCCCTTGTTAGGTACTTATACTGACGCCATTAGCACGCCAATTCAACCTTTTGATGGACAATTTAAACCTTGGAAAAGTCGCTTTCATGAAACGTGGAATAAGCTCTCTTACAGTAAATTAAGCGATTTTTATAAATGCCATTTTAAATATTATTTAAGTAAACATTTGCAACTCCAAACCCAAGATGATCAGTTTTACGCTCATTTAGGAACCTTGATGCATAATATTTTTGAAAAAACACAATCCAGCGCAGAACAATTTGAAGAAGTTTTTGCCAGCGAATATGCCAAGTTAAAAAAAGATTTTCTCCCTCGAAAACAATTAATTGTTGAAGGGCTTAAACAAGATATGAAACGTGTTGTGCTTTTTAATTTAAAGCATCGATCCCAAATGAAACTCACGACGATGGTTGCAGAACAAGAAGTTAAAATTCCAATCAATGCAACGATGGGATTCTCCGGTAAGATTGACAAAATTGTTGTGACCACCGATGGCCAACAAAAATACGTTTCGTTGATTGATTATAAAACCGGGAAAGAATCGTTCGTGGAAGAAGAAATCGAACTTGGTTGGTCGCTTCAATTACCCATCTATGCTTGGTTAGTATCGAAGCATCCGGATTTTCAAACTTATCAACTCATTGGACTTTATATTCAACACGTCCTCGATGATTCATTATTAAACCAAGAGGGCACGGATGAAGATGAGCACGTTGAAAAACTGCTTAAACTCGATGGTGTTGCCACGGAACATATGGGTCCTTTATCTACGTTTGATCCAACCTATCAGGATTCAGCATTCATCAAATCCATTAAACTGAAAGCCGACGGTACCTTTGGTAAGAAAGCGAAAGTCAGAACGAACGAGCAGTTCGAAGTTTATAAAACAGTCGCGGAAGAAAAAATCATCTACGCTGTGCAACACATTCAGCAAGGTGATTTTAAAATCAATCCCATTCGGTTTAGAAAAAAACATTCGTGCACCCATTGTCCGTTTCAAGATGTTTGTTTTAGAAAAGATCGTGATGTTGAATATAAACAATTAAAAAAGGACCTCGAAGATGAGCCAAACACTAACTCCTGAACAAGAAAAAATTAAGCATCACGGTAAAGGCAATCTGCTCGTCTCTGCCGGTGCTGGCAGTGGTAAAACCACCATTCTCACGAAAAGAATTATTCATTTGATTGTGAATGAAAACATCCCCCTCGATCGTTTCTTGGTGCTCACTTTTACGAATGCAGCCGCGCAAACGATGAAAGACAAAGTTCGTGCCGAACTATTAAACCATGAAAAACACCGTCATTTAGCCTCAGAAGTTGACGCTAGTTTCATCATGACGTTTGATGCTTTCGCATTAAGTTTGGTGAAACGTTATGCCACTGAACTTGATTTAAATAACGCCGTCAGTATCTTTGATCAAACGTTACTCAAAATCGAAAAGCGTTTAATCCTCAATGAACTGTTTGATGAATTAGCAGCCAACCAAGATGAAGGCTTTAAAAAACTCATTGGGGAGTATGTGGTCAAAAACGATCAAACACTCATGAATTTTATTTTAACCATTGATGATCAAGCTGATTTACAAGTGAATAAGCAAAGCTATTTTAATCACTATGTTGAACAATATTTTAGCAAAGACCATATTCAACAAGGAATCATGGATTTACGGTTGCTCGTGCATCACATGTTGAATCTCTTGATTCAAGAAGCGCAAAGCATAGAAAATAAAGATGATGTAGAAAACATTGTCGCTCATCTGAAGGATCTCAATCGATTCGAATCGCTCGACACCATTTTTGCACGGTTATCTGAAGAAGAAAGTACATTCCCGCGAGCTCAAAATAAACAATCCGAGGAAGATAAAAAAATTAGATTGAAAATCAAAAAGCAACTTGAAAAACTCACTTCTCTTTCCGCTTTAGATAGCGAAAAAAATGCGATTGATGAATACCATTTGACTAAGCCTTATATCGAAACCATCATTCGCATTTTAATGGAACTGAATGGTCGATTAGACGCTAAAAAGAAACGACTTAATGCTTATTCCTTTGCCGATATTGGTAAGATGGCCACACGCTTAATGGAAGACAAAGATCGACGTGAAACCATTCGTCATCTGTTTGATTTCATCATGATTGATGAATATCAAGACACGAATGACTTACAAGAATCATTCATTAAACTCATCGCCAACGATAACATCATGATGGTGGGAGATATCAAACAATCCATCTATCGTTTTAGAAATGCCAATAGTGATATTTTTAAACAGAAACTAGCCCGTTACCAACCCTATGATGAACCGTCCATCAAAAACAATGTGACCATCTTGCTTTCAAAAAATTATCGTTCACGATCCACGATCATTGAAGGCATCAATAGTATATTTGAACGCATCATGAGTGCCAATTATGGCGGTGTTGATTACGGTTTAGGCCAAGCCTTGCAATATGGCCAACTCGATTATGAAGGCTTCCCATCCGATCAACTCGAAGATGGATTAGAAACACTTATTTATGAAGAAAATCCGCGATATGAAAACGCTGAGATTCAGGCCGAACTCATCGCTAACCATCTCATTAACTTAATGAATAACCAAGCGACCGTCGTTGGAGAAAATGGTAAACAGAAACAAGCCAAACCCCTCGCCTATCAAGACGTCGCCATTCTCATCGATCGTAAGGCTAAATTTAAACACTACTTAAACGTATTTACTAAACGAGGGATTCCACTTCGTATCGCAGCGGATCAAAGTTTATCAGACTCGGATTTATTTCGTGTCTTTCGTAACGTCATGGAAGTGATTCATGGTTTTCATGGTCAAGATATAAGTCAAATTCGTCAACCGCTCATGAGTGTTTTACGGTCATTTTTATTTGAAGAATCTGATGAACGACTTTATTTACTCATGTCTGGTCAATTGACGTTTTCTGATTTTTCAGCGTTTCCTCTTGTTCGTCAATTAGTCAAAGATCGTACAACGTATCCTTTAAGTCAATTGGTCGCAAAAGTATTTCAAGACTTTGAATTTGAAACCAAGATGCTGAAGATTGACGATATTGCTGGCAACCACGCGCGAATGCTCCAACTCTTTGCGTTAGCGACTAATTTAGAAAAACAAGAGTATGACTTAAAACAATGGATTAGTTTTATGGAACAAGCGGATGATATGGATATTGACTTACTCATCGGTGAGGATCGCTCGAGTGAAAACGCTGTCACCCTCATGACAATTCATAAATCCAAAGGATTAGAATTCCCCGTGGTGTACATTCCTGGTACCGAAGCTAAATTTAACATTCAAGAATTAAACGCAAATTTTTTAGTCTCAAGCCGTTATGGCATCATGATTCCGTTGCCACATAGCACTTATCCGCATACTTTCTTTCGTCATTTAGTCCGACATCAAGGCAAAATGGAAGCGTTATCCGAATACATTCGGTTATTTTATGTGGCGACTACCCGTGCGAAAGAGAAACTTATTTTTCTACAATCCGCTAATACTTCGACCCCTTTAAGCATTCCTTTTGCCTATAGTTTTAATGACTTTATTCACTTAAGTGAATCTAAAAAAATCATGAAGCGTTTTCCTTCGCTTGAACCGCTCTTACCAACATTTTCAATTCCAACCATTGAAAAACAATCGATTCAACTCGATACTGTGGATTATCCTAAGACGATGCTCCCGGTGAAAACGTCTGAGAAAGTATTTAAAACCACGGTGAGCGACGCGGTGCTTGATTATGGAACCTATCTCCATGATCTTCTTTTCTTGGTGGATTTTAAAACCAAAGATACATCCTTCATTCATAATGAAAAAGATCAAGCCATCATCAAAAAAATATTATCGCTTAAGGAAATTGCAAATTTGTCAGGAACTATTTTAAAAGAATATGCTTATCTGGATGAAACCACGCAACGTGTTGGCATCATGGATATGGTGGCAATTGAAGGCAAAAAAGCGATTATCATTGATTACAAAACGAGCGATATTGCAAATCCAAGTTACGATTTACAACTATCCCGTTATCGTGATTACCTAGTCACACAAGGATATGAAACGATTGAAGGCTATTTAATTTCTTTAGTGGAAGCGCAAGTTAGAAAAGTATTTTAGTCGAGTTGATCTTTATGAATAGCGGCATGATGTTGCCGTTGTAACGTTTCTTCAACGAGCTTTTTCAATGAAGGTAAAAAGTTCGCATAAAGCGTGGCGTCTTCAAATGGTATTAAGTCATACAAATAAACGCGCCTAATTTTGGGATGGTAGACATCCACACGAAAAGCTTTTCGTTTGGGATTGTAATGAAAATTAGAAATTTGATGATAGAAGCCAAAAATACTGCCTTCTTTTTGGGGATCGGTTTGTACATAAACCCCATCCATGCAATCGGACGTTAACATGACATAAGCAATATCGACAGGTGAATCATGCACCCGTAATACTTTGCCATCATCAAGATCATCCATGCGCGGTTTGGATTTGTAACGAGCGTATTGTAACGGGGTCATCACACGGAAAGAAGAACTTTTAAAAAACCATTCTCCTGAGACGGTTTCATCATGATATAAGCGGGTTGTCACCATACGACGTAAATCGTCATATTGATTAAATAATTCTTGATAAATATCGTTCATGCTTTTGGTTTGGTTAATTCTATTTTACTACGAATGGATTCTGGATGGTTGGGTGAAGCATGGGTTGTGCTTAACATTTGATACCATCGGCCATACCGATAAATGATCCATGCAATGCCTGCCCGAACGAGTTCAATCAAGCGATCTAAAACAAAGATAAACACAAGCAAATTAAACGGTAATCCTAACGCTTGAAAAAGTTGATTTAACCAAACCCATTCACTGAACTGATTGGGGGCAATGAAAACAAAATAAGCGACCAAAGGTATTTTAATAAAGAAGTAAGGAACGTTGGTGATCAACATCGGTGAACGAGTATAACCCCCAGCACGTGTGACAAAAATGACATTGGATGAGAAAAAGAAAAATGGTAAAGATAACGCATGGATGATCATCACAATGGAAAGCAACCCGCTACCGCTTTCACCAAATCCAAAGACCCATTGAATGAGAGGAATGAAACCGATCATGATAAAAATGGTTCCAAAGCTTAATAGAATTACATAAGCAATTTGCCAACGAGCATGTGTTCTTGCTTCATCAATGTTTCCGGCTCCTAGACGCGTTCCTACCATGACCATGGCAGCAGTTCCCATGCCACCCACAAACGCTAAGATTAAGTCAACAACCCGTTGGGAAATCGTTATCGCTGCAATATTCACCGCATTCCCTTGATCAATTTGAGCATAAGCAAACATCATAAAAATGGCCAAGACTTCTGTGATGATTGCCGCTAACGCAATTGGATAATTTTTTTTCATCACTTTACGTGAAAAACCCTGCCCGATGGAAAATAATTCTTGGAAGGTACCAAAAAAAGCAGGTTTAGATTGGAAGTAATGCTGAATCAAAATGCCTAGTTCTACAAAGCGAGCTAAAATCGTGGCAAAAGCGGCTCCGGCAATGCCCCATTGA
Source organism: Bacilli bacterium (assembly GCA_044341785.1). GTDB lineage: Bacteria > Bacillota_I > Bacilli_A > RFN20 > CAG-826 > UBA970. The sequence goes on along the minus strand of JBIIRB010000008.1, from coordinate 9,023 downwards.
AAAACATAAATGAAGAGATAGTTCAATCCTAAATTCGTGAACGCTGCTAACCCAGAAGCAATTAAAGGAGTATTAGAATTTTTGATTGCCCGTAATGAAAAAGAAAACGCAACCGAAATAGAATACGGTATAAATGTCCAAGCAAAAATGCTTAAGTATTCTGTGCCAAAAGTGGTCATTAACGATCCGTCGTTATATCCTGTAGCAAAAAAATTAATGATCATTTCAGGGAACGCAACGCCAACAAAGGTTGCGATAACCCCCATTCCTAAGGTTAATTTAAGTGATAATCCAAATATTTTTTTGGTTGAAAGAAAATCTTTTGCACCAAAAAATTGTGCAATAAAAATCGTGCATGATATGGCAAGCATGACAATGATGTTATCCATCGTGGTGCCATATCGACCCGCGATCATGATGGCTGCCGAGGTGATTTCACTTCCACCCGCACCCAGCAGATCATTTCCATAACGTCCAATCATCGCTGAATCAAGCAAATTCACTAACGCCGAAATCAATTGCTGAAAAGCAATCGGTAACGCGGCAGCAAACATTTCTTGATAAAATTTTTTAGTGCCAATCCATTGGCTAAACCATCGTTTAATCATAAATGCTTCATCATTGTATGATGATTCTAAAAAAAAGTGAAATGAATCAACATAAAAAGTAATCATTTTTTAGTGATATTCATTGACAATCCCCCATAAACATTTACAATTTTTTTAGTAGTTTTTTTAATTGAATCCGCAACAATTTGGAGGAGAAATGAATAAAGTATTGATTATTGGTTCTGGAGCCGTTGCAACCGTCGGAGCACAAAAGTGTGCACAAAATAAAGCTGTTTTTAAACATATTATCATTGCATCACGTTCCAAAAACAAAGTCGATGCCTTGGTAGAAAAATGCAAAAAAATAAACGCTAATATCATTGGAGAAACGGTGGATGCAGAAAATATTCCAGCTTTAGTTCAACTCATTCAAAAGCATCAACCCCAACTCGTGCTCAATTTAGCGCTCCCATATCAAAACTTACCGATTATGGAAGCGTGCATCCAAACGAAAACGCATTATGTGGATACTGCTTGTGCTGAAGTCAGAGAAAAAGCCGGTTTTGAATATGGCACCCAATGGGTCTATCATGATCGTTTTAAAAAAGCAGGCGTGATGGCGTTACTCGGCACGGGTTTTGATCCAGGGGTCACCAGTGTTTTTGTGATGCATGCGTTAAAACATCATTTTGATCAAATCGATACCATTGATATTTTAGATGCCAATGGTGGCGATCACGGTTATCCGTTTGCGACCAATTTTAATCCAGAAATTAACATACGTGAAATCACCATGAAAGGTCGTTATTGGGAACAAGGTCGTTATCAAGAAATCGAACCTTTATCTCAATTTAAAACCTATCCGCTAGATGAAATCGGTCCGCGAAATATGTACTTAATGTATCACGAAGAAATTGAATCCTTAGCGAAGTTTGTTCCCGGAGTCAAACGGATTCGTTTTTATATGAGCTTTGGCGATAAATATCTCATGCACTTACGTGCGTTAGTCAACGTGGGTATGACTTCAGTTAAACCGATCATGTATGAAGGTAAAGCTATTGTTCCGCTACAATTCTTAAAAGCCGTTTTACCTGATCCTGCTTCATTAGGGCCCAGAACGAAAGGCAAAACCAATATTGGTTGTATCATCACTGGAACCAAAGGTGGTAAGCCTAAAACATACTATATCAATAACATCATGGACCATGAACAAGCCTTTAAAGAAACCGGCGCGCAAGCCATTGCCTATACCACAGGCGTTCCGGCCATGATTGGAGCTGCTTTAATCCTAACCAAGCAATGGACGGGTGCAGGTGTTTTCAATGTGGAACAATTTAACCCTGATCCATACATGGCGATGCTGAATCAATGGGGATTACCTTGGAAAGAACATCACAATCCTGTTTTGATGGAAACGCTATGAAAATCAATCCTCAATTAAAGACGCCATATTATTTGGTGGATGAAAGTCGTTTAACGAAAAACCTAGAAATTCTTAAACGCGTGAAAGAAGCTTCAGGAGCCAAAATTCTTTTAGCACAAAAAGCATTCTCCATGTTTTATTTTTATCCACTCATCTCACAATATCTTGATGGTACCACCTCGAGTGGTCTATTTGAAGCTCGTCTTGCCCATGAACATTTTAAAAAAGAAATTCATGTTTTTGGACCCGCCTACCGCGATGATGAAATCGATGAATTATTAACTTACGCGGATCACATTGTCTTTAATTCCATGTCCCAACTTCGCCGGTTTAAAGATAAAGCAATCACATTAAAGAAAACCATTGGTGTTCGTATTAATCCTGAAGTATCCACGCAAGGCGGAGGCATGTACGACCCTTGTTCTCCTACTTCTCGGATGGGAATCAAGGAAGAACATTTTGATGAAGCGATGCTTCCTTTTATTTCCGGACTTCATTTTCATACGTTATGCCAACAAAATGCCGATGCATTAGCCACCACGCTTCAAGCAGTTGAAAAACGATTTGGTCGATTCTTCTCCAAACTGAAATGGCTTAATTTTGGTGGTGGCCATCATATCACTCGGCAAGATTATGACGTGAATAAACTGATCCAACTCATTCAACACTATAAATCCAAATATGGTTTTGAAATTTACTTAGAACCGGGTGAAGCGGTTGTTTTAAACGCTGGATTTTTAGTGGCGTCCGTCTTAGACATTGTAAAAAACGATATGGCAATCGCCATTCTCGATTCAAGTGCAACATGCCATATGCCGGATGTTTTAGAAATGCCTTTTGAACCCCCCGTGGTGGGTGCTGTCAAAGTTAGCCCTTATCATTACCGCTTGTCTGGCTCTACGTGTTTATCAGGCGATAATATTGGTCAATATTACTTTTCAAAACCTTTAGCCATCAAGGATCAAGTCATCTTTGAAGATATGGCACTTTACACGATGGTTAAAAACAATACGTTTAACGGAACACCTTTACCGACGATTTACGCTCGTAACGCCAAAGGGGAAGACATCTTAGTCAAATCATTTGGCTATCACGATTTCAAACAAAAACTAAGTTAATATGAAACACATTAAAGTGTGCAAGTTCGGCGGCACATCGATGGGAAGCGCCGATGCCATCACGCGAGTGATTGATATCATTCGTTCGGATAAAGACCGTAAATATATCGTGGTTTCTGCACCTGGAAAAGTGGATGGAGAAGGCAAAATCACCGATCAACTCATCGCATTGGCAGATGAGTATTTAACCAAAGGAACAATGCGTGGATTTAACAAAATTCGTGCGCGCTATGTTGAAATTGCTAAAGCATTAAAAATCGATGCTAAATTTAAACCCGTACTTGAAGCAACGCGAGTAGAAATGCAGCAAATCAAAACAAAGGATTTTATTGTTTCTCGAGGAGAATACCTCATGGGACGACTATTGTCCTATGTACTTGATTTTCCATTTATTGATTCAAGAAATCTCGTTCGCTTTACTAAAAATAAACTGGATTATGGTAAAACCAATCGTCTCATGCGTGAGGTGCTAAAAAAGAATCCTTATGTCGTGATTAGTGGATTCTACGGATCCGATGAACATGGAAGTATAAAAGTATTATCGCGCGGTGGCGGTGATGTCACGGGTGCATTAGTCGCACGGGGTGTTGAGGCTTCTTTGTATGAAAACTGGACAGATGTCGATGGTTTTTTAGCTGCTGATCCTCGTATTATTTCTAATCCTAAACAGATCGCAACGATTACTTATAAAGAATTACGCGTTTTATCGTTTATGGGTGCGAGTGTGCTTCACAGTGAAGCATATTTTCCCGTAGCTAAAAAAGGTATACCGATTCAAATCAAAAATACATTTAATCCTAGTCATCCTGGAACGCGAATTGTTGCAACCATCGAAAATACAAGCAAGACAGAAATCACAGGTATCGCGGGATTAAAAGATTTTACATTAGTCGTTGTCGAAAAACAATTGATGAGTGAACTGGTTGGTTTTGATCGAAAGATTCTTCGTATCGCAGAAAAAATGGATATTAATGTGGAACACTTTCCGAGTGGAACGGATACGTTTTCGATGATGATTGAATCGAAGTATTTAGTGGACGGAAAACTAGATACGCTGGTTCAAACCATTAAAAAAATTCTTAAACCCGATTTAGTTGAAGTGTCCAATCATATCTCTCTTATTTCGATTGTGGGCCGTAATCTCATGTCAAATAATCAAAATATGTTTCGCTTTTTTTCAGCCTTAGTCAACGCAAACATTTCACTTAAGATGATTGATTACGGAAGCAATGGCGTTAACATCGTCATTGGTGTCAACGATGAAGATTATGGGTTTGCTATTCAAGCGATTTATAAAGAATTTGTTGAGAAAGGTTTATCATGAAACCATTAAAGATTGCGATTGTGGGTGTTACGGGAGCAGTAGGTCAAACCTTTTTAGACGTGCTTGCTGAACGGGAGGTTCCTATTCAACAACTCGTATTGTTTGCCTCCTCTAAAAGTGCAGGAAAAATTATTCGTTTTAACAATCAAGACTATACGGTTGAAACATTAACTGAGGCCGCTGTCACTCAATATCCATTGGATTATGTGCTGATTGCTTCAGGCAATGATATCTCCCTTCAATTCAGCCCATTATTTGCAAAACGTAAGGCAGTCGTTATCGATAATTCATCCGCTTTTCGCATGCATCCAAATGTTCCTTTAGTCGTTCCTGAAGTGAATCCGCTTGATGCGTTCACCCATCAAGGCATCATCGCAAATCCTAATTGTTCAACGGTTCAAGCCGTCGTTGCGATTAAACCACTTCATGATGCGTATACAATCAAGCGAATGGTCATTTCGACATATCAAGCGGTGAGTGGAGCAGGTACGGAAGGCATGATTGATTTAATTGAGCAGCGACAAGCGGGTAACTTAACCAAGTTTCCTTATCCGATTCATCACAATGTCATTCCTCACATTGATGATTTTTTAGAATCTGGAAATACGAAAGAAGAACAAAAAATCATTGATGAAACGCGCAAGATTATGCACTTACCTCAACTACCCATTAGTAGCACCGCAGTTCGCGTTCCAGTTTTAAACGGCCATAGTGAATCCATTAATTTAGAGTTTGAAAAACCTTGCTTGATCAACGATATTCATACGATGTATCAAAAGTTGCCAGGCATTGTATTAATGGATGATCCCAAACAAAAACACTATCCCATGCCTATCTTAGCTAGCGGACACGATGAAGTATGGATTGGTCGTATTCGAATCGACACTTCGGTTCGTTATGGATTAAACCTTTTTGTGGTCGCGGATAATGTACGAAAAGGAGCCGCCACAAACGCCATTCAAATCATGCAATTACTTGAGGAAAATAAGACGAAAAAATGAGTATGATACACTAAAGCAATCAGGGGGATAACTTATGCTTGGTGCAATTATTGGAGATATTTTAGGGTCGAAATATGAGTTTGATAATGTTCGAACAAAAGATTTTCTTTTGTTTGAAAAGAATATGTTTTTTACAGATGACACGGTGATGACGGTAGCCATTGCGGATGCCTTAATGAAAGGCATTGAGGATCCACGTAAGGTGTATGAGAAAACCGTTCAATCGATGCAAAGACTTGGAAGGAAATTTATTCGCGCAAGTTATGGGCATCGTTTTCGCGCTTGGTTAGAAAACCCTCATCCTCAACCGTATGGTAGTTATGGCAATGGGGCTGGTATGCGCGTGTCATCCTGTGGATGGTTAGCGACGTCCCTTGAACAAGCTAAACTCTTAGCCAACATCGTAACCTCGACAACCCACGATCATCCTGAAGGCATCAAAGGCGGAGAATCAATTGCAGCCGCCGTGTATTTAGCACGTACTGGTTCTTCCAAAGCCCAAATCAAACGTTATATAGAAACGCATTATTATGATTTGAATTTGAATTATGAAACATTAAAGAAAACGTATTCCTTTAATGAAACCGCTCAAGGAACGAATCCGCAGGCGATTTATGCTTTTTTAATTTCAAATGATTTTGAAGACGCACTACGAACAGCGATATCGATTGGTGGCGATAGTGACACTGTAGCAGCGATGACTGGAGCGATTGCGGAAGCGTTTTATGGCATTCCCAAAGGATGGACCGAGAAAGCTTTACACTATTTACCGAATACGTTGGTTCAGGTTGTCAAAAAGTTTTATACGAAGTTTATTAAATAAATCATGTGTCGCTGTCGTTTATTTTTTTATTAGATCATCAATGACTGTTTATTTAATAAAAACATTCCCTTTTAAAAATTCTAATAGGGAGTACGACTTACCTTCGACCATTTTTGCAATTTTTTTGTAATTTGGACTCAGCGAATAAAATCCAAAATCAGGATGGTGTTCTTCTTTTATCAATTGCATGCCTAAATCAGAAATAAATGCTTCTTCAATTAATTGTTGTAATTGCTTCGTGATCGGCGGTGAAGGTTGACCTTCATTCCCGTGATGATTGAGCCATTGATATAACATGCGCAATCCTTCAAAAGCGATGTGAAAAACATGTTCTTCTTCGGTTTGAGTTCGACCCTTAGGAATATCAACCATCGAGCCAACAAATTTATCCTCTAACTTGAAATAATAAACTAATTGATGACTGTGCTTCGTTTGACGACGTAACATGACGGTTTGATAAGGTAAATAATCGTTAGTCCAAATCATAAAACTAGAAATAAGCGTATCGCCGATTCGAATCCAACTAATAGGAGTAGTGTTCATAGATAGTCTTTACTCCCGGCTTCCATGAGTAAGATATTCACTTGATGTAAGTCATAAATTCCGTGCTCAATACAATACCGTATGACTAAATCAAACGCCGAACCACTTGAAAGAATATAACCGGCACGTTTAACGAGTTGTTTAGAGGTAGGTTGATCAAGGTGTAACGCTAAGACGATCGCACACACGGTTTTTTTACTCGGATGATAATCAGGTGTACTCATTAATTTCGAAAACAACTTGCGATCCATGTTCGCTCGTTTATAAACAATCGTAGGCGTCAGATCACGTTCCCGCATGAAACGAAGCACCATATCAGAAAAGGATTCTTTCTTGATTGATCGGGCAATAAATTGTTTAACGGACTTGGCCATCATAAATTTCCATTCTATATAAGGTTGGTATTATTTTACTACCTTCAGCCAACCATGGACTTATAAAATTGATTGCAATGGCTTCTTGTCCTTGAACATCGAGATGAACAATCAAAGGTTCATCGATATGCAAAGCGGTACCAGGAATCAACACGGTTATTGAACCTGAATGAATTTCTAAAACTGTGGTTGAGGTCACGTTGAATTCCACCAATGAAAATGCGAGCCATGTCAATACAATGGAAAACGAACGTCGTGTATTCAATGAAGGGGTGATGAGATATTGATCCGGTTCATCAAACCGTAACCCATAGTCCGAGTTGATTTGGATGACTGTTGCATTCGTGGAATAACCATCGTTAAGAGGCCGATCAAATGTTAATGTGTCTAATAAGACCGGTTGTTGATCTGCGTAATCCCAAAAACCACCGAGCAACATAACAGCTTGCCCGGTTAAAAATAATATGGACCAATATAGAGGAAATAAAGAACGCCTCATAAAATCATTGTGCCATAGCAGAAGCGATTTTTCCAAAGATGAGTTCAACGTAAGCTTAGGTTATAATACGTTTATGAATCGTAAAGATGATCACGTTCGTTTAGCGTTACAGCAACCCTTTCAAACCAACGATTTTGATCGGGTTCGTTTAAAACATGATTCACTTTCACCGACCTCGTTATCCAGGATTCAATTATCGACTCAATTTTTAAATCAAACGATTCCTTATCCGTTTTATATTAATGCGATGACGGGCGGCAGTGAATCCACGAAAGACATTAATCGCCGACTTGCTCAACTTGCTGCTCATTTTAAAATACCGATGGCAACAGGTTCCATGAGCGCTGCATTGAAAGATGCAAGTTTAACTTCTTCTTTTACCATCGCTCGTGACGTTAATCCCCAAGGATTTTTAATCGCTAATTTAGGGGGTGGACAATCGCTTCAAAACGCTTTAAAAGCGATACACATGATTCAAGCGAATGCCTTACAAATTCATCTAAATGTAATTCAAGAAATCATCATGCCCGAAGGAGACAAAGACTTTACGAATTGGTCGATGCACCTTGAAGCGATCGCTAAAAATATTCCTGTTCCTTTACTCGTGAAAGAAGTCGGTTTTGGCATGACTAAAAAAACATTTCTTAAACTCAAACGCTTAGGCATCCGTTATGTGGATGTCGCAGGCCAAGGTGGAACGAATTTTGCGCTGATTGAAAATGAACGCCGCGACCAACCACTATCCTTATTTAACACGATGGGTTTATCCACGGTTGAATCTTTATTAGAAGCTAAACAGGTTGATGGATTATCGATTTACGCGAGTGGTGGGGTTCGTCATGGGCTTGATATTGTGAAGGCGTTGGTGTTAGGAGCGCATGCGGTTGGTCTTTCTGGGTATTTCTTAAAATTAGTGTCACTCCATGATCATGACACATCGATTCAAAAGGTGAACCAACTCATTGAAGAAATTAAAACCACGATGGCCATCGTGGGTGCCCAGTCCATTGAACAATTAAAGTCCGTTGAATATGTATTAGATTCAGTGCTTTTAGATTATCTTAAACAACGATCATGAAAAACCTCATCAATCAATTTTTAAGTCAATTCGGAAAACAATTGGCACCCACTCGATTAGGAGAAGCCACCCAATATGCTTTAGAAGCAGGTGGTAAACGCCTTCGTCCTTTAATTATGTTGAGTCTCATTCAATCGTACGGGATGGATTACGTTCCTTATGTTCCTTTAGCGTGTGCGTTAGAAATGGTTCACATTTATTCATTGATTCATGATGACTTACCCGCGATGGATGATGATGATTTGCGACACGGTAAACCGACTTTACACAAAGCGTTTGATGAAGCGACCGC
>JBIIRB010000039.1:0-6954 GCA_044341785.1 Bacilli bacterium | reverse complement strand
TTTAAAGAAATATTATTTACGCGTAATCTTGACGTCCCGCGTGAATGGATTTTTGAGTGTCAAGGTTTCTCGTATCAAAGTGCCTTTGAAAAAGGCCTCGAATGGATCCAAACGTGGAAGAAAGTTCCGGAGGCAATTTTTTGTTTTAGTGACAACCTGGCGATGGGATTAATTCACGCTCTTCAAAAAGAAGGCTACAAGGTACCCAAAGATATTTCCGTCATCGGTTTTGATGATGCACAATTTTCAATCTTGTTTAATCCTCCTCTTACGACGATCAGACAAAATAAGAAAGCGATTGCCGAGACAGCAGGCAAAATTTTATTAGACATGATTGAACAAGGGGTGAACAGTCCTATTACGCATGTTTATCAAGTACCCGTTGAACTCGTTGTGCGCGAATCGACCCAAGTTAAAAAGCATTAAAAGAAACGAACTTCATCATTTCAATTACAATAGATAAAAGGAGATAAATATGGAACTTTATGATTTGTATCGTATCTTAGGCATCTTAAGCGCTCTTTTATTGTCACTTTCGTTCTCACGTGGCGTCGTCACCTTACTTTTACCTGTGATTGTTTCACAAAATAAAGCCCAAGGTAAAAAAGGCTCATTGGGCCAATCGGTGTTAATCATCTTAACCAAAAACCATGGTTTATTTGGTGTTCTTGCTTTGCTGTTAGCGATTGCGCACGGCACGCTGATGTTCATCACCAATGAGATGCCAAGTTTAACAGGCGGGTCACTCATCGTCTTATTATTCGTTGAAGGCGGTTTAGGGGTTTTACAATCGCGTCGCATCGGTAATGTCAAATTATGGAGCCAACTTCATAGCACCTTACCTTATGCCTTACTAGCTTTACTCGTTGCCCACATTATATTCAACAGCGTTGGTTTATAAACTTGAAGTTGTGAAGAAAAAGAGAATCGCGATCATCGGAGCGGGGCCGGGTGGATTAACTTCCGCGCTTCTTTTAGCCCATCAAGGGCATGACGTCACCCTCTTTGAAGCCCATGATCGTGTCGGTGGGCGTTCAAGTTTGGTCACGGTAGGTGATTATCGTTTTGATGCGGGACCTACTTTTTTTATTTATCGCCCGATTCTTGATGAAGTGTTTCAAACGATTGGCAAAAAACTCGATGATTATGTCACCTTAATCCCCGTTGATCCCTTGTATGATTTGGTGTTTCCCGATAAAACCTTTACACCGTATTCGGATGAAACCAAGATGCTACAAGAAATTCAAAAGCATTTTCCGAATGATGTGGAAGGTTATCGCCGATACCGGATCCAAGAGGCTAAACGTTTAAAACGGATCACACCGATTTTACAAACGCCTTTTTCATCCTTATTGGATTATCTTAGACCGAAAGTCGTACAAGCACTCCCTGAACTTGACTTAGGAAAATCATTGTATGATCGCCTGAAGACTTATTTCAAAAACGAACAACTGATTTTTTCAATGGCGTTTCAGGCTAAATATTTAGGGATGTCTCCTTATGAAGCACCGAGCTTATTTTCAATTCTTTCGTTTATGGAACACGCCTATGGTCTTTATCACATTCAAGGGGGTCTGTATCATTTGAACGAGGCGATGGCGAACCTTGCCCAATCGATGGGCGTCACCCTGCGTTTAAATCACAAACTTGTTCAAACGCATGTGGCACATCAAACCATCTCTAAACTTGTGTTTAGTAATGGTTATGAGGCATCCTTCGATGACGTGGTGTTTAATGGAGACTTTGCTTCCATCATCCAAACCATTCCCGAAAGTGCACGACCCTCCTATACGAATCAAAAATTAGCGAAGTTGAACTTTTCATGCTCGACGTTTACCTTTTATTTGGGCCTTGATCGAACCTATGATCTTAAGCATCATACGATTGTGTTTGCCAAAGATTACCCTGCTTATTTAAAAACACTGAAAGAAAACAAAACCTTAACCGATGACCTATCTTACTATATTCATAATCCGACTTTATTAGACGCTAGTTACGCTCCTCCAGGTCATTCTAATATATTCGTGCTCGTTCCCGTGCCCAACTTAAAAGCACCCATTGATTGGACAAGGCAGGCAGAACCCTTTTATGAAAAAATCCTCCAAGACATGGAACGCCGTTTAGGACTAAAAGATATTCATCAGCATATTAAGGCTAAAAAAATCATTTCCCCGCTCGATTGGAAAAATGATTATTTTGTCGAGCATGGTGCAAATTTCAATTTATCGCATTCACTGAATCAGATGCTTTATTTTCGGCCCCATAATCAATATAACGACATCAAAAACTTGTATTTGGTCGGTGGGGGAACCCATCCTGGAAGTGGATTGCCCACGATTTATCAATCGTCATTAATCACGGCTAAATTAATTAAAAACTAAATGATGCGGTAATGTTTTGTTTCAATTGGGGATAATCATTGTCGTCATTAAATTCCCATACATGGGTAAAGTCCCATAAGTCTTGGTATAAGAATTGATTCGCTTGAAAATAGTCTGTTGAACGAATAGGATACGCATCAAAAGCCATGCCCTCACCCACACTTGGAAGAACCATCATTTCGGTTGCATAAACAACTTGATTGACTTCATCTCCCGTATAAAAATCAACTAAACCTTCAACATATAAGTAGCTCGTCATCGTGAAGGTCCCACCCAGAAAGCGACCACCGATAAGGCCACCAACCAAATTACTTTGATAATTTGAACCATAAAAACCTAACGCTAAGACATCAATGACACCGACATTAAAACTTTGCTCAATATTCAGTGATCCCGAACCCCATGCTGGATCGATAAAATTTGAAATAGTAACACCAACTAATCCTCCAACGGCATAGGAACCTTCCACTAAACCAGCGTTATAACTGTCTTTGATGGATGAGGGTAAACCCATATAAGTATTGATGAAACCAACAAGTCCACCTATCGCGCTGACACCATTAATACTTCCTGAATTCAAACTTTCAAGGATTTCAAGATTATAAGCTCCTTCAACGGCACCGACTAATCCGCCGAGTGCTTCATTACCTTTGATGAGACCAAAATTAGCGGTTTGTTCTAACGCCAAAGTAGACCAAGCAGTACTAGGAGCCAAACCTGTTCCACCAACGATGCCACCTATTTCCGAACCCCCGATAACCGTGCCCACATTGGCACTGGCAATAATTTTCCCTGAAGCACGTTGATAACCGACTAATCCGGCAACATATTCACTTCCGTTATAAGGTATTTTTTCTTCACCCACGGAATCTTCAATGACTTCAACGGTTGAAAAACTGATGGTTCGATAAATCAGCGTCCGTTGTTGTTCACCAAAAATACCACCCACACTTACCACTGGGTATGAATGAATACTTGTGTTCACTCGAATCTGTACGTATCCTTGTGCATATAAATTGACGGCTTTGACGTCAATCGCAAGACCCGCAATTCCACCTACAAATTCAATGCGAGTGGTCAATGTAGTAGGAAGGGAAAATACTTGTGTATAAGCACTTAATTGGATGAGGTGACTTGATGAAACCACACCAAACATACCACCTAATGCGTAATTATCAGTCGCTCGATTCCCGGAAAACATCACAGTACCATACGATGAACTCATCAATGCCAAACCTTGGTATAAAATACCAGCAAAAGCACCACCATTGGATGCGTTGACCGTTATCGTTTGCGTGAGTAAAGTGATACTTTGAAGGATATACGTTTTCGATGCATAGCCAACAAAACCACCCACGTTTTCATAACCTGTGACGTCGAGGTCTTCGGTTTCAATGTTATCTAAAATCACATGATGACTCTGTCCGATCAATCCGCCTACATTAGAAACACCCACGAGAATGGAATTTTTAAGCTGAATAAACGAGAAAGAAGAATCGATGGCATTCCCCGCAAGTGCGCCTAACGAATTATCGTTCCAAGATAAATTAAAATTGTCTAAAGTAAGATGACGAATCGTCGCGCCATTTAAAAAATTAAAAAGTCCTAAATAATTGTTCGCTGGATAAATTGGATCTAAATCTTCAACATGTAAACCTGAAATTGTAAAACCTGCACCATCCAACGTACCTGAAAAGCCGTCAGTACCAAAATCAATCGGTTCCCAATTCACAAGGTTGGATAAATCAATATCGGAACCTAATACATAGTCACCGGTTGGGTTCACAATGGACATGAGTTCAGCAGCGGTATCAATGACTACGTAACCTTCCTCGGATAAAGACGTAACATAAGACGTTTGTTCAAGTTCATCAAGAGCTTCATTGGTAAGCCACTCGGCTAAACTTTCGATCATGATTGTTTGATCAGCAAAACCAAAAGAAAGATCATCAAACGGCGAATCCGGTTCTAGTTCGGCATTGGCAACCACGCCGGTATCTTGGTCACCGATCCACCAATTGCCGTTTTCGCCAATATAAGGCGATTGACCGTCCGTGCCATCTTCACCCGTTTCACCTTGAGACCCCGTAGAACCTAACATCGGATTCACAATGACAAGTGATAACGCTAACACCGAAAACACTAAGGCCAAAAAACTCAAGATCGTATTGATGGTTTTCATAAAATTTCCTCAATAAATTATAACGGAAATAAGGAAAAATGATGGAAAACAATAGTTACACTAAATAGGAAATGTAGCGTTGTAATTCAGGTGTCTTGGGTTGTTCAAGAATCGAAGGAAGACCATGCTCAACAATGCGGCCTTGATCCATAAAAACAACATAATCCGCAAATTCTTTCACAAACGAAATGACGTGGGAAACAAACACAAAGCTTTTTCCATAGTTTCTTAATTCTTTGACGTTGGATAACACTTCAAACGTTAAAAAAGGATCAAGCGATGCGGTCGGTTCATCCATAAAAATGATGTCAGGGTTTAACGAAAAAGCTCGTGCAATCGATGCCCGTTGCGCTTGACCACCGGAAACATTTTTGGGAAGCTTATGCACTTGATCCTCTAAATGCACAAGCGATAAATACTTTAGCGCGGCTTCACGAGCAGTCACTTTTGAAAAACCGCGCGTCTTTTCTAAAATGAGCGAGATATTTCTTTCTAACGTAAGATGAGGAAATAAATTATGGTTTTGAAAAACAAAGCCGACATTTTTTTTGTAAGTTTTGCTGCCTACCCACGTCTCGTTAATCGTCATCACACCTTCGGTTGGTTTTTCTAAACCTGACATGAGTCGTAGTAAGGTTGATTTCCCTGACCCGGATGCCCCAATGATGGCAACACTTTGGTAACCCTTAAGTTCAAAATTAAGATTCTTTAAGACATCCACATCATAAACGTGAGAGATATTTTCTATTTTGATGTTCATGTGCGGAACTTCCGTTCTAACCAATTTGACAATTGCGAAAGGGGAATGGTGATACAAAGATAAAGTACCCAGAGTAACAAATATCCTTCGACGAATAAAAACGTCCGATATTGAATGATGGTAATGATGTTATAAAGTTCATTAAACGCGAGGACATAAAGCAATGCACTTCCTTTGATGATGAGCGAAAAATTATTCATTAAAGGAGGCATCAACGCCCTAATCACTTGAGGAAAAATCAAATAACGGTAACGTTGAAAACTGTTAAAACCAAATAAATCCATCGCCATCACTTGATCTTTGGTGATCGTACTAAAGGCGGAAACGAAAACGTTTTTCATATAAGGAGCAATGTATAAAATTAACCCTAATATGCCAAGTAATGGGCGGTTATACGTATTAAAAGCAGGTCCAATCAAAAACGCCATGAGGACAACCATCACAAGTAGCGGGGTGCCATAAATGATTTCAGTAAACACATTCACCATCGCACGGCCATAATCAAATTTAGATTGGGCAATTAAATAAAGTAGGAATCCCAAAATGGAACTCAACACGAGCACGAGCACGGAAACCCAAATGGTTGTCCAAAATCCACTGATTAAGAGCAACCCATAATCGTCGAAAAGAGGTAGAAAATTAAGTTCACGATTGCGTCGTAGGACATGCTGGAAAACCACAAATCCAAAGAAAACTAAAAACGAGATAATGGAAAAGAAATAAGCTAAAAACTTTTTCACAATTCTCTAATTATGGAAGAATGTAAAAATCCATCCCATAACGTTCAAGTTGTTCAAGCACCGTTTCATCCCAGTTGGCTCGTAATGTGTCATATAAACCACCTTCTTCAGCAAAGGTGTCAATGAAATCGTTGGCTAAATCTAACAGTTCAGCATTACCTTTTTGAACTGCCATACCAATCGGACTGGAAACCCAAGAATCCCAAACGACTAACGTGGATTCTCGGTTAGCTTTAAATCCATTCACAACAGGACTGGCGGACATGAGGAGCACATCGCTCGTCCCATCAGCAACCGACCCAATCGCGGAGCCTAAATCGACAAATTCAGTCACGGTCTTACCAAAGGATTGTGGAATCGTCGCGGATACTTGCGAGGCGATGCCTGCATAACGTGTATTTTCAATCGCTAAAATCGCTTCAGTGGTTGAATCTTCATCTAAGCCATTTAAATCAGCGAAGCCTTGATTGACCAACGTGATGATTTTGAAATAAAAATAAGGGTCCGTAAAATCCACAATCTCTTGACGAGCGGTCGTGATGCTCATCGAAGCAATAACAATATCGATTTCACCGGATTCCAAAGATGGAATGAGCGTACCGAAATTGGTGTTCAGAACTTCAGTAGGACGATTTAAAAATTCGCCAAACGCATTGGCAACATCAACTGAGATACCAACAGGTTCCCCAGCTTCGGTAATCGATTCAAATGGTGGATAGCGTAAATCCATTCCAACTCGTAGCGGTGTGCCGTTCATGCCACACCCCGTTAAAAGAGTTAAGGCGACCACGGTTGAAAACAAAAATAGCGGTGTTTTGTTCATAAAGTATTCCTTTCAAAACAATATAAAAATATAATGCAACAAAGCTGGGGTATTAAACAAGGAATATA
>JBIIRB010000038.1:0-7087 GCA_044341785.1 Bacilli bacterium | reverse complement strand
GTCGTTTGACAATGTATTGATTATCAACCGGGTCAATATCCAAATAATTACTTAAAGGCGCGTACAATGTACCTTCTAATTGAAAGATTGTATTGGCAAATGTAAAGGCTTGATTCCATGAAGGGATGGTTTGATTCGCAAGCACTTTAAATTGATCATTACCACGTACGGTGAATGATTTTCCGGTTGAAGGATGAATGCCAGTACCTGGATTAATCACATTTTGCCAAAGGATATTCGTATTGGATTGCGTGACTACGGACCCCGCGATGAAATAAGGGGTTTCATCATCATAACTGCCTTGAATATACGGTTTGATTTTAAATGAATCTAATCCAAAATCCTCAAAAAAATAAATGCGATAGGTGCCACCACGTTGCGTGTAAATATCCCCTGTTCCTGTTTCATTACCATTATTATCAAGATAAGTCTCTGAATAAAATACATTTTGGGAAAGCGGATCCATGCCGCGTTCTCCACCGATATAACGGGTGGATAAATTCCATACTTTCCACCGGGTACCTGGTGCTAAATAAACATCTTGATAAAAGACATCGCTATTATCGTTATTCAAATAACCGCCATTCAATTCAATGGAGTTGAACACATTAAACAATTTATAAGTGGCCGAGGCTTGCGTGAGGCCATAAGTTCCAAATGCCCCTACATACCATTTAGGTCGATCTTCACTTAATTTAAGCATTGAGATTTTGGAATCCACACTATTAAACGCAATGCGATAGTTACCAGCGACAAGGGCAATGATATTCGTATCAGGATTCGTTGTGATGTTGTAAACAAAATTCCAATCTTCGTTGTTGATTTGACCCACCACCGCCGTGCCATTCCATTGAACACTAAAGCTGTTTTGATCTGGGGTAATTTTAAACGCATCCCCAACATCAAAAAACTGTTCATAATAATATATTGTTTCATTAAAGTGGGTTTGATTTTCAGTCATTAAAACACCCGCACCCCAATTATTAAAGGGATGTCCCCGCAAATAATAGGTGCCAGTAGCTCCAACGTTTTGATTGGATTGAAACGGGGTTAACGTTGAAATAAAAAGCGCAAATCCAAACATCACCAGTTGACTTGTAATGATGAGGAAACGATTGATTTTCATAATTAAGAATCCTCGCTAATTTAGTTAATTATAGCATGATATCGCTTACATTTTGACTTATTAGAATCATCTTGATTTATGTTAAAATTAAAACAATACCGATTAAAGGACACTTATGAAACAAAAAACCTTACTGATTTGGTCCATCTTTATGACTACGCTGATAGTCTCCTGTGGCGAAAATTCTAGCTCATCGGCAAGTTTATCATCTTCCTCCAACTCAAGCGTCAGTTCTTCTTCATCGGCATCTTCTTCCCGTGATGTGGGTTCTGCAGTGGAATACGATTCCATTATTTTTCGTTTAAGAGGTGATGAAACCTTCAACGTGAGTGATTATGGTTTATGGATTTGGGAAGATGGTTTAGATGGTGAATTGTATGTGTTTAACGAAACCGATGTCGACGATTATGGTGGTTTTATTGAACTACCTTCAACCACATGGACGACGCGCACACGACTTAATTACATTGTTCGTCAGGCTACCTCATGGGTAGGCCAATCGCCTGATATCTTTTTCTACTTAAGTGATTTTGAACCCTTCATGGTCGATGGGGTGATCAATGTCTATCTTATTTTAGGCGAGAGCGAATATTTCTTTACCGAAGCAGAAGCATTAGGGGATATTGTCACCCTAGCTGAATTTACGGATTGGCGCACGGTTCGTTTTGAAACCACGGGTGATTTTGTCAGTTATGCCTTACTAGAAAATAATGTTCCGATCCGTGAAGGGACGGCTGGAGTTTCTGGGCAAACCATCCCCTTAGATGCCGATGTTAATCTACAAAAAAATTATCGTGTTCAAGTTCAATTTAAAGCCACCGACACAAAGTTCCGTTATCGTACGGTGTTAGCGAATCCACTGTTTGCAACGACTAAGTTTGAACAAAATTATACGTATACAGGGAATGATTTAGGACTGACGCTGTCCAATACGCAAGCCACGTTTAAGATTTGGGCACCGACTTCTTCCGAAGTCAATTTAAAACTTTATGCTTCAGGAACTCCCGCTTCCATTAGTAAAGTTGCTGCGGATGATGTTCCATTAAGTACAACCCCACTTATCCCTGGAGAAAAAGGAACGTATGCAGTCACACTACCCATCACGACTCACACCAATTTAAATGGACGCTATTATACGTTCCAAGTCGTGAATGCATTAGGCCGTAATGAAATCATTGATCCTTACGTGAAAACCACGGGTGTGAATGGTATTCGTGGCATGATTTTAGATCTTTCAACGACCAACCCAACGGGATGGAATCAAGTCGCGTTTGATGATATTACTTCACCGACCGATTTACTCGTGTATGAATTGCATGTGCGTGATTTAACCGCAGATGCCTCATGGACAGGCACAGAAATCAATCGTGGTAAATTCTTAGGGTTAATCGAAGAGGATACGACCTATACTGATACTTATTTAGGACAACCCAAAACCGTCACAACAGGATTTGATCATCTTAAGGAATTAGGGTTTAACGCCATCCAAATTTTACCTTTTTATGATCAAGCGAATAATGAATTAAGTGATACGTATAATTGGGGATATAACCCTCTTAATTACAATGTGTTAGAAGGCCAATACGCCACCAATCCTTACGATGGCAACGTTCGCGTTGAAGAATTTAAACAAGTCGTGCAAGCTTTTTCAGAATCCGGCATTCGCGTCATTAAGGATGTGGTTTATAATCACGTTGCCGCGGCGACGAGTTCCAATTTTAATGTCATTGTTCCCGGTTATTTTTTCCGTCTTAATGCTGATGGAACGTATTCGGATGGAGCAGGTGTGGGGAATGAAACCAAAACGGAACGCCCCATGATGCGTAAGTTCATTGTTGATTCCGTGAAGTTTTGGGCAACCGAATACAAAATTAAAGGATTCCGATTTGATTTAATGGCGCTCATCGATGTCACCACGATGCAACAAGTCAAAGATGCTTTACATACGATTGATCCAGACATTGTGGTTTATGGTGAACCGTGGAAAGGTTTTACCGATACTACTTTGCCTTTAGATGAACAATCGAATACATTCTCCGTTTACAATCGTTTATCCGGTATCGGAGCGTTTAATGACGCTGGACGTAATGGGATTCGTGGGGAAAATACTTGGGACGGTAATCAATGGGGTTGGATGCAAAAAGGTGATGCGGATAATCAAGCGGATGCAAAATGGATTAATGCGGTTAAGGGGATGATGGCAGGTCGTAATGGATCTTTTTATGACACGAGTTATGTTGATCCTCGGAAAACATTAAACTATGCTTCGGTCCATGATAACTTAACGCTGTTCGATCAAGTGCTCGGTACCACATCCGTGCAAGATGCTCCTAAAGTCTCCGTGGGGATTAATGCCTTGGTTAGTTTTTCCTTAGGTATGCCGCTTATTCATGCTGGAGAAGAAATCATGCGGACTAAATTAGCCTCATTGGACGACGATGCAGAAACGTATTACACCATTAATGGCGTTAAAATTTCTCATAACTCTTACAAATCACCCGATTCCACCAACTCATTTAAGTGGAATCGAAAAGTGAATTATTTCGATTATTTTGAACGTTATGTTGAGATGATTGCCTTAAGAGCGTCGATTGATGCCTTTAAATACTCTTCTGCTGCGGTTGTATCGCCTAATCTAAATGCCAAAATGGGATTTTGGGATGGGCCCTTATCGTTTTCAACCATCGCTGCTTGGTTCATTGATACCGACAATACTCCTTATTACGTGTTTGGGAATGCTCGTCAACAAGTCACTTTAGGTGCTTTAACAAGCAACGTCGTATGGGATGGCGCAGGAGGGAAGGTTGAAGTATTGTTCGATTCAACTGGAAAATATCCTGCAGGAACGCAGTTGACTAATACAGTTTTACTTGAATCCTACCAAGTACTTTTAGTAAAACGCTTGTAAAAAATTAACGATACGAAGCGAATCTAATCCTCTTATTTTTTAATGCGATTACGTTGTTCAATCGTATGCAGTGGCCGTAAATATTGAAAATAAATGAAGACAAACGTCCATAATAAAAAGGTCGCCATGAAATATCCGGTAAAATTTAAAATCATATCAAGAACGGTGGACGTCCGTTGAGGCGTGATGGCTTGTAACATTTCCGATGTGATCGACATGAATAAACCCAAACCTAACGAAACGCCCACATACCAAGGTTGTTTTTTAGGATTTAAAAATAAGTAAAAGGTCCAATATCCCAATGTGCCATTCACGCCAAAGAGTAAAAAATGTCCAATGGCTTTTCTAAAAAATGTTGCGAATTCTGTGTATTCTTGATCGGTAAATAAATTGGGTTTTAGGATACGTATATTCAGGGTGGCTTGTACGTCTTCATCCATGACCGAGGACGCTGTGATGGTGATGGTTCCTTCTGAAATAGCCACTAACGTTCCGTAATCCCCAGATGAACTGATGTGGGCAACATCGTTGTTGCTTGAACTCCATACAAGTTGCTGATCATACACCACGGTTCCTTCAATGAGAGGGGTTAAGGTGTAATTGATTCGTAAGCGGCTTCCTGCTGAGACTTCAACCACATTGTTATTAGGGGTTAATGTTAAGGCTAACGGACGTGCTTTGACCATGGCAATCGTGACCACTTGAATCAAATTCGGGTTGGATTGCGATTGGGCTGTAATCTGCGCTTCGCCTTCAAATTTAAAACCGTATACCAGTCCGTCTTGATTAACACGGGCAATATTTTCATCACTGGACGTCCAAGTAATCTCGGTATTCGTTGGTATAACATCTTCCCAATCAATCGCAAGAGGATACGAACTATATATATAACTTTCGAACGGTCCGGTTTCTCCATTGGCGTTCTTGATGGTCATCGCGGTAGGAATAATATTCGAAGATGTGATGATGCTGACATCAAAATTAAATAGAATCGTATCAAGAAAACCTACGCTAATTTGAGTCGTCCCTTCACTCATACCCGTGATCACGCCTTGTTGAGAAACTTGGGCAATTTGAGTATCTTCAGAAGCAAAGACAATATTCGAACGGTCTGATTTTTCTGGTAGGACGTTGGATAAAACAATCGTCTCAGAACTGCCAATGGCAATTACAGAATTTGTTAAACTCGCTTCAAAGGATGAAACCAACGGTAATGGAATCACACTTAATGGATGTTCAGCAAAGACATCAATCACACTCGACTGCGCTTGAATGGTAACCAATCCCAATGCTTTTGGAATGAGTCGTCCACCACTCGTGATCTCAACAATTTCAGGATTTGAAGAACTCCAAACTATCGTTGAATCCGTCGCATTCGTAGGAGTAATCGTCGCCGTCATCACACCGGCTTCACCAATATAAATCGTTTCAGGACCTTGGATGGAAATCGCCGAAACAGCAATAAGATTTGGACTCACTGGAATCACCCAAGAGGCAATCGTAGCAAAAATGGATGCTACCCAATTCGATTGTTCGGCACTTTCTCCACCTGGGGTTAATGATTGACCAGCAATAAAAAAATTGATCAATACAAATGCGGTTAGCACATAATACTTCAACTTTTTTTTCAAGGATTCAAAAATGAGCTTCATACTTTTTAAACTTTTCCTAATGGTTTATTTTACCCTTAAACAACATAAAAAACTAATGAAACTAGGTTAAGAATCGTAACCCTTGGGATTCATTGTTTGCCAGCGCCAAGCATCTTCGCAGCAAGTTTGAATTGTTTTTTTAGCTTCCCACTTCATCTCTTTGTTGGCTAAATCACAATTCGCATATGAACTGGCAACATCCCCAGATCGTCGAGCAGCAAGCACATAAGGGATGGCAATACCTGTAGCGATTTGAAATGCTTTGATGAGTTGGAGCACGGAAGTGCCTTGCCCAGTTCCTAAATTATAAATGACTAAACCGGGATGGGTTCTTAATTTTTTTAACGCTGCTAAATGGCCTAAAGCGAGATCCACGACGTGGATATAATCACGTACACCGGTCCCATCAATCGTTGGATAATCCGAACCAAAAACCGTTAATTGTTTGCGTTGACCGATGGCAACTTGCGTCATAAACGGCATCAAATTATTAGGAACTCCTTGTGGATCTTCGCCAATTAAACCTGAAGCATGAGCACCAATAGGATTAAAATAACGAAGGATCGCTACATTTTTCTCGCGATGAACTTGGGCGAAATCGATGAGTATTTTTTCAATCATCCATTTGGTTGTGCCGTATGGATTTGTGGTGCCACCAGTAGGATGGGTTTCAAAAAAAGGAACGCGGTCGGAGAGCCCATACACAGTCGCGCTAGAAGAAAAAACAATATTCGCGACATTAAAAAGTTTCATGAGTTTAAGGACAACTAACGTTGATTGAATGTTATTTTCATAATATTTCAGGGGTTCTGAAACGGATTCGCCTACGGCTTTAAAACCAGCAAAATGAATAATCGCCTCAATTGAATTTTCTAAAAATATCGTTTTCATTTGGTCAAAATGAGTCACATCAGCTTGATAAAATTTAAAAGTTGAACCCGTAATTTGTTCGATTCGTTTTAATACTTGGGGTTTAGCATTCGAAAAATTATCAACGATGATCACTTCTTCATGAGCGCTTAACAATTCAACAACAGTATGACTGCCGATGAATCCTGCACCACCTGTTACTAATATTGCCATAATGAAATTATACCTAAATCAAACTAATTTGACCATGCATGCATGAACTTATCATAGTTAAAGCAATCAAATTCGTGTAAAATAAAATGCATATATTATGATTAAAAAAAGAAAAATAGTCCATCTCTTCCATTTCCTTTTACTCAGTACCTTTGTGGTATTACTCAATGAAATCTTAATTATCACAGAACCAGGCTTACAGCTAGAACTTCCTGATATCTTTTTTATGATTGGTTCGCTAGTTTCCCTCGTATGGTTTGTTTTATTGTTTGATTACTATTCAAAATCTTACAAAACATTGAATTGGATATTCTTACT
>JBIIRB010000037.1:0-7215 GCA_044341785.1 Bacilli bacterium | reverse complement strand
TTTGTCGTTCGATGTTTAAAATCGCCTCGACATAAGCAGGTTGATTGTGTATGAAGTGAGCCAGTTTCACATCGTAGGTTTTAGCATAGATCCTAGCTTCTTCTAGTAATTGGGAAGCTGTTTTTTTGGCGATTAATTCTTTGCTGATAAACGCGATTTTCTGTAAATCAAACAACGCTCCATCTAATGTCATTTTTTCAATATGAAATTCAAATTGATTGCGGGGCGCATCCGGATGTAACATGCGCCATTCCTCAAAATTGGAATTAGCAATCGTCATTAAATATTCTTTTAAGGCTTCAATAGGATACCCTTCTTCTAAAAAATAACTTACCGAAGCTTCAGGGTCTTTACGCTTGGATAATTTCCGTTTCGCACCGTTGTCGAGTTTATTAATGACTGGTAAATGCGCAAAACGAGGAGGTGTCCATCTTAACCGTTGAAACATTTGCAGGTGAACAGGCAGTGATGATAACCATTCTTCACCACGGGAAACCAAAGTCGTCCGCATTAAATGGTCATCCACGACGTGAGCAAAATGGTACGTAGGTAAACCATCGCGTTTTAAAATCACAATATCCAATACATTTTCTGAAAGTTTTAAATCCCCACGAATTAAATCATGAATGTCAATCATGCGGGTCAATTGACCCTCACTTTTAAAACGAATCACCCATGGTTTTCCCTGTTTAATCAACGCGATTGCTTCAATAGGATCAAAGTTACGATATTGAGCGTATTGACCATAATATCCTGGAAGTGCTTTTTGTTTTTCTTGTTCTTTTCGAAGGGTTTCAAGTTCTTCTTGAGTAGCAAAACAAGGATAAGCATCGCCTTTTTCTATCATCGCTTTGATCACGGTTTGATAAATGGAAGCCCGGTCAGATTGACGGTAAGGACCATATGCACCTTTTTCTTTAGTGCCTAAAAATCCTTCATCAGGATAAACATCAAACGTTTTCATTTGTTCAAGCAACGTCACGTCACTTCCAATCACTTCTCGTTGCTTATCGGTATCTTCTAACCGTAGAAAAAACACACCTTCGGTTTGCGAGGCAAGGGTACGAGCAACTAGGGCAGTAAACAAACTACCTGTGTGTAAAAATCCTGTGGGAGAAGGTGCAAATCGTACAACCTCAGCACCGGTTTTCAGGGTGCGCGCTGGATATTGTAATTCCAAATCTTGGATGGTGGTATTTAGGTTAGGAAATAAGGTTTCCGCTAACAATTGAAATGGGGTTTTCATGCGAAACTATACTAACATAAAACGTGCTAATTAAAAAAACTTGAAAATAGGTGAAAATTCCGTTTATAATAGGAAAGCACTGCAGGTGTAGTTCAGTGGTAGAACACTACCTTGCCAAGGTAGATATGCGGGTTCGATTCCCGTCACCTGCTCCATGAGTCAATTTAAACCCTTGGACATCCAAGGGTTTTTCATTTATTTTAAGGCAAAAATGATAAAATAATGAGGCATTCATGAAAACGAAATTTAATATTATATTAATCAATCTCGCTTGGAGTGGATTGGCTTTTCTATTGAGTTTTTTATTGCTTGGTCTGACCTATATGCAATTTGGTTTTTATCCTTTTGGAAGCCGTTCAATTCTTGTGATGGACATGTTGCAACAAAACGTGGCTTTTTTTCAAAGTTTACGGGACATCATGAGTGGTCAACATTCACTTTTTTATTCATTAGGAAAATCCTTAGGTGGTAATTATCTTGGGCTGTTTGCTTTTTATATTAGTTCGCCTCTTTCTTGGATTGTCACTTTATTTCCTGAAAACGAGATTCATTTAGCCATCACGATTTTGATGTGGATCAAAACTGCGTTGACCGCGAGTACGATGTTTTACTTTCTCAATATGAAGTTTCCTAACATGCCTTTTCGTTCACTCATCATTGCTATTGCCTATAGCCTCATGTCTTATAATTTTGTGTATTCGCTATCGCTGATGTGGATCGATGGTGTTTTATTCTTACCCTTAGTCATCTTAGGTGTAGAAACCATCATTCAAAAAAAACAATTTGTTTTATTTACGATTTTCTACAGTCTTTTGTTACTCGCCAATTATTACACAGCCTATATGGTGGGCATTTTTGCGTTTCTCTATTTCATCACCCGGCAAACCTCGCAAGCAGCAACGCAACTTTCCTGGAAACAATCTCTTGCAGCTTTTGCAATCGGAACGACGCTGAGCTTTTTACTCACCGCTTGGTTATGGCTCCCAGTAGCTTTCGATTTATTTTCGGGAAAATTAGAGACAGGGACATGGATGAACAGCAATTTCTTTCATTTTCAATTCGGTGAAGTTTTTAGTCAATTACTTCCCCATCAATACGACAGCATCATTTTAGGATTACCGAGTATTTATGTTGGATGGTCATTAGAGTTATTAGCCTTATTATTCTTCTTTTTACCGACGATTTCGAAAACAGAAAAACGTTCATGGGGATTGGTTTTACTAATTTTTTATTTAAGTTTTTGGATTGTCCGTCTTGACGATATTTGGCACGGATTTGTTTCTCCAAACTGGTTTCCGTATCGGTATGCTTTCTTGTTTAGTTTTGTCTTGTTATGGTTAGCAGCAAAAACATTGTCACTGATCCATTGGCAACCTAAACCACGATTCTTAAGTTATTTACTTATCTTTCTTTACGGGCCGATTCTGATGGACCTTTCGCAGAATGGTGTCAGCATGCTACAAGGGTTACAAAACCAATTTGGGTATATGGAATCCTCATTGTTTGAATCGCGTTATCAAGAAACAGAGGATGCCTTAGCGCTCATCCCTACTTCAGAGCAAATTCATCGGATTGAAAAGGATTATGAGATCACTAAAAATGATCCCCTGCTGTTTGGTTACCAAGGAATATCGCATTATTCGTCCAATTACCAAGCGCAAGTGAATCAAACGATGCAGCGATTAGGCTTTGCACAAGCGTGGTATTGGAATTCTTATATGGGTTCCACCCCTGTGATGGATAGTGTGTTAGGGATTCGCTATCTCTTAAGTAGAAACAATTATGGTTATCCCTATGCATTTTATGATGCCGTCAATGGCGTAAAAGTCTATGAAAATCCACTTGCTTTACCGCTGATTTTTTCAGCGCATGAATCGATTCAATCGTTAGCGTTTCAAAGTTACGATCCTTTTGTCGAACAAAGTTCACTCATCCAAGCCATCCATGGAACAACGGAATCACCTTGGATACCCTTAAGCACGTTAGAAACTGAACTTACCTCAACCATCAAAACCTTTACGATTCAACCTCAACTTGATTCGCCGATTTATTTTTACATCGACAGCAATACCCATGGTACGGGTTCCCTTTCGGTAAACGGACAGTTTTGGGGAAGTTATTTTGGTCAAACCACGAGCAAAATCAGCACCTTTCCAGCATCTTCATCCCTTGGAGAAATGATCATTCGTGTTCAAAATACGTCTCCAGAAAAGATGAGTGTCTATGATGGTTTCTTCTATCAACTCGATACCGAACAACTGGCTGTGATGGCCCATGACATTCAACAACGTTCACGTTCAGAAATCACCTATGAGCAAGGTGTCTTTGAAGGTTCTGTTACGGTTGATGATCAAGAAATGATTGCCACATCGATTCCTTATTTAAGGGGTTATTCGGTATATCTTAATGAAAAAAAGGTATCTTACCGTAGTTATTACAGCGATACCTTTTTAATGATTCCAGTGGATGAACCGGGGACGTATCATATCCGCATAGACTATGTGTCCGAAGGTTTTGAAATCGGATTAGCGTTGACTTTGATGACCCTCAGCGGAATCATCAGTTTTGGAATCTATCAGAAACGTCTTAAGCTGAAGCCGAATTTAAGCCCGCTTCATAACTCGCCAAAATCTTCTTAAGCGGTCTAAATGTTTTCTTTATCGTGCCTAATTCAAATGGATTTTTTAATTTAAACTTTTTGAGCAAGGCTGTGAACGGATATTTACCACCTGAGGCACAAACTTTGACATATTTTTTCCAAGCTTTGTCACGATTTTTCGTCGCAAGGACGAGGAATTGGAACGCCACAACTTGGGCAAGGGTATAGTCAATATAATAAAATGGTGAGGCATAAATATGCATTTGACGCATCCAACGAATGCCTTTTTCATATAAAGGGAAGCCTTTATATTTTTTAAATGGAGTGTATTTTTCTTCTAATTCACGCCAGGAGGCACAACGCTGTTCATGCGTGGCATTCGGGTTTTCATAAATCCAATGTTGGAATTCATCCACAGTAACCCCATAGGGTAAAAAGTTAATCGAACTTTCTAAATGAGAGAATAGATATTTGCTTTGATCTTCTTTGAAAAAATCTTTCATCCAGGGCGTGGCTAAGAACTCCATTGACATCGAATGAATTTCAGCTTCTTCCATGGTTGGATCGCGGAGTTCATTCACTTTAATGTTGCGCGACATATACCCTTGGAAAGCATGGCCTATTTCGTGGGTTAATACATCGACGTCGCCTGAGGTTCCATTGAAATTCGAGAATACAAATGGCATTTTATATTTGGGGAAGTAGGTCATATAACCACCGCCGCGCTTACCTGTTTTTGCTTCTAAATCAAGCAGATGGCGATCGACCATTTGCTTGAAGAAATCACCGATTTCTTCGCCCATATCGTTATACATTTTTTGGGCAGCTTGCACGAGGTTTTGAGTCGTTCCTTTAGGGGTTGGATTGCCATCATTAAACGTTAACGCTAAATCATAGAACTGTGGCGAAGGGATTCCAATACGACGGGATTGTTTACGAACATTCTTTTTCACAAAAGGAACGACAAATTCTAAAATTTGATCGCGATAATTTTTGACATCTTTGGGGGTGTAGTCCGTCCGTCCCATCCGAGCATACGCCATTTCAGTAAAGGAGCGATATCCTAATTTTTTGGCCATGCTTGTTCGCAGGACGACAAGTTTTGAAAAGATATCGGCAAGTTTAGCTTCTTGAGTTCCAAACCATTGTTCAACTTCTTTACTCGAAGACTTGCGAATGTCGCGGTCTTTGGATTCAGCATATTTACCCATTTGAGATAGGTTTAAGGTTTTACCATCAAATTGAATTTGGGCGGAAGCAAGTAATTTTTCATATTCGCTGACCAGTTTATTTTCTTCTTGAAGTTCCGTCACGATGGAAGGATCAAACGCCTTGAGCGAAAGTTCCGTTTTCGTAAACAGAAAAGATCCTAATTTTCCTTCAAGTTCTTTACGGAACTTGGATGCAACTAAAGCTTTTTGATAACGATTAAATAAAGCTTGAATTTGCGGACTTAATTGATCGACAATATCCTGGGCTTTGGAGTATTGTTCATCGCGTGTATCAATCGAGTGGCGAACGGAAATGACAGTCATTTGATTGACAATTTCATCGCTGAACTTTCCGATTTTTTTAATCGATTTTAATTGAGCTTTCGCTGAAGAAGCGCTCTGAAATTCAGCCAACAGTTTTTCAAACTTATTGGTTACTTTCTTTAGACTTGGCAAGATGAATGGAAACTCTTCAAACTTTAATAATTCGTTTTTCATATCGACTCCTTTTGATTACTTCTTAATAATAAGACTTTCTTCGGTCATTTCAATAGGTTTCTTCACACCTAACAAATCTAAGACCGTTGGGGCAAGGTTACCTAATTTGCCACCTTGAGGTCTTAAAACTGCGCCAGGAAGGTTGATGGCAACGGGAACAGGATTGGTCGTATGCGCGGTATGAGGCTTATTGTCGTCAGTTAAAATTTGATCGGCATTCCCATGATCGGCCGTCAAAATAAGATAACCACCATTGGCTTCAACCCATTTGACAACCGATCCAACACATTCATCAACCACCTCAACCGAGCGAACGACTGCTTTGTCGACGGCAGTATGACCAACCATGTCGCAATTGGCAAAATTAACGATCACCACATCCAAGTCACCTTTGTTTAATTCTTTGATGAGAGCATCGCGAATGAGGAAAGCAGACATCTCCGGTTTTAAATCATACGTAGACACTTTCGGAGAAGGAATTAATACGCGACGACTTCCGACAAGTTCAGGTTTTTCAACCCCATCGTAATTGATGGTTCCATCAAAGAAAAAAGTCACATGGGGATATTTTTCGGTTTCAGCGATTCGCAGTTGGGTTTTTCCTAGTTTGGCTAAATATTCGCCTAACGTATTCGCTAACGAAGGAAGTTTAAAAGCAATCTCTCCTTTAACGGAATCGGCATATTTCATCGTACAAGCTAGGAATAAATTTTTTCGAATGGTTTTGGGTGTATACGCAACAAATGATGGCTGACCTTCTTCATTGAGTTTAGGTTGACTATAGAAACTTGGATTGGTTAAAAGGGTGGATAATTGAATCGCGCGATCGGGGCGAAAATTCATAAAGATAATCGCGTCAGAATCCAACACTCTTCCATCGACTTGATCGCGATAACTTGGAATCACGAATTCATCCGAAGCATCTTTTCCCGTCTTGGGAAGGGATTCATATTGTTGTTTAAAATACGCATCAACCGATTGGAATGATGGACCTTCGCGATCAACAATCAGACGATAAGCTAAATCCGTACGATTAAGGTTTTTATCTCGATCCATCGCATAGTATCGACCACTGATGGTGGCTAATTTCCCTAACCCATTCGTTTTCATCTGTTGCTCTAATCGATGGAGATAGGTTGCACCTAATTGGGGGGCAACATCCCGCCCATCCATAAATGCATGCACATAAAGTTCTTGAACATTATTCAGTTTAGCCATGTCGAGTAAGGCGAGCACATGTTCAAGGGAAGAATGCACACCACCATCGGAAATGAGCGCAAAAACGTGAAGACGTGAATGATGTTGCTGGGTCCATTTCATCGCCTTCAAATAAGTTGGATTTTGAAAAAAGCTTTTATCAAGAATCGCTTTATCAATCAAGGTCAATGATTGATAAACAATCCGGCCTGCACCAATGTTCAAGTGACCAACTTCAGAGTTTCCCATTTGACCGATCGGTAACCCTACTTCAATCCCGCTAGCCTCGATTTCAGTATACGGATACTTTGAAAAATATCGATCGATATTAGGTTTTTTGGCTTTAGCAATCGCATTGCCATGCGTTTCATGGCGAATGCCATAGCCGTCCATGATGCATAAGATAACTGGTTTTTTCATCACATTTTCTCCTATTATATTTTCTATTCTAGTTGTAAATCACG
>JBIIRB010000036.1:0-7543 GCA_044341785.1 Bacilli bacterium | reverse complement strand
GCTGATGTTGAGCAACGGGTACGCCAGCTTGAAGATATCTTAGCC
Organism: Bacilli bacterium; assembly: GCA_044341785.1. Classification (GTDB taxonomy): domain Bacteria; phylum Bacillota_I; class Bacilli_A; order RFN20; family CAG-826; genus UBA970. The sequence goes on along the minus strand of JBIIRB010000036.1, from coordinate 7,498 downwards.
AATGCAGTCATCATGGAAGAAAATACGTCTAACACTAAAACGGTGGGGTTTGGAAAAACCGTGACCATTAAGTTTTTGAATAATCAAAAAACTGTAACTTACAAAATTGTAGGCACCCACGAAACGAATGTGTTTAGTAATCAAGTTTCCAATGTTTCGCCCATAGGTGAAGCTTTAATGGGTAGTAAAGTGAACGACAAAGTCACGGTCAAAGCACCTAAGCCTTATCAAGTACAAATTCTTAAAATCGAATAATCTTCATTCTGATTAAGGGAACATACACTAAGATCACCTCCTATTCCATAGTGAGGTGATTTTTTATGTTTAAAGTAATGATTGGCGTCTTAATTTTTACGGTCGTGACCATTTTTATTTTTATTAATATTGATCCGAATATATCACAAACATCAATATCGTTAAGCTCTGAATTGGATATCTTTACCGCTTCAATTAATGGCGAAGTTCTTTATCCTGGTACTTATTTGCTAGAAAAAGATAAAGTGCTTGAAGATTTAATTGTTAAGGCTGGTGGAGTTACAACTAATGCCGATCAAGATGCTTATCGATTAAGTATTGAATTAAAACACACCCTGACGTATTACATCGCACCCCTTCATAACCCTAATGATGTTTGTGGTGATGAGTTATTGGTGAAGGTGGGCATTAATACCGGTTCAAAAGAAGAGTTAATGACCTTAAACTCCATTGGTGCAAGTATCGCGCAATCGATTATTGATTATCGGACGAGTGAAGGAGAATTCACTTATTTAGAAGACATCATGAGTGTTTCGGGAATAGGGAATTCGACCTTTAGCAAGATCAAGAATCATATCAACCTACTTTAGTCATGGTCGATGGATTTTTTGGTTATTTTATTGGTCTTTTAATTTCCCAAAGTCCATGGATAGCAATCGCTTGTTTTTTGCTTTACGGTAGCTGGCTTTTATATAAGAAATCGATCAAAACCCTCATCATTGTGAGTTGTTTTTTGGTCATGGGTGCAGGCTGGAGTAGCCTAAAGTCTCATCCTAAGGCATTTCAACAAAGTTGGATGGTCGTAACGTCCAAAAACGCTGACTCGTTGATTACTTGGCAATTAGGTGAATTTTATTATTTAAGCGTCGAAAACCATGCCTATCAGCTTGGTGATGTCCTTGCCATTTCGGGTCATGTAGTTCCATTAAAAATGAATCATTATGAATCACGTTTTGACTATGGAAATTATCTTCAAACGCAAGGGGTGAAACATCGCATTCAAAACCCAACCATCCGTCGTATTTTCCACTACCCTTTTTCTTCTATTTTATTGTTATCACAATGGCATGATTCTATCCCTGAAAAATCACAACAAATTATGTTGTTATTTTTATGGGATGAACCATTGGAAGGAAACACCCTTTATGAGTATGCCTATATGATGGGGTTAAGTATCTATTTTTCTCAGTCAGGATTGTTGCTGCTATTCCTCGAAAATATGTTACAAAGTTTCATGAAAAGTTTGACCAAAAAAAATCATCAACACCGAGTAGGATTATTGTTTTACTTGATCCTGATGGTCATGAATCCTTTTTCTGTGATTATTCTTCGTCGATTCTTGGTCAATTTATTTGAACAAATACATCCGAAAGGAGTTCAATCCAAATTCAACAAAAATGTATATATTTTCGTATTGATGACTATATTTAGTAGATATATAGTATTTAATTGGTCGTTTTTGATGTTTTTTGTCTTACGGATCATCAGATGGATAAATGAGGCTGTTCGCCCCACCATTCATCCCATTATACACCCTATCCTATTCCCCTTGATATTGAGTCTATTTTTTGGAGTCTTTAACTCATTCTCAACAGGGTATTTTTCACCTTTTCAATCACTTGTCTTGTTGTCAATTTTTCCTTGGATTTTTGGATTAATTTTACTCGCGATGCTTTCGATGGTCTTTTTAACATTTTTGCCTTTGTTATTGGCTTATGAAAGATGGATGTTTTCTTGGATACGTTTTGTTCAACTTTTGGACATGAAAATTCTCATTGGTGTTAACCCCTTTTTTTGGCTAGGAATGGTAGTGATGGTTTTGATCATCATCTATGCGTTACAACAGCAATTACGATCAGTTTTTAAATCAGCATTTGCTTTAGCCATTTTTGCCTTCATTGTTCAAAGCATGCCTTATGAACAATTTTACTTCACACAATTAAGTTTTATTAATGTTGGACAAGGTGATGCCATGTTACTTCAACACCATCGACAAGCTTGGTTGATTGATACGGGAGGACAACTGCATTTTGATTTAGCTAAAGAGAGTTTAATGCCGTATTTACGTAAACAAAAAATCACTCATTTAAACGGCGTGATTATCACCCATCAAGATTTCGACCATACGGGGGCGCTATTTTCGTTACAGCAGCAAATGACCATTGATGAGGTCATTACCTCGGCTGAGCGTTTTCCTCTCACTATTGGAGGCATCACGCTCGTCAATCTTAATCCGATTCAGAATCATGAGGATGAAAACACAAACAGTTTAGTTTTGTATTTTGATATTCAGAATGTTTATTTTTTGCTCATGGGTGATGCAGGGGTAGAAAATGAAGAAGCGATGATGGAAAGACAAAGGCCATTTCCCGTTGAAATCATTAAAATAGGTCATCATGGTTCAAATACATCAACCTCAGAAGCTTTCCTTGACTTTGTCGAACCCAAAACGGCGATTATCTCAGCTGCTAGAATAAATCGTTATTTTCATCCCCACACGGAAGTGATCAATCGCTTGAACGATAGAATGATTCGCATTCGAAGTACGATGGATGAAGGAACAATCACGTATAAATTTTATGGTTCAGTGTAGTAAAATAAGAATATGTTTACTCTTTATTATGGAACTCAATACGCGCTCGTTAAGGCGCGATTCACGAAGATGCTCAGTGATCGTTTAGGTGTGCATTCGGATTATGACCGTATTGATATCGATGGCAGGGAGTCAACCATCCAAGATATTGCTCAAACCATCATGCAAGTTTCCTTAAGTGCGCAGAAACGAGCCATCATTGTTGATCACTGCTACTTTGTTCATAAAAAGAAAAACAAAGAAAAAATCGAAAAATTACAAGATTATCCGATGTTTATGCAACTTGTCAGTCAAGTCCCCCAGGATACTGAAGTGATTTTTTTGGCTTATACCGATGAATTAGACAATAAATCTGCGTTGATTCATCATCTAGAAAAATTAGGTCAATTAACGGCGATTGCATCCATTGAAGCAAAACAATGGCCAGACTTTATCAAACGTTATATCGAATCTAAAGGTCGAACGATCCAAGCCGATGCAACGTTGGAGTTATCAAAACGAGTCAATGAAGATGTGCAACTATTTTTCATGTATGCCGATAAGTTAATTTTAACCTCATCGCCTACGATTACCCTGGCTATGATCCTAAATCAAGTTCCGCGGTCGTTGGAAGAAAATATCTTTGAATTAACGAATGCTTTGGTCAAACAAGAAATTGGACAAGCGTTACAAATTTATCGCGACTTACGTGTTCGGAATGAAGAGCCGGTCACGATGATTCAATTGTTTAGTCGTCATTTTCGTTTGATGCAGATGGCCATGTACTTAACCCAACAAGGAAGCGATTATATCGCGATTGGCAAACAATTGAAAATCCATGAATACCGGGTGAAGTTGATGCTCCAACAAAAACGTGTTTACACATTGAAGCGATTAGAAAAAATACAAAAATCCTTATTCGAACTCGATGCCAACATTAAGCAATCAAAAGGGGATCGTTTTGTTGCTTTTGAACTCTTTTTGTTGAACTTTAATCAGCTTATTTCTTAATTAAATCGCCGTATAAATCAGGTCGACGATCACGGAAAACACCCCAACTGTATCGTAGTTTTTCCAAAGCTTTTAAATCAAATGACTGTAAAACAAAACCTTCAGTGATGCGATCCATTTGTTTTAAAATCTCGCCATTATAATTCGTGATGAAAGACGAACCATAAAAAGTCATGGATGATTGTTTGGCTTTTTCGATGCCAATACGATTGGCCGCAATGACAGGAATTAAATTACTTGCAGCATGACCAACCATGGCGTTGGTCCAATGTTTTTGTGAATCTAATGGCAAGGTGGGTTCTGAACCAATGGCAGTGGGATAAAGTAACAATTCAGCCCCGTTAAGCGCCATGATACGAGCCGCTTCGGGAAACCATTGATCCCAACATATCGCCACACCCAGCTTGCCGAATTTTGTTTCAAACACTTTAAAGCCGGTATCACCTGGTTTAAAATAAAACTTTTCTTCATACGATTCACCGGTCGGAATGTGTGATTTTCGATAATGGCCAATGATTTGACCATCCGCATTAATTATGGCAATCGAATTATAAAAAACATTATTATCTTTTTCAAAATAGGAAATAGGTAAAACAACGCCAAGTTCTTGGGCGATTTTTTGAAAATGTTGGATACCTGCATTCTGATTCAAAGGTGTGGCCAATTCAAAATGTGCATAATCTTCCACTTGGCAAAAATAAGGTCCCATAAAGAGTTCCGGCAATAAAACAATATTTGCACCAGCTTTTGCCGCAGCGCGTACGAACTTTTCCGCTTTTTTTAAATTATCTTTTAACGACGAAGACATCGCCATTTGAATCGCAGCAACGTGAGTTAGACTCATGTTATTTTCCTCCTAATGGAATTTGTTGCGTGATGCAATGAATGTTACCACCACCCAAGAGAATTTCTAGACTTGGTATCATGATTATTTTTTTATTAGGAAATATTTTTCTAAGGGTAAGGTAAGCTGCTTCGTCGTGCACAGGTTGATTGAATGAAGGCATGATAATCGCACCATTCGCAAAATAAAAATTCACATACGAAGCAGCAAGTCGCTCATCTTTTGGACGGTGTTTACTTTGTTTTGATTTTGCTAAAGATTTGGCTTGATCAAGTGTTCGATAAATGGGGTCCGGCATCGGCATGAAGGAAACTTTGAGCTTTTTACCATCCACTGTTGTCGCCATGCGCAATGCTTTCAGTGAAGCCATGGACAGCGCATATTGCGGATCTTGTTTATCTTTAGGCATCGCCAATAACACATGCCCTGGTTTCACAAAACAGGCTATGTTGTCGATGTGCTCGTTGGTTTCATCAAGGTATATTCCACGCGGTATCCAAATGACTTTTTCAATCCCCAAATATTGCTTGAGAAATCCTTCAATGTCATTTTTTGATAATTTTGGGTTACGACCTTTCGATAAGAGGCAAGCTTCAGTGACTAAGGCTAAACCCTCACCATCTACATGAATCGCGCCACCTTCTAAAACAAAGTTATCCGTTCGGTAACGATCAACCGCGAAATTATATAGTATTTGCGAGGCAACTTTATCATCTAAATCCCAATGATTATAAAGGCCGTCGACTTTGCCACCCCAAGCATTAAATTTCCAATCAATGCCTCGTAAAATCCCTTTAGCGTTGCGAACAAATGTTGGACCGACATCGCGCATCCAAGCATCGTTATAATCAATTTTAAACAATGAAATATTGCGAAACTTAAACCGTTGAATGACCGAACGATAAATTTTTGAATGAACACCGATGAACACCGGTTCTAAGCGAGCAATGGCTTTAGCGACCTCGAAAAAGGCTTCTTGAGCTGGTTTTGCTTGATCACGCCAAACATCTGGACGAAATGGAAAAAGTAATAAAGTGCCGTAATGGCGATCAAATTCAGCTGGCATTTGAAACCCGTCTTGCTTTGGTGTAGTTCGAAGGGTTTTATTCATGATATTGGGGGAAAGAATTAAGCAATGAGTTTAGCAATGCGAGCTTGTAAGCGAGATTTTTGTCTCCCGGAAGTCGCTAAGGTTTGAACACCGTGGGAAACAGATTTATCAATGAGTTTAAGTGCTAAAGCTAAGGCGATTTTAACACCCTCTTTATCTTTATTGGTGGCTAAGGTTACAACTTTTTTAATTGCCGTTCTCATTTGAGCTTTGAAAGTAAAGTTTTGAACCCGAGCCTTTTCATTCGTTTGAATACGTTTAATTTGCGATGCGATATTTGCCATGATGTTTCTCCTGTAGCGATTTTACCATAAAGCGATTCAAAATGCTTAGATTTTTAACGATTCAAGTTTACACGATAGCGTTTTTGTGGAAATTAGCATTTAAAAGGTTTGAAGGAAGGTTTATTGAACTTATTATGCTTGACAATCAATTAGGCGTTGCTATCATAACTCTATAAATGTAAAGGAGTCTTTTCAATGGTCCACACCAAAATTCGCCAATTACTCTCCAAGAAGTTCAAAGTTTCCGAAGATAAAATTAAACCCGAAACGCGATTAAGAGAAGATCTTAATGTGGATTCTCTTGATGCGATGGATCTTGTTATCGCTTTAGAAGAAGAATTTAAATTAGACAAAATTGCTGATAGTGATATCGCCAATTTAAAATCTGTTAAAGATATTTTAAATTACTTAACTTCTAAAGGCATTAAGTAACTTATTATTTATGGATTATAAAAAAATCCAAGGCTTTATTAAGTATTTTGAGTCTTCAAAACTAACCACATTAAGTATTGAAGATGGAAAGTTTAAAATTTCGCTATCGAAATTGCAAACATCCGCTGTTGAAATTAAACAGACTCCCCCTCAGCCAGTCACAACATCTCCTACATCAGTTTCTTCAACTGCGGTGGCAAAAGCCCAAGATGAAGCTACGGGCTTAAAACCACTTGTATCTCCATTAGTTGGAACTTATTATTCAGCCAATTCGCCTACTTCCGAACCGTTTGTTAAAGTAGGTCAAAAAGTTAATAAAGGTCAACCTGTTTGTATCATTGAAGCTATGAAAATCATGAATGAAATTACAGCCCCTTTTACTGGCATTGTTGAAAAAATCAATGTTAAGAATGGTGATGTTTTAGGTTTTAATCAACCCATCATGATTATTCGTCCGCAGGACTAACTCCATCATGGCAGAAAAAATTCTTATTGCGAATCGCGGCGAAATCGCAGTTCGTATTATCCGTGCTTGCCGCGAATTATCCATTCCAACCGTTGCGGTTTATTCTACCGCCGATGAACATAGTCTCCATGTAAAATTGGCAGATGAAGCTGTTTGTATTGGTAATCCTCGTTCACCTGAAAGTTATTTAAACATCAATAATATTATTTCAGCCGCACTTGCTACCGGGGCAACGATGATTCATCCTGGTTATGGTTTCTTGTCAGAAAACGACCAATTTGCAGAAATTGTCAGCAGTTGCAATATCAAATTTATTGGTCCAACTGCAGAAACCATTCGACAAATTGGTGACAAGGCAAGTGCCAAAAAAATCGCTAAGAAGGTTGGTGTGCCGATTATTGATGGTTCCGAAGGCATTGTTGAATCATTAGAAGAAGGTTTAGCGATTGCCAAAAAGATTGGTTTTCCCGTCATGCTTAAAGCCACAAGTGGTGGTGGTGGCAGAGGCATTTCCATCATTAAT
>JBIIRB010000035.1:0-7552 GCA_044341785.1 Bacilli bacterium | reverse complement strand
GAAAAAACGTGACGATGTAGGCAAAGGAAACACCCATCACACCGGCGAATAATCCAGAACCCAACGCGAGCACCAAGGTGTTGATGAGCATCGGTGTGAGTAAATAGTTTTGAACAGTCAGCCACGCACTTGAAACAGGTGAAAATAACGAGGGAATAAATTGAATGAGTAACATCGCCATCAACATTAAGAACATGAAGCTGACGATTTGGAAGATATCAAAAGCGAATAACTTTTTAAACACGATTTAATTCCATCCTGCTTGAATCATGAGTTCATATGCTTGCGGCGCATAGGCATAATACGAAGATAGACTAACGTCTTGCGCGCTGAATTCACCCCATGACGCTAATAACGCGTGAGGAGGGACATCGTCACGAACGGGATATTCAAAATTAGCATCTGCAAATGCGCGTTGGGATGGTTCGCTTAATAAAAATGCAATGAATTGCTCAGCAGCGTCTTGTTTCTTCGTTGCTGCCGTTAATCCCATGCCAGATACATTGATGTGCGTGCCCGTTGTGGATTGGTTAGGGAAGAACACACCCACGGATTCTGCCGCGGCGACTTCATTAACGTCACTAGATTCCAACATGCGTCCTAAATAATAGGTATTCATGATGGCGATATCAGCGATACCAGCATGAATCGCTTTCGCTTGATCACGGTCATTGCCACTCGGAGTACGTGCAAAATTATTCACAAGCCCTTGTAGCCAATTGGCGGTCGCGGTTTCCCCATTCAATTGAATCATCGAAGCAACAAGCGATTGATTATAAACATGACTGGACGTTCTTGTGACGATTTTACCTTCAAAAGAAGAGGTTGCTAAAGCTTCATACGTGGATAAGGTTGAAGGATTGACGCGTGCTTTGGAATACACCATCACACGGGCTCGTTTCGTGAGTGCAATCCAATGCAAATCGTCATCCTGATAAGTAACATCAATCAGGTTGGGAATCGTTTCTGATTCGATCGGTTGCAGTAAGTTCAATGCTTTGGCTTTACCTAATCGTCCAGCGTCGGCTAAAAAAACAAGATCAGCAGGTGTGGCGACGCCTTCATTTTGCAACCGCGTGATGAGAGGATCGGATTCAAGTTTTAATACATTAATTTGAATCCCAGTCTCGAACGTAAAAGCATCAAAAAGCGTTTGATCCGTATCGTAATGACGGTCGGTATATAACGTTAATGCAGTCACAGGTTGCGAACTTAAGGTTCCACAAGCGGTTAAACTGATTACGATGATGCATAAACTTGGCAACACAAAGGCATTTATTTTCATCAACATAGGCCTTTCTTGCATTTATAGTTTAGCAATCAACCAAGGGGTTTTCTACTTTTATCCACTCAAACATGATTCTTGATTATTGCCTGGATTACGGCTAATGTTTTACCTAGATGAAAAACTTAATCTCCCACCTCAAACAATACCAACCCAAGCTTGAGCAAGAACGCGTAGACCAACAGACCATCATCACGTTTTTATCGCACAATGCAGATGCGCTTGAACGCACGAACACGATTGCCCATGTCACCACATCCACCATCGTGGTCAATCCAGCGATGGATCGCGTTGTGTTTGGTTTCCATAACATTTATCAATCATGGGGTTGGATTGGGGGTCATAACGATGGGGATGACGATTGTCACCACGTGGCCCTTAAAGAGACGATGGAAGAAACCGGACTCACGCGATTAACTTTTTATTCCAAGGATATTTTTATGCTCGACGTTATTTATGTTCCCTTTCATCTTAAAAATGGGAAGCACGTTTCGGATCATCTTCATTTAAATATTACTTATTTACTCATTGCAGACGAACAAGAAAGGCTCGTTCATGCTGAAGAAGAACATCAAGGGATGCAATGGTTTGCAATCAAGGATGTGCTGAAGATGGTCAAGGAACCACGCATGATTCCCATTTATCAAAAAGCATTTGCTAAAATAATGTTAATCAAGGAGCATCGATCATGAAAACCGACACCGTGACGTTAAGTTTTGACTCTCAGTTTAAAGGGAGCATGACCTCGCCCACCGCCACGGTGGCATTAGGTTCGCAACCGAATGGTGCAATGCCTTATCATCTCCTCTATGGGGCGTTAGCTTCATGTTTTTATGCGACGTTTTTAAGCGTTGCCAATAAAAAGCGTTTAACTTTTTTAAAGGCGAACCTCACCGTCAATGGCACAAAAAGAGACGCCACCCCACCGACATTATCGGAAGTGGTCATTGATTTTGAAATCATCAATCCAAGTGATGAAGCAGGTTTAATCCAGTCAGCCGAATTAGGCGCACAATACTGCTCCATTCATGAAACCATTTCAAAAGTAGCGACGATTAAAATGAATGTAACATTTAAAAAACAATAATTATTTCGGATCGCGATAGCCGATTAAAATACCGAGTAAACCAACGACTAAAAGTAAGATCGATAACGTTAATAAAATCGGTTGAAGAATATTTTCATTGCTCGCAATGTTGAAGAGTCCGTCTAACATTTCATATACGGTTAATAACGTGACACCCAAGTGGTATAAAATTCTGCCGTTGATGGTAAACCATGAACGATTGATTTTGATATGAAATAAATCAAGCGTAAATGAAGGTAAAAAACCTAATGAAAAGGGAATTAAAGGCATGAACACTAAAGGGGCTTTTCCCATATTACCGGGTATAAACATGAGAGCAATAGCCATGAACAAAACGAGGACACTCGTGAAGAGATAAATCCACGTAGGATAATGAATAAACTTCAATTGTTTCACCCCTTTATCATACTCTTTTTAAGGTTTAAAAACCAAGGTGTGTTATTGTTATATCGCAATGAGAAGATTCCTTTTATAGTAGGAATTGGTCTTAATATTCATGAAAAAACATCTTCAAAAAATGACCCAAATGCGGTATGAATATGAACTATATGAACCCGTCAAACGGTTATTGGTTCGGCAAGGTTTTCGTGTCCAAGGTGAAGTCAAATCCCTTGATGTGATGGGGGTTAAAGGTGAAGAAACGATTGGGGTTGAACTTAAACTTGCTGTTAATCTTAAGCTTATCCTACAAGCGGTGGATCGTCTCAAACTGGTGGACGCTGTATATATCGCGCTTCCTCAAGTCAGCTTAAAAGCCCAAAAAAGTCAGTACCCTTTATTGATTGGATTATTAAGAAAGTTAGAAATTGGATTAATCACCGTGCAAGGCGAACAAGCCGTTGTTGTGCTTGAAGCTAAACCGTTTGATGCTCAATTAAGTCGACAACGGAATCGGAGAAGACAAGCAAGTTTGATTCAAGAATTTTTAGGTCGTGGGGATACTGAACAACGTGGGGGTGTTCAAGGTGTCCGGATGACCGCGTACCGATTACGAGTCATGAAGATTGTAGAAGCGATGAAAACTCAACCCATGTGGACATCTCAACAACTCAAAAGAGTAACAGGGATAGAAGATACGTACTCCATTCTGCATCATAATTATTATGGCTGGTTTATCAAAGTCAAACGTGGGCATTATGCTTTGGTTGATCAGAAGAAGTGATTACAATAACCAAGATGAAAACTGTCACCTTAATCGTTGGGAATCTTGACCAAGCTATCCAATTCTACCATCAGAAATTGTCTTTTCAGTTACTAGAAAAGACGAATCAAAAAGCATGTTTTTTATTTGAACAGCAGCAGGTTGAATTACTGTTAGGTCAAGCCGTACCTCAACGTGTTACGTTTCATACTGAACATATCGATACCTTAGAAAAACACGTGCTCAAAGAAAAGATTCGTTTTATCCGTCCTCCTTATACGCGTGAAGAAGAAACAGAAACATTCAATCGGGTGTTTGATGAATGGATCATCGAAGATCCTGAAGGCAATGCATTAACCTTTTCTTCGTTTGTTCATTTTCGTTGTTAGAAAGGCTTCATATGGATTATTTAATCAAGGCGATTGCGTTTAATAAAAAAATACGTGCATTCGTGGTGATCACCACGGATACCGTCGAAGAAGCCCGCCGTCGTCATGATACTTTTGCGACGGCTTCAGCGGCCTTAGGGCGGACGATCACGTCGGGGGTGCTTTTTGCCGGCATGTTAAAAGGACAAGAACGGTACACCATTCGTGTGGAAGGCAATGGACCGTTAGGTCATTTGCTCGTGGATGCCTACGCAGATGGACGCGTGCGGGGTTATGTTCAACATCCTCATGTGGATTTTCCATTGAATGAGAAAGGAAAACTGGATGTGAAACGTGCGGTGGGAAACGAAGGACTGATTGTGGTGGTTCGCGATTTAGGACTTAAACAAGCCTTTTCAGGTCAGGTCCCGATTGTGTCAGGCGAAATTGGTGAAGACATGGCGCATTACTTATTAAATTCTGAACAAATTCCGAGTTCCGTTGGGGTGGGTGTTTTAGTCGCTCCTAATTTAAGCATCCAAGCTGCGGGTGGATTTATGATTCAAGCGCTTCCCGGTTGTCCGGATGATGTGCTCATCCATTTAGAAAAACACTTACCGAATCTTAAAAACATTTCAACCTTAGTGGACGAAGGATTTACACCTGAAGACATTGTGGAGTCGTTGTTAATGACGGATGACGTTGAAATCTTACAAAAAATTCCAGTCCATTTTGAATGCACATGTTCCAAAGAACGGACCAATCAGTTATTGATTAAATTAGGAAAAGAAGAGTTGAAGTCGATGTTAGAAGATGATGGTCAAGCGGAAGTCCAATGTGATTTTTGCAAGGCTAAATACCATTATTTAGCGGATGAACTAAGGCAAATGATTCTCCTTGCTAAGTAAAAACGCTTTTAATGTTTTTAGGTTAGGAAACGTTTGGGTAAACGGTAGTTTAAGATCATGCGCTTGATGAACCCCGAAAGTTAAGACTCCGAGTGCTTGTCCTACTTTTAAGTCATACATCGTATCGCCGATATAAATCACGTGATCGAGCGGCACTTGGCATTGTTGGATGATTGTTGCTAATCCTTCGGGATGCGGTTTAGGTTGAATCACATCATGGTAAGTGACCACCGCGTCAAAGAAAGATAATAACCCGACTTGTTCAAGTTCTTGAAGGGCGAATGTTTTTAATTCTGAGGTTAACAAACCAAGCTTGATACCTTTAGCTTTTAATTGCTGCAGCATCGTTTTCGCATACGGGTAAGTTTTGAGTTTTCGCTGTACCAAGGAGGCATGGATGTCTTCAAGGTATTTCAAGTGTTCCTGTAGCGGCTCTATTTGTAAAATCTTAAACACTTCTTCATAGCTTTTGGATAAAAATTCTTGCATGGGTAGGATTGAGGCTTTCACTGGACTTGGGTGAAGTTTAAAATAACGTTGATAGATGGTTAAGACCATTTTTTGGGTGTTGAGCAAGGTACCATCCATATCAAAGATCACTAATTGAACCATCGGAATACCTCCGCTTCTCCCTTTCATTATAAAGGGTGTAAGCAAAATCGCCCTTAAAAAGGAAAACGGGCCGACGAAGGGGGGTTGTCGACCCGTTTTGTTAGTGGACTTGCGTCCGGCTAACCAATGTTGAGGAAGAATTAATTTTTCATTAATTCTTTAACCGGTTTTTATTATAAACTTTGCTCAATGAAATACAATAGTTATACAAAAATAAGAATCAAAAACGAAACAAAAACAAGAAATAATATGAAATTTGTATGAATTTAAAGGATAAAAACGTCAGGCTTCAATCACGAAAATTTGTCGCTTAGGGATTGGATTGGGAATCGTTTTCTAACTGATCGAGGATCGCATGCTCTTCACGAGCATATTGTTCAACTGCATTGGCGATTTTTTGGGCGATGATGTCTGAAAATAGGTTAAACACACGTAAAGTCTTATGGGTTAAGTTGTCACGAAAGGCATGGTTTTTTTCTATAAAGGTTTTTCCTTGAGGGGATAGTTGAATGTAATAAAAACGATTGTCATCGGTTGATAAGGCCTTGGTAGCGTATTGCTTCTTTAACAAGGATTTGATGGTCACGGATAATGAAGGAAGTGAGATATTAAGCATTTTTGCCATCACGGAAGGGGTGTTTTGTTTGAGAGGGGATAGACGATCAATCAGTTCTAAAATGAATGCTTCACGGATCGTGATTTTACCTTTTGAACGAACCTTCAGTGAACGTTCCACGAGGAGAAACACCATGATGAAAGAACGTAGCATTTGATCTTGGACTGAGGATTTAAAGATTGCTTTCATAGGATGGATTATTTTTATTGTAGCATCTTTAAACCATTCTTTGATATTGGGGTTGGATGATATTCTCTGCATTTTGATTTACAATAAGGACGTCATGAAATATGTAGTGATGGTGTATCCCCTGATCAAATGGGTCGGTCTACTCTTACTCAGTTTGATTTTGCCTTGGTGGGTTTCAACCCTTCTTTTTGGTGCTGCCACGCTTGAGGTGGTGATGGGGTTACAACACAATCAAAACCCCAAGCTAGATGCCTCTGTTTCCATACCCACCATCCTGAAACATCTTGATCAAGGGGTCGCTTTATTTAGCCCTCAAGGTCAATTACTGCATGTCACACCGATTTGGAAACGCTGGTTGAATTGGCCGTTTGAAAGGTCCATTGACGCATCCGCCTTCTTTGCCATGGAACAACTCAAGAACGGGTTTGAACAATCCTCTCAATCCTTAAAACGCCTGCGCATGGATTGGAAACATCAAGAACGGCATTATGAAAGCGTCTTTACCCCTTTGCTAGAAAACAATCAGCTTAAAGGAATTCTATTATCCACTGTGGATATGACGCGTGTTGAACAACTTGAACAAGTGCAAAGTGATTTTTTAGCGGATATGTCTCATGAAATTAAAACCCCACTAGCAGCGATTCTAGGTGCTTCAGAAATTTTAATTCAAAATGATAAACGACTCACCGAACAAGAACGCGAGGAATTCCAAACGATCATCAACCAAGAATCCGCACGCATCAATCGTCTCATTGAAGAATTAGCCAACACATCCAAACTCGGGGATAGTCGAATGATGGTGCTTAAAAAATCTTCGGTGAATGTGAAGTCATTGATTCAAGAGGTTGAACAAGCGCAATCGCTTCAATTGAAAAAAGCCAACATCGCGTTTCACAATGTGGTGAATCCGTTACTTCACTTGCATGTGGATAAAGAAAAATTTTATTTAATCTTTTCTAATTTATTATCGAATTCCATCCGTTATACGTATCAAGGCACGATTCGGATTACCACCGATCAGATTGGTTCAGAACTACGCATTTATGTGATGGACACGGGTTCAGGTATCCCCCCTCAATTGATTGATCGAATCTTTGATCGTTTCTTTAGAACGGATTCCGGTCGCGGTCGTGATCAGGGTGGGACAGGTCTTGGATTAGCCATTACGCGAACGATCATTGAAGCGCATCAAGGAACCATCGAAGTCGAAAGTACAGTGGGCAAAGGCACCACATTTATTCTTACGTTCCCCCTTGAAAGTAATCCAACTTTAAATGCTTAATTCATAAAATCAAATCGTTTTTCAACGCGTTTCAATATTTCCGCAATGATGTAACTCATCCCTA
>JBIIRB010000034.1:0-7566 GCA_044341785.1 Bacilli bacterium | reverse complement strand
AAATCGTAACTATCTTGGAACTGAGTGTCAATATACCCATCCAAGTCATTACCATCGTAGGCCAGAATCTTCACTAACAACTTACCGACTTCCGTACGCGTCTTAGAACTTAAATTAAACACAGCCGATGTAAAGAATACATCACCGTTATTTAAGAACATTTCAATCGCTTCTTTAACTAACTTGTCTTGCGCTTGTAGCATGGTGGTTGGATTCGGATTGACATTGGTCACATAATTAGTCCAAGTCGTTGATTCATACGCCGAATAACGAGCTGGAGCATAACCCGATGGTACTGAGAATTCAGCTGATTTGGTTGGCGAGACCATGTATTTTGCAAACAACCATGCCGCAATCATTTGTTGTTCATTATCTTTCTTTAATAAATTGATATTAGGACCTTGTTGAATTTGAGCTTTGAGCGATTCGACTTTGGAAGGTAACGGAGCAACGCCGACACGGTAGCCTGCGTCAAAGACGGATTGTTGGGCACCGATATAGGCATAGCGTGTTCCACCGGTCGATCCAACATACATGTATAAGCGTGCATTGGTTTTAAAAATATCCGATGTGTATGCGTCGCCGTTGAGCGAACGGGTAATCATTAAACCTTTATCAACTTTGTCTTTAAAATATTTTGTCATTGCTTTAGCGTCATCGTTATTGAACAACACTTCGCCTTGTCCTGTTCCGGTATTGTATCCCGTATAAGGAGCACCCCATTGTTTAGAAGCGGTGATGAATAAATTATCTTCCGAGTCATATCCAAATGGAATGGCATTCGGTTCACGGGTTTTGATATCTTCTGCGATCGTAAAAACTTCATCCCAGGTCGTAGGAACTTCATAACCATGTTGGGCAAAATAGCTTGCGTTATAAAAGAAACCTTCGGATGATTTGGTAAAGGGTAAGGATAAAACCGTTCCGGCGTTATCATAACTCTTACCTTCATTCCATAATCCTGGTAAGAAATCTTCAATTTCTTCTTCTGACCAACCTAGTGTCGGATGACTAATGAAATTATTGAGCGCTAAGGGAGCTTGAGCTTGGACATATCGTGCGACGTGATCAGGGTAACTTTCCACAATATCGGGTTCACCACCTGCTGTGATGGACAAGGCCACTTTGTCGGATAAAGCACCATAATCCGTGGCCACTTTTTCTTCTAAGACCGTCACGTTAGGATACAAGACTTTAAATTCGTTAATCCAGCGTTGGACGATTAATTGACTTTGTGCGCCCATACGATGCCAAAAACGAATGGTAATATCTTGCGTGGGATCTAACTCCGCAGTTGATGGAAGATCGTACCACTCTAATATTTTACGTGGTGGGGCTTCCGAACTACTTCCACTGCCGCTATCTGATGTTGAACTTGATAAACTTGATTCACGTGTTTCACAAGCAGCTAATAATAATCCTACGGATGCCAATAGAATAAAGGCGGCATTTCGCTTACTAAAAGACATTTCAAATTCCTCCATCAAAATTATAACATTGACCGACTTAAAACCTATCTCTTTTTGGTAAAGTTTTGTTAACCCTTAACACCACTTCGGGAAACACCGCTCATGATGTACTTTCTAAAGAAAATAAAGAGCAATAATAATGGGACCGTAACAATGACAGTAGCGGCCATTTGATAATTGATGAGAACGCGACCAGAACCCGTTTCAGTATCCACAAACGAACTTCTTAACCATGTGGTGATTAATTTATAACGTTCATTGGAAACCAAATCTTGCCAAACATAGGCATTCCATGTTCCCATGATGCGTAAAATGATGATTGTGACAACCGAAGACTTCGCCATTGGAACCATCACTTTCCATAAATAATTGAAATCGGTGCAACCATCGACTTTCGCAGCATAATAAAGTTCGTTAGGAATTTGTTTAAACGTTTGTCTTAAAAGGTAAATATGAAAAATGGAAACGAGAAACGGAATAATCACGGCTAAGTAAGATCCTTCGTCATTCGCATTAACCCAGCCCAAGCGAGAAACGGTGACGAAGTTTGAGATTACGAGCATTTCGCCAGGTATCATCATCGTTGCTAATAAAATGGTAAAAATCAAATCACGACCTTTAAAGTTTAACCGTGCCAAAGCAAACGCCACAAAAATCGAAAAAATCGTCCCTCCCACTGTGGTAAAAAACGCCACAATCGCTGTATTGAGTAAGTATCTTGAAAAATCAATATTGCCTTGTGAAGAAGAACTATAAAAGAATGTGTTTATATAATTGTCTGGTGAAAAAACTTTCGGAAAAAAACTCACGTTTAATGAATTCAAGACTTCGTTACTACTTTGAAAAGAAACATTTAACATCCAATAAAAAGGTACGATGACAATGAACGCCATAAAAGCTAAAAAAGTATAGGTGATAGCTGCCACGATAAACTGGCTTTGCTTTTGAGCTCTTAATTTTGCATTATCTTGATAATGACTTGTTTGTGGCATGGTTAATTGCATACATTCATTCCTCTCTAGTAATGGACCGTACGCTTACTGACATATAAATTCACAAAGGTGAACGCCATGATGATTAAAAACAAAATTACGGCAGCGGCAGCACCGCGTGAATAATACGAAACCCCATTTAAATCAAATCCAGCAATACCAATTTTATCGTATACATACGCCACAGCAGTCCAGCGCGTTCGATCAAGAACTCGTCCAGTGCCACCCACAACAGCTAATACCGATTCATACGCTTTAAAAGCTCCAATCGAGGACGTAATCAAAATATACGAAATGATTGGGGAAAGTAATGGAATTGTAATGCGCGTAAACACACGATTTTGGGGAGTTCCATCTACTTTAGCCGCATCATAATATTGCTTGGAAATATTTTGTAATCCGCCAATAAAGACTAAAATTTTAAAGGGTAGCGCACTCCACGTTGCATAAATCAAAACGACCATCATCCAATTATCATACGTCGCCGTTGGACCAACCCAATCAATGCTCGTTTGAAAAATGGTATTGATGAGACCTTCAGCAGCAATGCCACCGATCAGTGGATGAGAAAACATGACGCTGAACACCATACCAATCGCGAGTGCATTCGTCACATACGGTAAGAAAAAAATGGTTTGAAAAACTTTTTGTAAAGGCTTGATTGAATTCAAAGCCACTGCAATGAGTAAAGCCAATAAAGTCGAAAGTGGAACCGATACAAAAACCAGCACCATCGTGTTCGATAAAGCTTGCATAAAAAAGCGATCATTGAAAATAGCTTGATACGCATAAAGGTCAAAATAACGTCCAAAGCCATCGGTTAATGCGTTATATTCCGAAAACAAAGAAATTAAAAAGGTTTTTATGACTGGATAAAAAGTGAAAACGGTTAAAAGAAACAATGGAATGGCCAAATAAAACCAGGCTTTTAAATCCCGTTTATGATCTAACATTAGGCGAGTCTCCTGCCAGTTGATTTTTCAAATACAAAGGTTTTGGCTGGCTTTAATTTAAAACGAAGGGGTTGATTCCCTTTAAGGACTAATCCTTCATTGCTTAAAATTACACGAACTGAAGGAGTTTGAGCGGCTTTATTCGTAGCCACCAAGGATAGGTCACGACCTATCGTTTCAATATATTGCGGTGTTAATTCTAATGGCCCTTGGGTATCTAATTCATAACCTTCTGGGCGAACACCCATGACGACTTCTTTTACTTTTTCACGTTCGAGTTTAGCGGATTGGAAAACAACTTGGCCATTGATCAAACACTTTCCTTGAAGTAGCTGAGCATCGTAAAGATTGATTTGTGGAGTTCCTAAAAATTTAGCCACGAATAAATTGCTGGGTTGATCATAAACATATTGTGGGGCACCTTTTTGTTGTTCAACACCATAATTCATCAAGATAATTTCATCCGAAATCGACATCGCTTCTTCTTGATCGTGGGTGACGAAAACGGTTGTGATGCCCGTTTCTTTTTGAATGCGTTTAATTTCTTCACGCGTTTGTAATCGTAAACGCGCATCCAAGTTAGATAAGGGTTCATCCAATAATAAGACGCGTGGTTTTTTTACAAGCGCGCGGGCAATGGCCACACGTTGTTGTTGACCACCCGAAAGTTGAGCAGGAGTTTTGTTTAATTGATCTTCAATACCGACTAATTTAGCCATCGCAACGGCTTCTTGATTCATAAACTTGGCATAATCTTTTTGCCGAGCAGCTTCAACGAGGGCAACGGATTTGGGAATGAAGGTTTGGATCAGTTGATTGAATGCCTTTGAAAAATTAACCACTTGAGAACTGAACAGTATTTTAAAGAATGCTTGTACTTTCTTTTGGAAAAAATGGGTTTCTTTCTTTTGATAGGTTGACTTCATGGTTTGAATCACCAATTTTAAGTGAGTAGGATAAATTTTATTCCACCCTTCTTGATATTGTGTTTTCAAGGACTTTAGATGCATTTGTAAATCCATTTTTAACTTCGTTGTGGCTTGCTTGTATGCCACTTTGGCTGATTGGATGTTTTGCAAGGATTTGGTTTTTAATACTTCAGCAAGTTTAAAACTTTCAGCACCTAAAGCAATTTTTAATTCTGCTTTGGCTTCACTTTCTAAGCGACGAAACTTATTTTTAAGCGATTCTTCTTGTGTCATATAGTCAAAATAGATTTTTGCTTCTTTAGGGGTCTCAATCATATAAGCTTGTTTTAAAGCATCTCGAATTGTTTTTGCCCTTAAATTCATGTTTTCTAAGGGGAACAAAATATTTTTTCTAACCGTCATATGAGGATAAAGCGCATAGTTTTGAAAAACGAGACCGATGCCACGTTGTTCAGGGGATAGTTCAGTCACATCTTCCTCACCAAAGAAAACACGTCCTTTGGTTGGATATAATAACCCCGAAATCATATAAAGGGTCGTGGATTTACCACACCCAGAAGGTCCTAAAAGACCAACTAGTTTGCCATCTGGAATCGTAATATTGAAATCATTAACCGCGGTCGTACTATCACCTTTTTTGCTCGTGAAAATTTTGGTAATCTGATCCAATCTTACTTCCATGTTTTGGCCTCCATGCATGGCGCATTGATATTAGTTTTATTTTACCATAGGCATTATGGATTAAGGCAAAAAAATCTATTCTTTATGCACGATAGATCTAATTCAATTTTTTATTTAATGTCGGATAAAATAGCGGCTGATTTTTCGCTATTTTCTCGTTCAGTTTCATTCTTAAACACGCGATTTCCTCGTCCGTCGATGACTTTGGTCATCGCAAAGAAATCATGGGGTGCTCGATTGAAAGGAGAAAACGCCATCACGGCATAAACAACCAAAAGTGTTCCTTCCACTGTAAATGCTAAAGCTACAAATGAAATCCACGTTCCAATAGAGCGAAGAAATAATTCGCTATTCGTCAATTTAAATCCGGACTTATTCACAACGACAATGTTAAAGAGTCGCTTGATGAGCGTTTGTCCATTGCCTAACCAAAGCGGAATCACAAAATAAAAAATGCCAACCGTGAGCGTGATACTTAAAATCAAGATTTGAATAATTACCCAATTCAACTCGTCTCTTACCTCTTGAAATGGTGGATAAGTTAATAGGTCGTTATTGGCGTCAATATAAGCTTGAAAATAAAACGTTTTCAACGCATCTTCAGTTACACTACTTTTAGGAGTCGCCAGTACAGTAAGATCATCGAATTCATTTAATTCAAATAATGCATTCGTTTCATCGACCTTTAAAATAGTTTCATTAAACCAAGCAATTGAAAAAAGAAAAGGCTGGGATGATGTTGGATACGTTTTATTATTTTTAAACAATGCATAGTAATCATAAACGGCCTCTGAATAATCGTATTCACCAACCTCATCAGCATAATCATCTGGTGAATAAGCAAGGACACCACCTTCTTCGTTTTCATAATAGATGAAAGACGCTAATTGATAATCTTGTAAGGTTTCTTGATTAACGACAAATTCAGGAACTGCCAACGTATAAATGGGTGTGATGACACTTGTTAAAATAACAAAACCCGAAACAAAGACGAGAAGAATATCAAGCATGGCAGCTAAAGTGCGTCTTAATAAACCTAGAGCAGGATTCATGTGATTCTCATTTCTTTTATATTATGTTCGTAGATGTTTGATATTTCAATGAAAATAAAAAAGACCGAGTGACCGGTCTTTTTAACTCGCGATGAATTTTACTTTAAGACTTCGTTGACGGTGCCAGCACCCACGGTGCGACCCCCTTCACGAATCGAGAACTTCGTACCTTTTTCAACCGCAATAGGGTGAATCAAGGTTACATTAAACGTGACGTTATCGCCTGGCATGACCATCTTCACATTTTCAGGAAGGTCTACGGTGCCAGTGATATCGGTGGTACGGAAATAGAATTGAGGACGATAATTGCTTAAGAAGGCTGTGTGACGTCCACCTTCTTCTTTGGTTAAGATATAAACCGTCGCGCTGAACTTGGTATGTGGAGTGACCGAACCAGGTTTGGCCAACACTTGACCACGTTGGACTTGTTCACGAACCACACCACGTAATAACACACCGACGTTATCACCCGCTTGAGCAAAATCAAGTAATTTCTTGAACATTTCAATGCCTGTAACAACGGTTTTTTGCGTGTCTTTGATACCAATAATTTCAACTTCTTCGTTAAGTTTTAACATCCCACGTTCAACACGGCCCGTGACGACCGTTCCACGACCTGTGATCGTCAACACGTCTTCGATTGGAACAAGCACGGGTTTATCGTTATCACGAACTGGAATTGGAATATATTTATCAACCGCTTCCATTAACGCAAGGACTTCTTTTTCGCCCGTTCCTTTACCTTCAAGCGCGTTACGAGCTGATCCACGAATAATTGGTAAGGTATCACCTGGATAACCATATTTGTTTAACGTTTCGCGAATATCCATTTCAACGATATCCACTAATTCTTTGTCATCCACAGCGTCAACTTTGTTTAAGAAAACAACGATATAAGGAACACCGACTTGGCGAGCAAGCAAAATGTGTTCTTTGGTTTGCGCCATGACTCCGTCGTTGGCAGCGACAACTAAAATCGCACCATCCATTTGCGCGGCACCGGTGATCATGTTTTTAACATAATCAGCGTGTCCAGGGCAGTCCACGTGAGCGTAGTGACGGGTCTTCGTTGAATATTCAATGTGTGAAGTATTAATGGTGATACCACGAGCCTTTTCTTCTGGGGCTGCATCGATTTCATCATACCGACGTGCAACAGCGCCGCCTTGTTTTGACAAGACAGTGGTAATCGCAGCCGTTAACGTGGTTTTACCGTGATCAACGTGACCAATCGTTCCGATATTAACGTGCGCCTTACTCCGATCAAACTTTTCTTTTGCCATATTTTTTCTCCTTTTTCCTTTGAGGTTTTAACTCAAATATTTTATAGCAATATAATATTAAATGCAACAGACAACATCTATTTTATCGACCAACGCCACCGGACTTCTTAATAATTTGTTCGGCAACGAAGCGTGGTGTTTCGCCATAATGACTAAACTGCATCGAATAGTTTCCACGACCTTGGGTGAAAGAACGTAAGTCCGTCA
>JBIIRB010000007.1:0-25337 GCA_044341785.1 Bacilli bacterium | reverse complement strand
ATATTTTAGCGTTCGTGTTAATCATTGCTTTCGTGACATTCACGGAATCAAGCAAACGTAAAATCCCAGTTCAACATGCTGGTAAGTCAGGTTCCACGAAGTATTCGCAAGCGAGTTTCTTACCGATCAAGATCAATTCGGCAGGTGTGATTCCTGTCATCTTTGCTTCATCGATCATGATGGCACCTTCGGTCATTGTCAGTTTCATTACTGGTGCGGACCAAAACGCGGAATGGCTCAATATTTTTAACTCTTCGCAGTTCGTTGAAATGCCCTGGTTTAATGATCAAACTTGGCAATTCCCCTGGGGTTTGGTCATCTATTTGACATTAACCGTTTTATTCACATTCTTTTACTCCAATTTACAAATTAACCCACAAAGGTTGGCTGAAAACTTTCAACAAAACGGTTCTTACATTCCAGGTATTCGTCCTGGTCAAGAAACGGAACGTTATGTCACGAAAGTGTTGAATCGTGTGACCGTGTTAGGTGCTGCTGCTTTGGCTTCCATCGCCGCGCTCCCCATTTTACTCGTGCTCTTTGAAGTCGTTCCGGATCAATCCTTAGCGTTAGGCGGAACAGGTTTGATTATCGTGGTAGGTGTTGCGATTGAAATTGCCAACCAAATTAATGGCATGCTCGCCGGTAAGAGTTATGAAGAAGTGCTCCAAGGAAGCAATCGTAATTAATGCTTAATATTATTTTACTCGGACCTCCAGGTGCTGGTAAAGGTTCAGTTGCTAAACTGATCGTGCAACATTACCGAATTCCTCACATTTCTACAGGAGACATGTTTCGGGATGCCATTAAAGAAGGAACACCCGTAGGCAAACTTGCTGCGACGTTCATTCATGATGGCAAACTTGTTCCCGATGATGTCACGATTGCCCTGGTCAAAGAACGATTATCGAAACCCGATTGCCAACAAGGATTCTTACTCGATGGATATCCGCGTACGATTCCACAAGCGGAAGCCTTGCAAAAGATGGGTCAAGAAATCAAACGTCCTATTAAAGCGGTTCTAGAATTTGATTGCGAACGTGTCGAACTCATTCGGCGCATCTCTGGCCGTCGCGTGTGTAAAAACTGTGGTGCACCCTATCATGTGGACACGATGAAACCCAAAGTAGCCGATCAATGTGATTTATGCAAAGGGACACTCATTCAACGCAAAGATGATAACTTAGAAGCGCTGACCGTTCGGCTTGATGCCTATGAAAAACAAACATTCCCTCTCGTTGCTTTTTATCAAAAACAACGATTATTGACGAAGTTTGATGGTTCGCTCAAAACTCAACTCTTGTTTGATAAGCATGTTCGGCCGTTCTTAGTCCAACAATCGAAGTCATGATTGTTGTCAAAACTTCGCGAGAAATCGCTATCATGCGTGAAGCTGGTATGATAGTGGCTCAAATACTCGACCATCTTAAGACCTTATGCTTGCCGGGTGTGACCACAAGACACCTCGATCAAGTGGCCGAAAAGATGTTAGCCAAGTTTCATGCGGTCCCTTCATTTAAGGGATACGGCGGTTATCCCGCTTCGATCTGTGCCTCGGTGAACGATACGTTGATTCACGGCATTCCTAGCAATTACATGCTCAAGGATGGCGACATCATCTCCATCGACATCGGTGCCTATTACAAGGGATATCATGCTGATGCAGCCCGTACGTACATGGTTGGACATGTACGTGAAGACGTGGCTAAACTTGTGGATGTCACTGAGCGTAGTTTCTTCGAAGCGCTCCGTGTAGTCCGACCAGGTGTTCCCCTGAGTAATATTGGACATACGATTCAGTCCTTTGTCGAGGCGCATGGCTTCTCGCTCCCCCGTGACTTTACCGGACACGGTGTTGGGCAAGCACTCCATGAAGATCCTCCTATTCCGAATTATGGGTTGCCCAATCAAGGGCCGCTCTTAAAAGAAGGAATGACACTTGCGATTGAGCCAATGGTCAATATGGGAACGTATCATACGAAAGTATTAGCCGATGAGTGGACTGTGAAAACCACTGATGGATCATGGTGTGCTCATTATGAAAATACGATTGTGGTGACCGCAACAGGAGCGGAAATCCTGACGCTAAAAAAGGAGGCAAATGAATGGGAAAAGAAGATGTAATTTCCGTTGAAGCCGTCGTGCTTGAAACCTTACCGAACACCACGTTTAAGGTCAAACTCGAAAATGGCCATGTCATTTTAGCCCATGTGTCGGGTAAAATCCGGATGCACTACATCCGCATCTTACCTGGTGACAAAGTGACAGTTGAAATGTCTCCCTATGATTTAACACGGGGCCGCATTACCTTCCGGTATAAGTAAAAGAAAGAGGAACGAATATGAAAGTTAGACCATCCGTCAAACCCATCTGTGAAAAATGCAAAGTGGTCAAACGCCATGGCAAAGTCATTGTCATTTGCGAAAACCCTAAGCATAAACAACGCCAAGGATAAAGGAGGAAATTTTATTATATGGCTCGTATCGTCGGAGTCGATATTCCCAATGAAAAACGTGTTGTAATTTCATTACAATACATTTACGGAATCGGCATTACCTTATCAAAACGCATTTTAAAAGCCGCCAATGTTTCAGAAGATATTCGCGTGAAAGATTTGACCGAAGAGCAATTGACGGCCATTCGTGCCCAAGTTGCTAAAGTGAAAGTGGAAGGTGACTTACGTCGTGAAGTCGCCATGAACATTAAACGTTTACAAGAAATTGGAACGTATCGTGGGATCCGCCATCGTAAAGGCATGCCTGTTCGCGGTCAACGTACCCGAACCAATGCCCGCACAAGAAAAGGTCCACGTAAGACCATCGCCAACAAGAAAGAAGCCGTTCAAGGTTAAAGGAGGAAAAACATCATGGCAAACGAAAACACAAAGCCCACTGTTGCGAGTACTACCACTGCCACTGGCGCACCGGTTACCAAAGCACCTCGTAAGAAAAAAGTTAAACGTGCTTATACCAAAGCCGTCGCCCACATTCATGCCACCTTCAATAACACCATCGTCACCATTTCGGATGATAAAGGCAATGTCATTGCTTGGTCATCAGCTGGCGCATTAGGTTATAAAGGCGCTAAAAAGTCTACACCTTACGCCGCCCAAATGGTCGGTGAAGCGTGTGCGAAAACAGCGCTCGATCAAGGTATCAAATCGGTTGATGTCAATGTTAAAGGTCCTGGCCCTGGTCGTGAATCAGCGGTTCGAGCTTTAGCAGCAGCCGGTTTACAAATCACGATGCTTACGGACTCAACACCCGTTCCCCACAACGGTTGCCGTCCACCTAAGCGTCCACGCGGTTAAGAAAAGCATAGGAGGAACATGCTATGTCAGCAAATATTGCTAAACAATTTGAAAAACCACGCTTTACGAAGAAACTTATGGATTCGACCCACAATTATGGTCGATTCGCCATTGAACCGCTTGAACGCGGTTTTGGTGTCACATTAGGCAATTCACTTCGTCGTGTCTTACTGAGTTCCTTACCAGGAGCTTCGGTGTATGCCATTGAAGTGGAAGGTGCCCGTCATGAATTCTCCTCGATTGAAGGTGTTGAAGAAGATGTCACCCAAATCATTCTCAATCTTAAATCACTCGTGCTTCGTATTGATGAAGAAGGCACAGAATCCAAAGTGGTGGAACTTGATGCCAAAGGACCCAAAGTGGTCAAAGCGTCGGATCTCAAACTTCCGGGACTTGTTTCAGTCGTGAATCCTGATTTAGTCATCGCCAACCTCGTTGACGGTGGTAAATTAAAAATGAAACTGCACGTCCGTAATGGTCGTGGATATGTCACTTCCGAAGGGAATAAGACGAATCGTTTTACCCAAAAGTTAGGTCTCATTGCTACGGATTCGAACTATACGCCTGTCACCAAAGTCAGTTACTCAATCGATTCAACCCGCGTGGGTAACGACGCGCGTTATGATAAGTTGCTTATCGAAGTTTGGACCAATGGTTCCATCTCACCCCAAGGCGCGCTATCATTAGCGTCGCGTATTCTCATGTCCCATTATGAACAATTCCTCGATTTAGAAGATACGACCACTGACGTGTCGATCATGAAGGAACCATCGGCTGAAAAAGATGACAAGTTCTCCAACATGACGATTGTCGATTTAGATTTATCCGTTCGTTCATACAACTGTTTACGCCGCGCTGGCATTGAAACCGTGTATGAATTAACACAAAAGTCAGAAGAAGAAATGATGAAAGTACGCAACCTCGGAAAGAAATCACTCAAAGAAGTTAAAGAAAAACTTCTCGCGATTGGTTTGTCATTCCGACAAGCGCAATAAGGTAAACCATTATGCCAACACAAGGTAGAGATAACGTACACGGTAAAGGTGGGGTTCGCTTCAAAGCGCCTTATACCACAAGCAAACAAAAATCCCAGTTACGTAATTTAGTTTCCACCCTCATCGTCAATGAAAAAGTCGTTGTGACCTATTCTTTAGCGCGCCTACTCGTCGCCTTAGCGGATCGCTTGGTGACGTATGCAAAAGCGGGAACGCTCCATCACCGACGTTTAGCTGCTGCGGTGGTTCGTTCGTATGTTGCTGATCCTAAAAATAACATTTTAGCACTCAATAAATTGTTTTCTGAAATTGGCCCACGTTATGCCACGCGACAAGGTGGCTACACGCGCAAGCTAAAGATGGTAAATCGTTTAGGCGATAACGCTCAGCAAGTTCTCGTTGAATTTGTTAAATAAATAAAGCAAACAAACCTTGGTGTGTTTCACCAAGGTTTTTGTTTATCAAGGAAACTATGCATGTTCAATATATAATTTTTGATTTAGATGGCACGGTCATCGACACGTTAACCGACTTGACTCGGGCAACCAATGATACCTTACAAGAGTTTCGTTTACCGCTTACCGATCAAGAAGGTGTTAAAGCCGTCTTAGGATCAGGGGCGATTGAATTCATCAAAGGTATCTTAAAACCTTATCCCCATGATCAAGCCTTTTTTGATCGCTTTTTAGCCTCTTATATGGTTCGATATCGCGATTATCAATTAACGTATTCTAAGCCTTTTCCGGGCATTGTTGATCTTTTAAATCACTTAAAGAGTAAGAACATTCAATCATTTATTTTTTCTAATAAACCCGATGAATTAACGCATACGTTGATTCAAACGGTTTTGCCGAATCAATTTCTTGGTGTGCAAGGGCATGTTAAAGGTAAATTACCTAAACCTGATGTCACAGAACTGCGTGCTTTTTGTCAACGTTTTCGGATTGATTTAACCCAAACCATCTTTGTTGGAGATAGTCCGTTTGATATTGAAACTGCGCGCAATCTACGCGTTCCTTCCGTGGGATGTACGTGGGGATTTGTATCCCGTGAAGAATTATCCTTTTCAAAACCTGATTTTATGATTGATCAGGCTAACGAATTAATCACAATCATCGAAACATTAAAACGAAAAGGTTCAAGATAAGTCCTTTTTCTCTCCATCAAGGATGAACAATGTCACCCATCATGCCTGCATGAGGAACCAAAGTAAGGATGTCGTCAGGATAGGAATTGATGCGTTGTCTAAATCTAAAGGCGTCAATAATTCGACGAGGGTAATGATCAAAGCCGATAACGGTATGAACCACCACGAGTTTGAGATTCCATTCGGTATGAATAACCAAGTGATCAACAATAAAATAATTCCACTCGTGAAAAAGAATGTCAGAGAACCTTCGAAAGATTTTCCATTGAACAAACGAGTCTTACCCCATCGTTGTCCCACTAAGGAAGCCAACCCATCGCCATACCCTAAAACCAACATACCGCCGATGGCAGCGGGAGCATAAACCTTATTTTCACCAATCAAAAAGGTAAATAAGACAACCAATAATAATGCAATCGCAAAATAAACAGTAGCCAAATTTCTTTTTCCGTTTCGCTCAATGGCTTTAAAAATATTTTTTCGATAAGAAAGATAATTCAATAAAATAAAAGCTACTGGTGGGATCAAGGCAAAAATAACGTTTTCAAAAAGTAGGATAAAGAAAATCCAATGCGAAACACCGATATGAACAAATTTGCGACTGCCTTCATCAGGCAACCATTTCAATTGTTTGAGCAACGTTGAAAACCCAATAAGCATGAAGACGAATACAAATGATAATCCAACGTATAAGAAATCTCTCATCGATAAACCTTTTATACACTCAAAAATGATTTGACTTGTTTAAGTAAAGTGATTTTTTGTTCTTGTTTAACGTAATTTTTTTGATGAATCACTTGATAATTTGATTTACGACAGGCATTTAATATTTCACGATAAAAAAATAAAGCTGCCGCTAAGGGAAACTGTGTATCGCGAGGAAAAACCTTAATTTCCTTGAGTGCTTGTTCATAATAACGTTCGGCTTTACCTGCTAAAAACTCCCATAACTGAATGAATGTTGGGGTTATTTTTTCTTCGATCACTTCTGATAAATTGACATTAAATTCTCTTAATAATTGCGCAGGAAGGTAAATGCGATCACGCCGAAAATCTTCACCAACATCACGAAGAATATTGGTGATTTGAAAAGCGCGGCCCAATGCTAATGCAAACGGTTTTAACGTCACTTCTTGTTGCGGTGCCAAGATGGGTAAAAGCATCATTCCGACACTGCTTGCCACCCAATCACAATACTGCTCCAGTTCGTCATAGTTTTTCACTAACACGGGTTTACTATCGTATTGCTGACCTTGAATCATATCGAAATAAGGTTGAAAATCATAGCTCTTGGAATAGAAAAGGTTGGAGGTTCGTTTCAGTGCTCGAAACCGAAAATCATTAGCTTCGCGGTTGCTTACAAACCTTTTAAGTTTTTTTTCTGCTAGTTTAAGTTTTTGTATATCGTGTTCTTCATCGATAATATCATCCACATAACGGCAAAAAGCATAAACTGCAAAAATGCCTTCTCTGCGTTGGCGACTTCGTATCGTAGAAAAAGCTTGATAAAAAGTAGCGGAATGTTTTTTTATTATAGCTTCACACCGCCAAGCATCAATCGTTGGTATCAAGAGCATCCAACTCAATATCAACACGATGATGAGTGGAAGGATTAGCCAAAGCATCGTCACGATTGAAAGTCTTTCGTAATCACATCGGCCACAATTTTTGCCGATAACATCACAATCGGAATGCCGGCACCTGGATGTGTGCTTGAGCCGGCGAAATATAAACCTTCAATCGGTAAAGCTTTGGATTGAGGTCTAAAATAATTACTTTGCGTCAAGATTGGTTTTAATCCAAACGTAGCTCCATTCATTAAGTTATATTGCGTCTTCCATGTGTCAGGTGTTTGATATTTTTTAAACGCGATATTTGCTTTAAAATCTTGGAAACCTGCAATCTTTTCAATTCTTGTTAAGACCTGATCAATATAATTTTCCACGAATTTTTCGTTAAATGTTTGCCCATTGTGAATGAGGTTGGGAACAGGAATGAGTAAATAAACAAGTTCTTGATTAGCAGGGGCAATCGTGGAGTCAATTTGGGATGGAGAATAAATATAAAAAGCAGGATCAGTAGGTATTTTTCCTTGATCAAGTTCAGTAATATTTTGTTTAAAATTATTGCCGTATCGAATTTGATGAATCGGCATGATGTATTTTTTCTTCATACCCAAATACACGGTAATGGCGGATGAAGAATATTTGAGTTTACTGATTTTTTTAGACGGATAAGGTTTTCTTAATGCATCTTCTTTAATCAATTGATCAACCGCATAAGGGAAGTCAGCATTCACCAATACTCCATCACCCTCGATGAGTTTTTGACCGATTCGAAGACCTTTTGCTTTGTGATTGGTGATGACGATTTCATCCACCGAACTGTTTAAATGTAAAACCCCACCCATTTCTTTGAAGCGGCGTTGCAGCGCTTGGGCAAACGTATAAAGACCGCCGTGGATATACCAGATGCCATATAAGAGTTCAATCATCGGAATGACCGTATAGATCGAAGGTCCAGCAAAAGGAGATAATCCAATATAGAGGGTTTGAAATGAAAGTGCCTGTCGTAGTTTTTCATTTTTTACAAATTTAGAAATCGATCGGTAAGCTGTATCAAAGGTTCTTAACTGTAACGTTTTGAGCATGATGTCGGGGTTGATTACATCACTCAAGCGATTGAAAGCGCGATCTAAAAAGGATTGTCGTGCAAGACGGTATCTTCCATAAATATCAGATAAGTATCGTAAATAACCCTCTGTATCTTTGGGCGAGAACTTTTCTAAAGTAGGAATAAGTTTAGTTAAATTGCTGGAGACGATAAATTCAGTGCCATCCGCAAAGTGGAGTTGATACAGGGGATCGAGTAAGGTCATCGGGATATAGTCATTCGGATTGACACCAGAATATTCGAAAATTTCGCGATAGATTTCAGGCATCATCACAATGGTTGGACCGGTGTCAAATTTAAATCCTTGTTCCTCAAGGCGATTCATACGTCCACCGACTTGACTATTTTTTTCAAAAATAGAAACCCGAAAACCTTGTTTTAACAATCGAATCGCGGCGACTAGACCTGCCACGCCAGCACCGATGATAAGAATATGTTTGCTGGTTTGTGAGTTTATCATAAGTACGTTTATATGGTATCATTTTTTCATGAAATCTTGGTCAAATCGCGCTCGTCTTTTAAATGATATTGCTTATCAGCAAGGTCTCGTCGTTTATTGGATGAACCGTGATCAACGCATCGATGATAATTGGGCTGTATTAGAAGCTCAGCATTGGGCAAAACAATTTCACGTTCCGCTTGTGATTGTTTTTACGTTTAACCCCGCTTTAACTGAATCCAAAGATGCAATCCTCAACCGTCCCAATGTTTGGATGAAAGAAGGGTTAAGTCTTGTTCAGCAATCATGTATAAAACTGAATATTCCGTTTGTGATGGTATCAGGCAATCCCGAACACGTGCTTCCATCTTTGCTAAAAGAAATTCAAGCAGGGCTTTTGATCACTGATTTTTCACCTTTACGAAACATGCGACAAGCGCGTGAATTCTTAGCGCGGCAACTTTTGATCCCTATGATGGAGGTCGATGCCCATAATGTGTGTCCTGCTTTTTTTATTTCCGATAAAGTTGAATGGGGAGCTTATACGTTAAGACCTAAAATTCATCGAGCTTTGTCAACGTATCTGATTGATTTCCCTTCGGTGAGTAAGCAAACATTGAACTGGAAGTATGATGGAAAAACAATCAATGCAACATTACCATCGAAATCCCAAACATTTAATCCTATGAAAGCATTGCATGAATTTATTGATCAACGATTAAGCAATTATGAAAAACGAAATGATCCTAATGAAGAAGCAACGAGTCGATTGTCTGCTTATTTGCATTTCGGACAATTAAGTGCCCAACGGATTGCATTAGCAGTTCAACAATCCAAAAAACCTTCAGAAAGCTTCTTAGAAGAACTGATTGTCCGTAAAGAATTAGCGGATAATTTTTGTTTATATCAACCTTTGTACGATCAAGTAGAAGGTTTTCCTGCTTGGGCGAAAAAAACGTTACTCGCCCATCAACAAGATCGACGCGAATATCTTTATGATGAAGCGACCTTAACTAAGGGAAAAACGCATGATGATGCTTGGAATGCTGCGCAAATTCAAATGGTAAAAACGGGATACATGCACGGTTATATGCGTATGTATTGGGCGAAAAAGATTTTAGAATGGACACCAAGTCCCGCCCAAGCATTAGCAATCGCCAATCATTTAAACGATACGTACGAACTTGATGGTAACGATCCCAATGGCTATGTTGGCACGGCTTGGGCAATCGGTGGAGTTCATGATCGACCTTGGGCAGAGCGACCCATTTTTGGAATGATTCGTTTTATGAATGCGCAAGGACTCAAACGAAAATTTGATATTGGTCTATATATTCGCACCTGGTTAAACGAGGGTTTAGGACTATAATCATTTTATGCAAATTAAATTATTTAATTCATTATCAAACGAATTAGAAATTCTTAAACCGATTAAACCGGGTGAAGTGTCACTTTATGTTTGTGGTCCCACGGTTTATAACGATGTTCATATTGGCAATTTACGGCCCGTTGTTGTGTTTGATGTCTTAAAACGATTTTTGACTGCGATGGGGTATCAAGTCCGATATGTTTCTAATTACACCGATATTGATGACAAAATTATTGCGAAAGCATTAGCAGAAAAATTACCGGAACATGTGATTGCTGAACGTTATATTCAAGCTTATGAAACTAACGTCAAAGCAATCGCTTCCTTAATGCCTGATGACACACCACGTGTGACCAACCACATTCATGAAATCGAACAATTCATTCAACAATTGATTGATAAACAATATGCTTATTTTATCGAAGGCGATGTTTATTTTCGTGTCCGTTCAATCGCTCATTATGGCCAGTTATCCAAAATGAATGTTGCGGATTTAAAGTCTGGTGCTCGCGTGGATCGGGATGATAAAAAAGAAGATCCACTTGATTTTGCTTTATGGAAAAAAACAAAACAAGGTGTCCAGTTTCAATCCAGTTTTGGCGCGGGTCGACCAGGATGGCATACGGAATGTGTAGTGATGGTCAATCATATATTTCAACAACCGATCATTGATATTCATGGTGGTGGCTTCGATTTAAAATTTCCACATCATGACAATGAAATTGCTCAACAAGAAGCGCTTCATCATACTCATTTAGCCAATATTTGGATGCACAATGGTTTTATTAATTTACAAGATGAAAAAATGTCAAAATCAACGGGTAATCTTATTCTTGCCAAAGATTTTATCAAGCAATATGGTGGCGTGGTTTTACGTTATTTGCTCTTGGCCGCTCCTTATCGTTCACCGGTGAATTTTAGTGACGTCATTATCAGTAATGCTCAAACTGAAGTGAATAAAATTCATCAAGCGATGAAACAAGTTTCTTTAAGATTACAAATCGCTAATCTGAGTATTGCTCATCATGAAGTAAAATCGCCAGAAAATTTCCTCGCTGCTTTAGCGGATGATTTAAATACCGCCAATGCGCTGACGAGGGTACAAGAGTGGATCAAAGAATTGAATCAAGAAAATAGAAAAACCCTTAGCGATATGCCTCGCTTATCATCTGTATTCTTTACTTTACAAGCGATGTTATCTATACTTGGATTAGATTTCAATTTACCGATTTTAACCTTTGAAGATAAACAGCTCTATGCTAACTATTTAAAAGCAAAAGAACTGAAACAATTCGATGCATCGGACACTTACAGAAAAATGTTACTCGATCGGAAGATTCTATAAAGAAAGTAGGCTCATATGCAGATATTACGGATATTCACTTCAGGCACGGTCCTTGGAATCGATGATATTTTAATCAATTGGCTTAATGGTTTCTTTCCTCCATTTGGAAATTTTTTACTCATTTTACTTTCCATTCTTGTCGCAGTGATTTTAACAGCGATGATTGGTTATGAACGAGAATATCATGGCCATTCTGCAGGATTAAGAACGCACATCCTTGTAGGTTTAGCTTCGGCTTTAGTCATGGTGGTTAGCATTTATGGTTTTGGTGATATTAATGACGCTCGCGACCCTGCTCGCTTAGCAGCGCAAGTTGTTTCAGGTATCGGCTTTTTAGGAGCAGGAACCATCATTCAAACTGGAACTGATATTAAGGGATTGACGACGGCCACAACGCTTTGGTTAGTGATGGCGATTGGCTTAGCTTCCGGTGCCGGTCAATTTTTAATTGCGACGTTTACGACGGTGATTGCGTTGCTTGCTTTGACAGCTTTACGAAAAGTTGAAAAAATGGCTAACAATCGCGCCCCTAAAATCATCATGCTTGTACCCACCGATATGCCGATTTTAAAACATGTTCACACCACCACGATGCATTTAGGGGTTTCAATCAAAGATATCTCTTCTCAAATTATCAATTTTCAAGGCACGCAAGTTTTGCGTGTTGTTTTATCGATCAATTATATGTCGAAAGCAACGAGTGTTGCGTTGATTGAAGAATTAAAATCTATTATTAAACCAATTGAAATTAAAGTCACCAATGAGAACTAAAGTTGGTTCTTTTTTCGGATTTTCACTGAATTAATCATGGCACAATGGATTTACGGGAAGAATGTCGTCTTGGAAGCTTTACGCGCTCTCCGAGTAAAAAAAGTTTTACTTTTACAATCGTTTCATGATCCATTGATCGAGCAGTTCATCTTGCAAAAACGCATCCCCGTAGAAAGGGTAGGAAAAGAACGTTTTGACATTCATGGCAATCATCAAGGCATTTTAGCGGAAGTTGATGATTTTGTTTATGCGGATTTAAATACAACGTTAGCTAAGCTTAAAAATCAACCCCAGCCACTCTTGCTCTTAATCGATTCCATCACCGATCCTCAAAATTTTGGTGCCATCATTCGCAATGCAGAAGCCTTTGGTGTTGCGGCGATTATCATCAAAAAAGACCAACAAGTTCAAGTCAATGCAACAGTCACTAAAGTAGCTGCTGGCGCGCTTGAATATGCAAACATCATTCTTGTACCCAATCTTTCACAAACCATTGAAAAACTAAAAGAAGAACACTATTGGATTGTTGGAACGAGCTTAGAAACAAAACAAGATTATCGCGATTTTAATTATCAAGGTCCGATTGCGTTGGTCATGGGATCCGAAGGTGAAGGTTTACATCGATTAGTCAAAGAACGATGCGATGTGGTTGTTCAAATTCCAATGGTCGGCAAAGTGAATTCATTGAATGCTGCAAGTGCCACTGCTGTCATGTTAAGCTGGATACACAACGCTCGCTTTCCTTTCAAAAAATAACCGTGCTTCAAGAAGATATTTCCAATGATGAATTAGTTTTTCTCATTCGCTCTAAAGAATCGATGGCGTTTGACATCCTTGCTAAGCGGATGAAAAGCAAACAAGAACGGTTAATTCATCAAGTGCTTAAAGACAATCGCTATTGCGGTCTTGATGAAAATGACTTATTGATTGTTGCGTTAGATGCTTTGTTTATTGCCATTGATAGTTATGATCCACAACGGACTGTTTTTGATGCTTACTATCATTTTATTTTAAATCGAGAACTCATTCATGCCTTACAACGGCATAGTACCGGTGCGCAAAATTTTTTAAACACGGCGATGTCATTTGATGAAGAAATCGAAGAGGGTACTTCGCTGTATGATTTAATCGGTAAAGAAGATGAAACCATCAAATTTGGCAATGATGGTGGACTCAAGCAACTGCTGCATCATCCTGTCTTAAAACTCAATGCCATGCAAAAAGTCATGATTCAATTAAGAACCCTCGGGTATTCGTATGAAGAAATTGCTCAACAACTAAAACTTAATTATCGACAAGTCTCGCGTCAGATGATCAAATTGATGAAGGTATATCAAACACTGAAGGAATGATGATTGACAATCTTTTACCTTATGATATGATTTTATTGTAAAAGTAAGGTATAATCATCGAATGCGACAAAAAATAATTTTAATATGCTCAGTATGCTTATCACGAAATTATCAAACAACCACATCGATGAGTCATACCACGCGCCTAGCGTTAAAAAAACATTGTCCGACGTGCAATAAGACAACCTTACATGAACAAAGTCAATAAAGGAGCTAACCATGAACATTCAAAAATCGATCGCTGATGTCGCCAAGGAAGCCAAAAAAGTTCGTTGGCCCAAAGCGGATACGTTAATTCCTTTAATCACGGTGGTTTTATCCATTGCGACTTTCGCGGCGCTTTTTCTCACCATCGAAGATTTAGCGGTTGCTGAACTGTTAGGACAATTACGTGAAGCATTTGGTAATTTACGTTTGTAATGAAAGGATTGCACCATGACTGATCAAACTCAACAAGTCGTAACGGAAAATAAAATCGATAAACAATGGTACATTGTTTCCACTTATTCCAGTCACGAAAATAAAGTTGCGGATAATTTAAAACGCCGCATTGAATCCATGAATTTACAAAATTTTATCTTTCGTATTGTAGTGGTTGAACAAGATGAGCCTATTTTTAAAGACGGAACCCCAACGGGTAAAGTCAAAAAGAAAAATGCTTATCCAGGTTATGTGTTTATTGAAATGATTATGACGGATGAATCGTGGTATATGGTTCGCAACACGCCAGGCGTTACCGGTTTCGTCGGGTCTTCCGGTGGAGGTACCAAGCCGATTCCTGTTCCACCTGAACAAATGGAACCGATTCTAAAACGGATGGGCATGATTGATGAAGGTATGTATGCACGTTATGACGTGAGTGATTTAGTGAAAGTCATCCATGGCCCCTTAGAAGGCACAGAAGGCAAAATCATTTCCATCAATAAGCAAACCGGCGTTGTGAATATCGAAACCGTCTTCTTCGGTCGAGCTACCACGGTTGATGTTGATTTCTCGGAAATCGAAAAAGTTTAATGATCCATTAAAAAGGACTGGTTCGTGCCAGTCCTTTTTGTTTGCGTAGATTTATTTGAAACCTTTTTTTAGCGCCGCGGCAAACGTATTGATTTCTTTTTTGGTTCCAACCACAATCATCTTGTCTCCAGGTTGGATAATATCATCCGCTTTAGGAACGGTCGTTGTTGTGTTTTTAATGAGCAAAACGATGTTGATGCTAAATTGATTACGCGCATCGATTTTAGACACTTGGACAGGAAAGAACTTGGGACCTACCGTGATTTTGACGACTGAAAAATTATCGTCTAATTTATAAAAGTCTAAGAAATCATTATCATCTAATCGATTAGCAAGCGATACCCCCGCCACTTGTTGAGGGTGAATGACTTCAGTCGCACCTAGTTTCTTTAAAATGGGATCATAATAGATGTCGTCAACGCGCACGACGATCGATGGAATGGCGAGTTGAGTTAAAATAACAGTGGTTAAAATACTGCCCTGGATATTATCACCAAAGGCTACAATGGCATGCGTGACTTTGTGAACGTCCAATTCTCGTAGTGCTTTTTCACTCGTGGAATCTGCGACGAACGCCGTTGGCACAAACGCCGCAGCTTTTTTTACAGCTTCCTCGTCTTTATCAATCGCAATGACGTCTTTTCCTAAACCAGCAAGTTCTTTGACGATGGAAAGTCCAAATTGTCCTAATCCAATGACTGCATATGATTTGTCTGCCATAATTGCCTCCTAACCAATCGGAACATATTCTTCAATGTATTCTACGGTGCTTTCTTTTTTCAATGAGTCCGTAAAAGCTGCAAAAGCCGTTAATGGACCTATTCGTCCTATCAACATCACTAACGATAACACAAGTTGACTACCGATGCTTAGGGATGGGGTGATACCGAGTGAAAAGCCGACAGTTCCGTAAGCTGAAATGACCTCAAATAGATAAGGGATTGGATTGCTCGTCGGTTGCCCGGCTTCAAAGCGCTCAACAACCAAGGTTGCTACTAAAATAATCACGATGGATAAGACAAAAATGATAAAGGATCTTAGTAAAGAATCAGCTGAAAAAGAACGTCGAAATGCGTGAGGTTTTTCTTGACGAAAGAACCCAAAGATGGCCATGAAGATTAAAAAAGCAGTCGTGGTTTTGATACCGCCACCGGTTGAGATGGGGTTCGCACCGATAAACATCAAACCCATCAAGATAAGTTTTCCTGCAAAACTAAGATTGTTTAAATCGATGGTGGCTAAACCCGCGGTTCTTGAGGAGACGCTTTGGAAAAAGGCTGCCATAAAGGAAAGTTCGCCATTAGAATGTCCTAGTTCAATCACGTAAATCATGACCGCACCTAAGACGATGAGTGAAATGGAGGTCAGAATGACAATTTTAGAGTAAACCGACCATTTTTCAGGTTTTTTAAACGTAAAATAATCCTTTTTATCCTCGTCGCGATGATCAAAAAAGATGTCATTAATGACCAAAAACCCTAATCCACCTAAAAAAATGAGGATGACTGTATTCATATTGATGAGCGGATTGTCAACATAAGCTTGTAAACTGGTTGATCCCAAAATATCGAGTCCGGCGTTATTAAAAGAAGAAACAGACAAAAATAAGGCTTGATAGGTACCTTCAACCCAACCGAATTCCGGCACAAAAACAAACATATAAGGAATCATGCCTAAACCTTCAACAATCAGGGTAATTAGAACGATGCGCTTAACGAATTTTACCGCACCTTCCATGGAAGCAAGATTTAAGACCTCTTTTAATACATAGCGATCAAATAAACCGATACGCCGGCCGGTTAAGATGATGATGAAAGTGAATATGGTAATTAAGCCTAAACCACCTATTGAGATGAGCAAAAGGACGATGATTTGACCAAAAATCGTTAGTTCTTGGGCAATGGCTTGATAGGGGGAAAGGCCGGTCACTGCAGTAGCCGAGGTCGCTAAAAAGAGGCTATCAATCCAGTCACCCCATATCCCGTCTTGATGAGACCAAGGAAGTGCCAATAAGATGGTGCCTAAAAGAATCACGCTCAAGAAACTCAAGAGCACGAGTACATAAGGAGATAAGTGTTTAGTAAATGTTGGCATAACCCTTCCTTAAAACTACATTGCGATATTATAGACCTGACTTTTTTAAATGTCTATCTATTTAAAATGAATCATCTTACGCACTTTTCCCTTGCATTTCGATTACCTGCTCTATATAATTATCAAGCATTATGTTTTTTTAGGATAAAACCTAATCAAAACGTCAAGGTTGTGGAAGGACTGATTCGTCCATTGACCACACACGGACATGCTAAAAAAATAGGAGGTGCGTCACGTGAGTAAAAGAATCGCTAAAGTCGTTAAAATGGAACTTCCCGGTGGGGAAGCTAAACCAGGTCCAAAGCTTGCTTCAGCTGGTGTTGTGATGCCAAAGTTTTGCACGGATTTCAATGCAAAAACGGCGGATCGTAAAGGGCAAATCATTCCCGTTATTATTACGGCGTTTGAAGATAAATCTTTTGAATTTATTATCAAAACATCCCCCGTTAGTGGTTTAATTCGCAAGGCTGCAGGTATTGAAAAAGGTTCTGCTAACGCTAAAACCACGAAAGTCGGTAAGCTGACGCGAGCCAAATTAAAAGAGATTGCTGAATATAAATTGCCTGATTTAAATTGTTATGATCTGGAAGCTGCGATGAAAATCATCGAAGGTTCTGCTCGTAACATGGGCGTCACCATCGAAGACGATAAAAAATAAGTCATCAAAACCCAGTGGGAGAGTTTAAACTCGTTAGTACCACAGAAGGACATGCATATGAAACGTGGAAAAAAATTCGTCGCAGTTCAAAAGCTCGTGGATGAAAATAAACTTTATTCCATTGAAGAAGCTTCAGCATTAATCAAAAAAACATCGACTGTCAAGTTTGATGCCACGATTGATGCTTCATTCCGTTTGAATGTTGATACCACGCAAGCTGATCAGCAAATTCGTGGAACGCTTGTCTTGCCTCATGGCAATGGTAAAACCAAAAAAGTATTAGCTTTAACAACCAAAGTAGATCTTGCCAAATCGGCGGGTGCTGAGTTCGTTGGGGGTAAAGAGTTGTTAGAAAAAATCGCTCGTGAAAACTGGTTTGCATTCGATGTAATCGTTGCCACACCAGACATGATGGGCGAAATTGGTAAATACGGTAAAGTGTTAGGTCCTAAAGGCTTAATGCCCAATCCAAAAACTGGAACGGTCGCCGTGGATATTGCTAAAGCCATTCTCGAAATTAAAGCAGGTAAGGTTGAATATCGATTAGATAAAGAAGCCAATGTCCACGTCTCGATTGCCCGTGTCAGTTTCGAACCGACAAAGATCGCAGAAAACTTAAAAGCACTCACCGATGTTTTAGTGAAGGCTCGTCCTGCTTCCATTAAAGGATCATTCTTCAAATCCGCAGTCATCCATACGACCATGGGTCCTGCAATCAAAATTACGTTCGAAGGTCGTTAATTAACTTCATTTATTAGCCCTAAGACCAAAGACAGCAACGGCCAAGTGGCTTAATCATGTTGCCGAGGTACACCTCTCAAAGGTGATTGACTCATTGGATCTAGAGCCTTAATAAAAATCTAATCCAAAAGGAGGAAAGTATGAATCAAACGACTCTCAAAGAGAAGCAAACGTTGGTTAAAGAAATTACCGAACTCGCAAAAAAAAGCGGGTCAATGCTGATTGTTTCTTTCGCCGAAATGACAGTTGCCGAACTTTCTGAACTGCGCAAAACCTTGCGTGGTATGAAAGCGACTTTTGGTGTGTATAAAAACACCCTAGTCAGACGTGCAGCTGAACAACTCGGATACCAAGGCTTGAATGACGCGCTTAATGGTCCTAATGCATTCGTGTTTAGTCCCGATGCACTTGAAGGCTCTAAAGCCGTTGTGAAGTTTGCCAAACGCAACGAGAAGCTCATCGTTAAAGGTGGAATCATCGACGGGAAGTTTGTCGATGGTGCTATGGTCAAAGTTCTCGCGAACTTGCCAGCAAAACCACAATTAATTTCGATGTTCTTATCTGTGCTCAATGGCCCAATCCGCAAGTTTGCTGTTGCTGTTAAAGCTGTGAGTGAAAAAGTCGAAAAACAAGCATAACATCCATTAAGGAGGATAAAATTATGGCTAAGTTAACTAAAGTTGAATTAATTGCTGCTCTGAAAGAAATGACCGTTCTTGAACTCAATGAACTCGTCAAAGCTGTGGAAACCGAATTCGGTGTTACCGCTGCTGCTGCTACCGCCGTTGCTGCTCCTGCTGCTGAAGAAGGAACCAAAAAAGGACCTTCCTCTGTTTCATTATTCTTAAAGAGCGCTGGCGCTGCCAAAGTTGCTGTCATTAAAGCCGTTCAAACCATCACGGGTTTAGGTTTAATGGAAGCGAAGAAACTCGTTGATGGCGCACCTGTTGCCATCAAAGAAAAAATCTCACCCGTGGAAGCTGAAGAACATAAAAAAGCTTTGGTTGCTGCAGGTGCTGAAGTTGAAGTTAAATAACATCGCTATTTAATTGATATCTGAAACCTGTCTACAAGGCAGGTTTTTAGTGCTTTTAGGAGGTGAAGGAATTGAGTCACTATTTCACGAATGAAACCCCCAAAAAGGTTAATGAGTATGACGTAAAATTCGTGTTTGAAAATCATTCCTTCACTTTAAAAAGCACTTCAGGTGTCTTCTCCTCTACGCGACTTGACCTAGGATCCCACGTTCTCATTCACACCCTATTACAAGAAAAACTATCCGGTCATCTGCTTGATTTAGGATGTGGTTATGGTCCGATAGGGATTACATTAGCCAAGTTACGACCCCAGTTAACGGTGACGATGAGTGATGTCAAAGAAGCGGCGATAGCCTTAACCGAAATCAACGTGAAGCTCAATCGATTAGTTTCGGTTCACATTCACCAGTCTGACGGGTTTGAAAACATCGATGAAACATTTGATGTGATTGTTCTGAATCCTCCGATCCGAGCAGGAAAAAAAGTGATGTATCAACTGTATGAACAAAGTTACCATCATTTAAAAGAAAACGGCAGTTTCTATATGGTGATTCGAAAAGATCTCGGTGCCTTGAGTTCCGAAAAGGAACTTCGTAAGCAGTATAAAACCGTTGAAAGACTGGCGCGTCAAAGCGGTTATCATGTCTATCGCGCGATGAAATAAAGGAGAACACTATGGCAAAAACAAATGGTAAGGTTCGTTCATTCACATTAATGGATAATGACCGCCGTGACTATTCTAAAGTCTCGGGGACATTAGGATTACCTGATTTAGTAGAGGTTCAAACTGAAAGTTATCAATGGCTCATTAAGGAAGGTCTTGAAGAAGCTTTAAAAGACATTTTCCCCATCATTAACTACGCGGAAACTTTAAAACTTGAATACGTGAAATCACGTTTTGAAAGTCCCGCTAACACCCATTTACAATGTAAAGAGGGTGATTTAACTTATTCAGTTCCATTACGAGCGACATTACGTTTGAAGTTCCAAGAAACAGGCGACATTAAGGAATCCGAAGTATTTTTAGGTGATTTTCCTTTGATGACGGATTCTGGAACCTTTATCATCAACGGTGTTGAAAAAGTGATCGTGTCGCAAATTCGTCGTTCGCCTGGCGCTTATTTATCGAAAGCGATTGATAAAACCGGTAAGACTTTATTTAAAGCAGATTTGATCCCGATGCGCGGCACGTGGTTAGAATTTGAAAGTGACGCTAAAGATGTCTTATCCGTTCGTATTGATCGTCAACGTAAAATGTACGCCACCATTTTCTTGAAAGCCTTAGGTCTTGAAGATGTCACAATCATGAAAGAATTGTTTGGCGACCGTCCTTGGCTCAATACCACCCTTGAAAAAGATTCAGACACGCTGAGTGCTTCCGATGGTTTAGTACAAATTTTTTCCAAGATGAAACCGGGTGAACCCCGTACTGCGGATGGTATTGTCAATTTCTTAGTTCAAAAATTCTTTGATGCAAAACGGTATAACCTTGGCATGGCCGGTCGATACAAGTATGCTAAAAAACTCGGTGTCTATACACGTTTGTTAAACCGTATTTTAGCGGAAGATTTAGTGGCTAAAAATGGCAAAGTTCGTTTCAAAAAAGACACGAAGATTACCAAAGATTTACTTGAAGAATTACGCGAAGAAAAATTCTTTGAATCGGGCGCACACGAAATCACTATCCCCGTGTTTTCAAAATTAAATCAACGGAATAAAGTCACGCTCGTTAAAGTTTATAACAACGATAAAAAAGAACTCGTATCGCCCATCGTTGGAACCGATTTGAATCTTAAAGATGAAACGGTGACGATCCCTGACATGGTGGCAACCTTCTCCACCTTCATGAACCTCATGGATGGTTTTGGTGACACCGATGATATTGATCACTTAGCTAATCGTCGTATTCACTCGGTGGGTGAATTGATTCAAAACCGCTTCCGTTTAGGTTTATCCAAAATGGCGAAATCGATTCGAGAAAAAATGTCCATTTCAGATATTTCACAAGTGACCCCACAAGCGTTAGTGAATATTAAACCACTGACGGCCCAAGTTAAAGAATTTTTCTCAACCGATCCACTCTCCCAGTTCATGGATCAAACGAACCCCCTTGCTGAATTGACCAATAAGCGTCGTATATCCGCTTTAGGTTCAGGTGGTATTAAGCGCGATCGGGCTTCCTTTGATGTGCGTGATGTCCATTATTCTCACTATGGTCGTATTTGTCCAATCGAAACACCAGAAGGTCAAAACATCGGTTTAATTACGAACTTAGCGACCTACGCTAAGATTAATGCTTATGGATTTATCGAAACGCCTTATCGCAAAATTGATAAGAAAAATAAACGCGTTTTGGAAGTCACTGAATATTTATCCGCTGAACAAGAACGTCCATTCATCATCGCTCAAGCTTCCGCTCGTTTAGATGAAGATGGTTATTTCTTAGATGAACAAGTGGTTTCTCGTTTTAATGGTGAAAACATCATGGCGTATCCTGAAGACATTGATTATATCGATGTTTCGGCGAAACAAGTTGTTTCAATCGCTTCCGCCTGTATTCCGTTTTTAGAAAACGATGACACCACGCGTGCTTTGATGGGTGCCAACATGCAACGTCAAGCTTTACCCTTACTTAAACCTTCCGCTCCCTTTGTGGGAACCGGCATGGAACATGCCGTTGCGCGTGACTCAGGTTTAGC
Organism: Bacilli bacterium; assembly: GCA_044341785.1. Taxonomy (GTDB): domain Bacteria; phylum Bacillota_I; class Bacilli_A; order RFN20; family CAG-826; genus UBA970. Next base: position 3,693 of record JBIIRB010000007.1, on the reverse strand, counting down.
GGTGGTGGCCAAAGAAGAAGGCGTGGTCACTTATGCTGACTCCAAAAAGATTGTCGTCAAATCAGGTAAGCGTGAAACGGTTTACCCATTACTCAAATTCAATCGCTCTAACCAAGGGACGTGCATCAACCATGTTGCCATTGTGAATAAAGGTGACAAAGTTGAAAAAGGGACAATCTTAGCCGATGGTCCTGCCATGGATAACGGTGATTTAGCGCTTGGACAAAACGTGACCATCGCGTTCATGACGTGGAATGGTTATAACTATGAAGACGCGGTTATCATGTCCGAACGTCTCGTCAAAGAAGATGTTTATACATCGATTCATATTGAAGAACATACGTTAGAATGCCGTGCAACCAAACTTGGCGATGAAGAAATCACCCGTGATATTCCTTCCACCAATGAAGATGCAAAAACATTCTTAGATGACCGGGGTATCATCGTGCCTGGCGCGGAAGTCAAAGAAGGCGATATTCTCGTGGGTAAAGTTACGCCTAAAGGATTAACGGAACCGACATCCGAAGAAAAATTATTACGTGCTATCTTCTCTGAAAAAACCAAAGAAGGCAAAGATTCCTCACTGAAAGTTCCTCATGGTGGCGCGGGTATTGTCTTAGATGTCAAAATTTTCTCCCGTAAAAAAGGTAACGAATTACCTCCTGGTGTGAATGAAGTGGTTAAAGTGTATATCGTGCAAAAGCGCAAGATTTCCGAAGGTGACAAAATGTCGGGTCGTCACGGTAATAAAGGTGTTATTTCACGTATTCTTCCTGTGGAAGATATGCCGTTCATGCCAGACGGTACGCCCGTGGATATCATGCTTAACCCACTTGGGGTTCCATCACGTATGAACATCGGACAAATTTTAGAAATTCATTTAGGCTTAGCATGTAAGAAACTTGGCATTCGTATCGCCTCGCCCGTTTTTGATGGAATCTCGAACGAAGAAATTTTAGATTTAATGAAAGAAGCGCAACTCGATCCAGACGGTAAAACCGTGCTTCATGATGGTCGTACCGGTGACGCGTTTGATGAACGCATTTCTGTGGGTGTGATGTACATGATTAAATTGGTGCACATGGTTGACGATAAATTACATGCGCGTGCCACAGGACCTTATTCCTTAGTGACCCAACAACCGCTCGGAGGTAAAGCTCAAAACGGGGGTCAACGATTTGGGGAAATGGAAGTATGGGCACTTGAAGCTTACGGTGCAGCCCATACGTTACAAGAAATTCTTACGATTAAGTCTGACGATCGCGTCGGTCGTCGCAAAACCTATGAAGCCATCATCAAAGGAAATCAAATTCCTAACCCCGGCATTCCTGAATCCTTCAAAGTCTTACAAAAGGAATTACAAGCATTAGGGATTGATGTGCGCTTATTCGATGACTCCAATCAAGAAATCGATATGGAAGCCTTATCGAAAGAAGCCACGGCAGAAGAACGCAAGATCAATAGTTCGATTCGCGCGATCACCTCAGAAACTTTCTTGGATTTTGAAGAAGATTCCATGATTGAAGAATCTGAAGAAGAATAAAGGAGAACATCACCATGTTTGATATTAATCGCATCTCCAAAATCCGCGTAGGCTTAGCCTCACCGGATGTCATTCGTAAATGGTCACACGGGGAAGTGTTAAAACCCGAAACTATTAACTACCGTAGTCAAAAGCCAGAAATGCAAGGTCTTTTCTGTGAAAAGATTTTTGGACCGAGCAAAGACTATGAATGTCACTGTGGTAAGTATAAAAAGCAACGCTACGTCGGTGTTGTGTGTGAAAAATGTGGTGTGGAAGTCATCACCAAAGATGTCCGACGTGAACGGATGGGTCATATTGAATTGGCGACGCCTTGTGCGCATATTTGGTATGTCAAAGGCATTCCTTCTCGTATCGCAACAGTGCTGGATATCAACGGTAAACAATTAGAAGAATTGATTTATTTAGTCGGTTCAACCTTGATTGTGTTAAATCCTGGTCAATCTAAAATTTTAAATTATCGCCAAGTCATCGATGAAAAAACAGGTCGTGTCGATTTTGTTGCTGTCATCAAAGAATTCATTGAAACATTAGACGGTTATGAAAAAGCACGCGCGACTGAACTCATTGAAAAACTCATGAACCGCGCTGAACCGATTAACTTTGAAGTGATCACGGCCTTTATTCAAAAACATTTAGGTGCGGAATTCGGTGAAGGCGCTGAAGCCATCAAACGGTTATTAAAAGAATTAGATTTAGATAAAGAATTCGCTGCCATTCAAAAAGAAATGGTTGATGCTCCAGCCCAACGTCGCGCTAAACTCATTAAACGGTTAGAAATTATTGAAAATTTCCGTTCATCCAACAATCGTCCGGAATGGATGATTTTAGATGTGCTCCCAGTCATCCCACCGGATCTTCGTCCGATGTTGCAACTTGATGGGGGTCGATTTGCCACGTCTGATTTAAACGATTTATATCGTCGTCTCATCGCTCGTAATCGCCGTTTAAAAATCATGATTAATATGAATGCTCCCTCCACGATGCTTCGCAATGAAAAGCGCATGCTTCAAGAAGCGGTGGATGCTTTAATTGATAACGGACGTCGCGGTAAGCCCGTGTTATCTTCATCGGGTAATCGTGAATTAAAATCGCTCTCGTCTTCCTTAAAAGGAAAACAAGGCCGCTTCCGTCAAAACTTACTCGGCAAACGAGTCGACTATTCCGGTCGTTCGGTTATCGCAGTCGGTCCAGATTTAAAGATGTATCAATGTGGATTACCGCGTGAAATGGCGATTCAATTACTCAAGCCTTTTATCGCTTCGTTACTCATTGACCGCGGCTATGCCAATTCGCATAAACAAGCGGAAAAGAAAGTGGATCAATACGATGAAGTCGTGTTTGATATTTTAGAAGAAATTATTTCTGAACATCCCGTGCTGCTCAACCGTGCTCCGACGTTACACCGTTTAGGTATCCAAGCGTTCCAACCTAAGTTAGTGGAAGGTCGTGCGATTCGCTTACACCCACTCGTGTGTACTGGATTTAACGCTGACTTCGACGGTGATCAAATGGCGGTTCACGTTCCATTAAGTAAAGCCGCTCAAGAAGAATCGCTCGAATTGATGCTAGCATCGAATAATATTTTAGGTCCTAAAGATGGACTTCCGATTGCTACGCCTTCACAAGACATGGTCATCGGTAATTATTATTTGTCCATTGAACAGTCAAAAGAAGATTATTTAGCCAAAGCTAAAGCCGCTAAAGCCAAAGGTGACACGGCCTCACAAGAAAAGTTTGAAATGTACGCTTCGATGGAAGGTAAAGTTTTCCGCTCGACCGAAGAAGTTGTGCTTGCTTTCCAAACTGGTCAAATTCACTTACACAACCGCATCGCCTTACCAGGTGCTTCGTTTAAAAAGACTGGATTCACTGCGAAAATGAATCAAGGTTATGTCATGACCTCGGTAGGAAAAGTGATGTTTAATAACATTTTCCCAAATGATTTCCCATTCGTGAATAACAAAAACAAAGCCAACTATAAAGCAGATTTAGAAGAATACTTTGTCCCTCGCGGCACGAATATTCCTGAAGCGTTTGCAAAACGGGCTTTATTAACGCCGTTCGGATCAAAAGATTTATCGGAAATCATTAAAGAAGTCTTTGCTAAATATGGCACCACAAAAACGTCCGCCATTCTCGATAAGATG
>JBIIRB010000033.1:0-7760 GCA_044341785.1 Bacilli bacterium | reverse complement strand
TTCTCTTATCAGTGGTGTGCGTGTCTCCGATACACAAACCGGATTAAGAGGTATTCCATGGACCTTCATTCCTTCGCTCTTGAAAATCCCTTATCAACGTTATGAATATGAAATGATGATGCTCATGGTAGCAACACAAAAGAAAGTGTTGATTCATGAAGTCAAGATTGCCACGATTTATCATCAAGACCACGCGATTAGTTCATTTAAACCGCTTCAAGATTCCATGCGTATTTACTTAGCGTTATTGAAACAACCGTTACGGTTTTTATTCGTGGCCATCACGAGTTTTATCTTCGATGTAATATTATTTCATTTTTTGAGTTTAACTTTATCTTCGGTCATATGGTATCCCATTGTCATTGCCACCGTCCTAGCGAGATTCACCTCAGGAATTTATAATTACAGCATGAATCGTTGGTTTACCTTTGCATCGCATAAAACCTTTCAACAATCCTTTCCTTTATATGGTGTGTTATTTCTTGTCATCATGGGATTAAGCGCATTCACGGTTCAACTTTTAACGTTGGTCTTGCCATTCACACCTTGGATGATCAAAATAGGAGTGGATATGATGTTATTTATTTTTTCCTTTTTCATACAAAAGCGTTGGGTATTTTCCTATGAAAATTAATTGGTTATCGTATCCAGTTTTATTTACCATTTCCCTTAGCCTTGCTACGACCTATTCTTTATTAGATACGTTTGTGATTGCGCGGTCAGGCCAGGAAGGAAGCCAATGGATATCTTCCACCTCATTAAGTTCTATTTATACCGAGCCAGTTGTGACGCAAACAAGTTACATCGATGATCAAGTTTCGATTGAAATTGATACGATCCGAAGGTTTCAAACCCAGGTGTATGTTGCAACAATCAATACCCAAAACCATCGTTTAATCAAAGCTGCATTTGGACAAGATACGTATGGACGAAATTTTAATGAAAAAACATCCGTGATGGCAACGCGTAAAAACGCTATTCTTGCCATTAACGGGGATTACTATGGTTTTAGAGAAGTCGGTTTTGTGGTTCGTAATGGAATTGAGTATCGTACGATTCCTCGTCCTAGCTCTGCGGATACCGGCATTGTTTTAGATGATGAAGGGGCATTAAGATTGATTCGAGAAAGTCAAACAACGAGTGCTCAATTACAAGCCCTTTTTCCTTGGCAAGTGTGGTCGTTTGGACCTACTTTAATTAGTGAATCCACCTTACGCGTGGATGCCTCAAGTAAAGTTCCGTATGAATTAGCAAGCAATCCAAGAACCGCGATGGGTCAAGTGGATAATGATACGTATTTATTTGTGACCTCGGATGGTAGGACGAGTGAAAGTGATGGTTTATCCTTACTTGAACTTGCGCTTGTGTTTGAAGAATATGGCGCTCAACTTGCGTATAACTTAGATGGTGGAGGTTCAGCAACCATGTGGTTTAACGGACGATTAGTGAACAAGCCTACCAATTCAGGTTCAACCATCTCAGAACGATCGATCAGTGACATCATTTATATCGGTTATGAACATTAATTGGATCACCCCAACGAGTTGGATGTATTTATTAGCGACTGTATTTTCTATTCTCTTTAGTTTGATTTACTTGTCGTTTGTTCCAGGTGTCTTTGAATGGTTCTTGGTGTTTTTATTTATGGTTCCGTTCACACTTGGATGGATTCCTTCAATCATACTTGATTGGAACAATCGAAAAGAAATCATTAAGAAATCATATACCGTTTCTACCTATCTTTATCATTCAGGTGTTACTACGTTAACAGTCTATACAGCCTTACAAGGAATTTATAACATTGCCCTTGCAACCGTCATTTGGCAACCGTATTTTTTATGGACCGGAATTATTTTTTTATTGGGATCTTGGCTGATTCGTTTCTTATTTCAACGGTAGCAAACATCATCACTTTTTAGGATAACCGGGACCAATTTGAAAACCAATGCCCCATTTGGTTAAGATAATTTTTGGTTTTTTAGGATTGATTTCTAATTTTTTTCGTAAGTTAAAGATATGAACATTGAGGCCGTTCTGATTATTATAATAATCATCTTTCCAAATACGATTGTAGATTTCTTCTTTAGTGAAAACTTTATTGGGATTCGAGGCTAACAGAAGAAGAATATTGAATTCTCCTTTGGTTAGTTTCAAAGGTTTATTGTCTTTAAATACTTCAAATAAATTAGCATTAATCATATAAGGATGAATGTAGAATTCCTGAAGATTCTTTGTTTGAAAGCCGTTTGCCCTGCGATGTAAAGATTTAATACGCGCGACCACTTCAACTTTAGAAAAAGGAATAGGAATAAAATCATCTGCGCCTTCCTCTAAGTGAAGTGCAATGTCAGTTTCCTTATTTTTAGTTGACAAGACGATGACAGGGACATTGCTCACCTGCCTAATTTTACGAACGATATTTTCTTGTGGCAGCACCTCGGGATTGACAAGGACGACATCAAAATGACTTTGCTTTAAATTTTTAATGCATTCTTCAGCGTCATTCATGGAGGTAAGATGAAATTCTTCTTGATCAAGGGCTTCCTCGACCCATTGGATGTGTCGTGGCTCTTTTTCGATGAGAAGTAATTTTGCAAACATAAGATTATGTGATGGATGGCAACATTAAACAAATAAATTTTTGATTGAACATTTTTAATATTTTATTAAATCAAAATTAACATTTCATTTATTTTTTATTAATTTTATATTAACAAAGATTATTAGAATTAACTTAATCTTCACTGTTTACTAACGAATCATTAAGATGTTTGACCTATTTTGAATATAGAAAAGTAGATGAAGTTTTTCATCAAGGAGGTTTCTATGCAAGCCATTCATGTCAAAAAAGAACTGTTATGGAGCGGTATTTTTGCATTAGGTTTTGCCACAGTGGTGGCGATCAATACCCCTTCGATTAATCAAACCTTTGCAACCCCTGAAGTCATTTACGATTTCTATTCTAGTACCGATGCTGGACTGACCACCAATGTGGCGGTGACCACCAACTGGGTTTTAAATGACGCTAATTCCCCAGGCCATTCGATGACCATTTCCATTGGAAAAAACACGGCAGTTCCTCCTAATGATGTTCGTATTGGTCATACGAATTCAACAACTCTAACTGGTATTAATCCTGGTGAATTTAGTTATGGCTCACCGAGTCTTTTGTCCTTAGCAACCACGACCAATCTTACATCCAATAAACGCTTATATGGTATTCGGATGAACGCCGATATGGATTTAACAAACTTTGCCTCGATGGTCGTGACATGGGCATGGGAAACCGGTGGCGATAATAGTTTATATTCTGGTTTTCTAGCTTATAGCACAGGGGGTGCAAGTGAATCATGGTCAACTCTCGGTTCATTAAAACAATCGATGGCATTAGCCTCAGCAGGTCAACTAACCTACACCGATACGAGTACATTAACTGGATTATCGCAAGTGCGCTTTGCTTTAATCTTCGGTTCTGAAGTGAGCAAATCGGCGATGAAAAATGTTTCATTAAGTGTATCGGGTTCATTACGTGCCATGTTGAATGCTGTTGATGATGCTGGTTTTTTACATATCGGACGTTATCAAGTGGATGAACCTTTTATCTTTTCAGATTTTACGTTTCATGCCCATTATCTTTATCGTCCAAGCGGCGACATGGTTGTGAAAACGGGTTTAGACGAAGGTGTATCGTTATCGTTATCCAACACGTTTTCTCCGTTAATAAGTTCAGGGCATACCTTTAGTGAAGCTGGCACGTATGACTTATATTATCGATTTGTCGACCCACTTGGTTATGGCACGCAAAGCAATGTTGTTTCGATGATTATTAACGACATTCCATTGATTCTTACAGGCATTGCTGCGATTGATGAATCCAATATTCCCATCTATGTGTATGACTTATACATTAGTAATATTTCTGTGTTTCCACTTTATAACAACGCAACGACACCGAATCCTGATGAATCACCATTGAGTCAATCTTTATATACCCGTAGCGTTCCTTATGGCGCTTTGTTAATTGATCAAACCATTAATACACTGACGTATGATGACGGTTTCGATGTTTATGAAGATGATGTCGCAATTACAATTCTCCCACGAACTTTTCAACAATTAAATTTATCAGGAGGCACGCTGTTTGTTCGTGGTGAACTGTTTTCCGTTCTCGGATTAACCGTCATTGGAGAATGGGATTTAGGTAGTGATACCTACCCTGTGTATGAAAACTCAATCATCGATGGCACTTTCACCACGGATCTGGTTCCAGGAACCATCTTAACAACGCTAGGCACCTTTGACGTCGATGTTACCTATACGATTCACAACAATCCAGTGATTGAAACCTACACCATCACAGTAGTTTATGAAAACCTTTCCATGTTTGACAATATTTTAAATGGTACAGAAGATTGGTCCGCTAATATTGTTCCGGTATTTGGAAATATCACCAACGAAATAGATAACTTAACTAACGCCATTGAACCGTTTCAGTCTATGGATTGGTCTTTAACCACATTAGCCGATGATCCATTCGGTGATAATGGACGGTTTGGATTGGTGAATAGTGTATTACGTTTTGGTTATAATGCACCCATGAATGGACCCAAAGAGGTGACAATTGAAAGTCAAGAAATCATTCAACCCGTCATCAATGATCAAGCCGTTAATGGTATCAAAACGATTCGTATGGATGTGTATACTCAAACGGTGAGCACCATCACCGTGAATGTCGGTGGTGTCAAACCCGTATCGTATACTTTGAATGATAGTGAAGTACCGGTATTAGGTTCAACGGTGACCACGATGGCGCTTGAAGCGGGTCGTCTCCAATTCCACTTTGAGTATCCTGTCTTTGGCCGCGTTCAAATGCAATACACGAATACATTAGAACAACCAGGTTATCTTGAATTCCACTACTTTGCAATCTACGGTGCCCCGTTAAGTAATACCGAATTAGCGTCTAGCTTTTCATCGATGCTTAATGATTCTGAAAGTTGTATTGAAGATACTTATGTGGGAATGACAATGGGATATGATTATTTAGACTCATTGAGTTTAGTTCCTTCATTATCAAGTTATACCTTATCTCAGCATGGCAGTATCACTGCTTCGGATCTCTGGACAATTTTAGAATCACGTTACGCTCCATTACCGATGAATGGATTCCAGCCAATTAGTTCTTGGAATAGCATGACTTGGACAAAATGGACAAGTGTCCTTGGATTGCTCGTTCTACTAGGCTTCATCTGGACTCAAAAGAAAGTATTCAGTGTTTGAAGAATGCCTTGATGATGGGCGACAAATCGATTGATGTTGATAAAAGAAGAATAGGACTCGATATCCGATTGATCATCCATATAGGTATTTCGATAACGAAGAAACATGGTTTGGTAATTGGCAATGGAAAATGCCTCATCCTCTTTCCACGTATAAACCCAAAATAGATAGTTAGCTTGGAATTCCGGAATAACTGGATACTGAATGTTCATATCTTGATCATTAGCGGCATCTAAAAATGCATACCAAAGCAACGGATTACGCGTGGTTTGTCCATGGACCGGACTAACATGATAAAGCGGGTTGACCGTTCTCATCTGGATGTTGAGGTCTTCACTCCAAGTTAATCCTAAAGTCCAATCATAATCATACGGAATGAAATAAGCTTGCCCAGTGGTGGGATGAAAATAAATGTACGTGTTATTCATGTTCGCGCGCATGTCATCAGGATTGCCCATCAAATATGAAGCCGCAGCATACTTTAAAAAGGATGGCATATGGACCACGGATTCAAGTGCGGCTTGTCGTTCATTAAGGGGTAAGTTTCCTGAGGTGGCTAACGTACGAATCAAACGAATCAAATGGGTGTGATTGGATGTAGTTTTGTTGGTTTTTAAATCATACGTGGGGTGATAATTGATGAAGGTGTTCTCTACACCCACCACCTCAGGATTGACACGATAATTGTTTCCGACTTTGAATAAAACTTGTCTTCCCATTGGATCGATCATATTCAAATCCACAGGCCATAAGGCTTTATACAAATCACCTTGTGCGTCAGCCTTGTTAAAATGACGTCTGATGAACGTTTTATCAATCGCCTCATTGAGCATGAAGATGCCGACACTCGTGGTGGTGTCGCCTAAGGTGAACGCTACTGTGCCTAATGTGGATTGAGTGCTGATGGGTGTCCAGGCATCAAATAAATGATAAGAAAACGCTTGAGTAATCATGGAAGGATCCGCGCTGCGATTCCATTTCATATCAAGTTTATCCATGCCAAATAAGGTTCGGTCTTTTCGTCTTACAAAGGCTGGATCTTGATCGGTCCAAGTTTTTCTTAAACCATAATCTTCATAATAGGGTTCACTGAAGGTTTCATTGAATGACAGTTTAAACCCAGAAGGTGCAATCAATTGACCGTCTTCTGCGATAGGAAAGCGTGAAAAAATATTTCCTTTGATACGGAGTCCAACTTCATTCAATAAATACACATCCTCATTCAACGTTAAATGAAGTGTCATAGGAAAATAAATATCATTACGAATATCGTTTTTGATTGCCCCTGCATCACTCATATGTTGAAGATTGGCTGGAGTCATTTCAAACCTTAAATCAATGCGACTTTCATCGGACCAAAAAGCGGTATATTCCTTCATGGGAATTGTAGGAAGACCATCATTCTTATTCGGTTCACGTGGATTAATATCCCCATCAGTAGGAATAGGAGCGCAAGCTGAAAGAAGAACTAAGCTTAGTAAAAAAACGAGAGTAAAAATTCGGTTCATATAACAATTATATAGGTATTGATGGTTTTTATTAAACTCCCATCTTTTAAATCTAATCATCGATCAGAGACAGTAATTTTTATAAGTTTAATAATTATATTTTGGTCTGTGGCGTCAGTTTGGTGAGGGTTTGTCCGTATAGAATTTTGATCGTGCTGGTGAGTGAGCTACCATTGGTATCCCAGGGTATGGCGAATTCTTCTAACACCTCACTGCTTGAACTGGTCATCGGAATACATCCCATCATGACGAAGTACGACGTACACCCGCATACTCAAAAACTCGCAAGAAAATACAGTACTTTGGACGAAAAAAATTGAAAGATGAGCCCCCTTATTTTTCATGCGATAATAATTTAATGATGTCGATGCTCATTCATTTACTATTTATCTTATTTCCCACCATCCTTATTTTTTTATTCATCATCATCCTGTCTAAAAAACCTAAAGAAATCGGGACCCTTCATGCAAACTTTGATCATACTAACGAATTTGAAAGATATCTTTATCGAAGATTAACCCATCATTTCCCTACGAATCATGTTTATCTGAACTATATGTTGGGTAAGGATTTAAAAACGACACAAATTGATCTTATGCTAATCACAAAAAAAGCTTTGTTTGTCATTGAAGCAAAAGATTACAAAGGTATTGTGACGGGTCCAATATCCTCTAAAAACTGGACACAAATCTTACAATATGTTAAGTCAGTTAAATCGAAGTATGTATCCTATACAAAATATGGACGTTCTTATCGAAAGAATTATTTGAAAGATATGGATGAAAAACATATGATTTATAACCCTATCCTCCAAAACCAACAGCACATCACTCCCGTTCAACAAGCCATTGATTTTATTGATCTTCCCTTGATTAATTTAGTCGTTTTTTCTGATCGATGTGAGTTAAACATTGATGGTCCCTTGCCATTCAATACAAAGCTAATCCAAGAAAAGGACTTCATCAAAACAAT
>JBIIRB010000032.1:0-7790 GCA_044341785.1 Bacilli bacterium | reverse complement strand
ATGCCAAAAAGGTTTTAATTTAGTAATTTCTAATAAGGACTTCATCAACATGACCCCTTTGATTACCCTTTGAGTTAATCATACGTCTTGCTTGAATAACATTGATGTTGAATTTGCTATATAAGGAGTTGATTAAGGGAGTGTTATGGTTGCTTAACAACCAACGAACGCCTCTCTTATCTAATTCAGTACAAACTTTTGCCAATCTTATTTGCTCACTTTCTCCGAACGATTCTTTTGCATAAGTGGTAAAGGATTGTTTATCGCGAATGACATCGTAAGGTGGATCAAAATATACAAAGTCACCTTTTTTTGAATTTGATACTACCTTTTCAAAGTCTTCTGAATGAAAAGTAACTTCATTAGATGCAAAGAAACTAGAAATTTCCCGAAAATTCAATTCGTCTACAAGATTGACTTTATCAGCATTATTGAAAGGTACGTTAAAATAACCATCGCTATTGACTCGATAAAGACCATTGAAACAAGATTTATTTAAATATAAAATCCTTGCAGCTCTAATTAATCTAGTTAGAGATTGAAAATCAGGTATTCTATCCATTTCCCTGATTTTATAAAAATATTCTTTAGAATTATTTTTTTCATGAATTCTAAGGAGCACAATAAATTCTTCAAGCAAATTTGAGTCCAAAAAAACATTATATAAATTGACTAACTCTCCATTGATATCATTAAGAATTGATTTTTTAGGAGATAGTTCAAAAAAAATTGCTCCACCACCAAAAAAAGGCTCATAGTACTTATTTATATTTTTTGGAACCAAAGGAATTATTAATGATGATAATTGTCTCTTACCACCAGCCCATTTCAAAATTGGTTTCATTACTTTATTATAAACGAAACTATTTTAACTATTATAAAAATATCTAAACACATGGACTGTCCATCTCTTGGTTTATTACAAAAAAATTGATCTAATAGATTATTCAGTCTAAAAACAGCAACGGAGCGGACATCCGTCTTTTAACTTAAATCACCGCAATATAAACAACTACATATTAAAAACTAGACCACCATCATTTTTAATAAGCATAGTAGAATACTTGCAAAAACCATAGTTAAAAACTTGCAAAACATATAGTATATTTGTATAATAACCATTAATGATGAACCAAAATTATAAAAAACGTTTATTAGAAGAAGTCATTGATTTTAGATTAAAAACTAAAGGAGCTTTACTCATTGTTGGACCTAAGTGGTGTGGTAAAACCACGACTGCTAAACGCTTTTCTAAAAGCGTTTTAAATATGCAGGATCCCAAAAACAAGAACCAGTATTTAGCATTAGCGTCGATTGGACCTGAAGAATTATTGAAAGGGGAAACACCTCGTTTGATTGATGAATGGCAAATCGCACCTGCCTTGTGGGATGCGATCCGTCAAACGGTTGATGAGCGACAATTATTTGGCCAATTTATCATGACTGGATCGAGTACACCACTTCAATTATCAAAAACAAGCCATACAGGGACAGGAAGAATTGTTTCTGTGTTAATGAGACCTATGAGTCTTTTTGAATCTTTAGATTCTACTGGCGACCTTTCTTTAAGAGATTTGTTTAATCAACAAGTAAAACAAAAAACCTTTACTTCACCCTTAACTTTTGAGGATATTCGATTTCTTATTTGTCGAGGGGGCTGGCCATTATCGATTCAAAAGGATAAAAAAATTGCCCTTCAACAAGCTAAAGACTATGTAAAAGCATTAACGCAATATGATATTCAAGACATTGATCAAGTGAATCGTTCTGTTATCCGCTCAAAAGCCGTCCTTAAACATTATGCAAGACATGTTTCAACGCCGGCAAAACTCACCACAATACTGATGGACATCAACGAAAGCGACGAGTCATCGACCATGACCATGATCACGATGGTTGATTATATCGATGCCTTTAAAAAATTATTTGTCATTGAAGAGGTTGAGGCTTGGAACCCTAATTTTAGAAGCAAAACACGGGCAAGAAGTAAACCCATTAGGCAATTCGTAGACCCTTCGATTGCAGCAGCGGCATTGCGTCTTTCCCCTGATGACTTACTTGGTGATCTTCATACCTGCGGTTTATTATTTGAAAGTTTATGCTTAAGGGATTTGAGAATTTACGCCGATGCATTAGAAGGTAACGTTTTCCATTATCGTGATAACACCAATTTAGAAGTCGATGCCATTATTCACCTTGATGATGGTCGTTGGGGTGCTATTGAAGTCAAATTAGGGCCATCAGATATCCCCTTGGCGGTTGAAAACTTGAAACGACTGGTCAATAAAATGAACACAGATAAAATGAAAAAACCATCGTTTTTAATGGTTTTAACGGCAACTGGAATAGGGTACCAAACTGAAGATGGTGTCTGGATTGTTCCCATCGGTAATTTAAAAAACTAGTACGTTTTCATATTAATCAATAAAACTACCCCCAATCCCGCTTAAAATATTATCGTGTGTGATGGATGATTCATCGCTTAGTTAAGCACAAAACATTACTATAGAATTTTTGTCCATCTCAAATAACAACAGAGTGGACATCCTTGATTAAGCGAATGAAATGTTTCATTTTATTGATTGAAATCATCATTGTTATTGTCTATTTTAAAGCGACCTTTCTTCCAATTAAATGAGTAATATTGGATTGGAGGAACAAGGATGAAACCTTATCACCCGTTATACGCGATTAGTTATTTACAGCTTTTGGAAGGACCACCACAGCAAGTGTTTATGTATCCACCTTTACCATGGAAAATGCATCAAACAATTCAAAAAATCATTGAAAAATATGGTCCGGAATCGTATGAATTTTATGCAAGAGCGGAATGCTATTATTATTCGGGCAAAAAATGGAAAATAGATTATTTAGTCGATTTACATTGAACAATCATTATTCGGATGACTTGAATGGTCAACTGATTTAACGCATTCCCTTTTCATAAGGAATACCTTCTGCTTTTGGTGAACCGACCCTTACGACAAGGGTTACCTTTTGGTTGGATGTTCGGATTCATGTTAACTGTTGCCATCATCATTGGCATTATATTTAGGTTCGTCAACACACCAATTGGTATTGCTTTCCAACGCTATGTACCCAAAGAAAAACTAGGACGGGTCAACGCCATTATCAATTTACTTTCTCAAGGGCTCATTCCATTCTCAACCGCTTTAGCAGGTATCCTCGTAGATAATGTGCCTTTAAGTTACTTTTATCTCGTGGTTGCTCATGGCATGGGATTTGCCACCTTGATCGCGTATCAATCTAAATCACTTCGATTAATTTGATCACCAAATCATATCGGCGAAATGGGGATTGTCGATAAAAGGATTTCTTCCGAAAATGCGATTTTGATTTTGAAAGTTTTCGTGATTCGCTAATTTTTCGATAGCTTGATTTCGTTGTCGTTCAAAATCACTCACTGGATCTTGTTGATTCCACCTTAACAGCATTTGAATGTATTCTGCTTTTTCATTTTCTTTTAATAATAAATAACGCCGATGACTTTCAATGAGCCTATCAAAAGAAAAGTATTTGATCGCGACATAAAAAAGCGATCGAGCTATGTCGCCTTTCCATTCATCTAAAGGCACATAGACTAAAGCATCGCTTAAGTTTTCACCAAATGCTTTTTCGCCTCGGGCAAGATTATCTGCCTTTTTGGTTAACCAAATATTGTGAAGATCTCCTTGTTCAAAATTGTCATTGGATAAACGAGAGCTTAACCAAACATGCTCTCGATCAGTCAAATTACTTAAACAGACATTGGGAGGCAATGTGGTTGAACTATACATTACTCTGCATGACTGATCATTCAGCATCGAAATACTAATCAAGTAATTTTTATGATTTTCATTTTGAATGGAAACTCCTGTAATTGAACTCACCGCTTGTTGTGCTTGAATCAGTGCAAACTCATCATTAAAACTAGTATTACCAAGCACGCCTAGACTTAACGTCAATAGTCCAATTCCGTAGAATATTTTATGTTTTTCAGTTAATCGTTCATAAAAATAATTAAGATTTCGTACTATTTTTTCGTGGTTTTGTATGAAGACATGAATTCCATGTTTGATATGCATGTTTGGTATTTTTTCAAAGATATCCAAGGTTTGAAGATTATAATGAAAATAGATCGTGGTAAACAACAACCCATAAAACCCTAAAAAAAAGAAAACAATACTGAACCAGCCAGAGAACAAGGGATTAAATAAACTTGCCCACAATAAAAATAGACTCATGGTAATGAGAATCGATAATATGACAGTTTTGTTGGAATGATGATTCACGGTTTTGTTCTCGTAATGCTACTTCGATTGTAATAAAATTTGCCATCATAAAAACACGATTAAGAAAAAATTAAGTAATGATACATTTTTTCATTTTTTGATTAAAATGGATAAAACTCAACAAATTGTTGAGCGATTTCCACACCTTGTTGCTTTAATGTTAACTTGACAAACTCTACACTTGAAGTATTGGAGGAGTTATTATGACTCTAGGAGAAAAAGTTAAGGAATTGCGCGTTCGAAACGGGTTAACTCAGAAAGATCTCGCTGACAAAGTAAGCGTAACTGCCCAAGCGGTATCACGATGGGAACAAGATATTGTTGAACCTGATGTTGGAACTTTAAAAAAGTTATCTGAGATTTTTGCCACTTCGCTCGATTTGTTACTTTCAAATAAGCCTTTACCAAGTAAAGAGCCAAATACGCCTTCCATCATCATTCAGCACGTCAATCCAGCACCGACAATTGATGCTAGAAGGCAAATCGGTGTTTGTGAAACATGTAATAAACCAATTCTTGAAGGCGAACCTATCCATCGGCATGGTTACATGAGCGGTAGAACTCGCCACACAAGAGTCATGTGCCAAAATTGTGAGAATAACAGAATTGAAAGCATTAAAAAGTTAAAAATAGAAAAAACAAAAAGCAATCGTTTTTGGGGAATCGCATTAAGTGTTTTATTTTCGGCATTTTTTTTATACACAGGATTCAATGAACTATTTCAAGGTAATGTCGCATTGTTCTATGGTAGTTTAATCATCACATACGTGATATTCGCATTCGTATTCACGATGATAGCGAAAAACACTTTTTTAAATAGATTCTTTATGGAAGTCACCAGTTGGGGTTTTGTAACCATGCCTGGCATTATCTTTTCGTTTGATATCGATGGCCTCATCTTTTTAATAATAGCTAAGATTGCTTTATTCTTTATCGGAATCGGAGTTGCTTTAGCCTTTGGAGGAATAGCGCTAGCGTTAAGTTTTGTATTATCACTCTTCGTGTTTCCGTTTTCGTTATTTCTTAACTTTACCTCTCCTGAAAGCACTCAAATCGACTAGTTTTTGAGCATTCGACTTAACGTTTCTTTGTATATTTGATAATTATCATCTTCAAAACAATAGCAATCAACCCGTTCAATGCTTGGATTTTCTTTTAGATTTTCCAAGATCGTTTTAATCGCGATATGCGCTGCTAATACTTTAGGAAAAGCATACACACCTGTGGAAATATTAGGAATGGCAACGGTTTGAATCTGATGTGCATTCATCAATGTAAATATGCTTTGATAGGTTTTCACTAATAGAGCATGCATCTTGGGATCGTGATTCGTCCAAATTGGACCGACCGCGTGGATGATAAAAGGAGCTCGTAACTGAAACCCTGAAGTGATGACCGCTTCACCGGTTTCAATCATGCCGATCTTTTTTGTAGCCTGGGCAAGATCAGGTCCCGCGGCTTGATGAATCGCCCCATCAACCCCACCACCTGGTGTGAGATAAATATTCGCTGCATTCACAATCGCCTGCACATCACGCACTTGGGTGATATCACCATGCATGACTCGTAATCGACCGTGGAGAAATGTGAGTGGGGGTAACCATGTCTTTTTCATTAGTAAATTGCTCTTTCTGCATGCGCATCATAAAACTCAAACATCGCATGCAAACTTAATTCTTGGATATAGTGAACATTTTTAGACTGTAAAAAAGAAAACAAATGTTCATGAATGGTTCGACCAAACTGAGTCCAGAAGTCAGCATAGAAATCATTAACGTGAAGTGGAAAACCATTAAAATGAAGCCATTCCTTTGCCTTTTTATCGAGTTTAAAATAAGTTGCCAGGGTATCGATATGATCTTCCATCCACGCATATTCGTCTTGCGCGTAACCCGCTTGTTGCAAGACAAACTTGATTTGTTCTTCATCGCGCAATCGATCCCATAAAAACTGCGCCATCTTTTCTCGTTCCCTTATTTTCCCATAAGGATAATGCGCCAAAGAATCAATGATTTCATCAACAAAACCCTCGACCACATCCGTGGTTCCTGGGTGAAGCATGGCGAGTAAACAATCAATTTTGCCATACGTGCTCGATTGATTCCAATAATACTGAATCTTATGTAGCTTATCTTGGTCTTCAATCGATAGATGAGACGCTTCTAAATCCATTTGAATGAGCTTTTCTTCCATGTGAAATATCCCCCTAACAACTTATAACATATCCATCAATCAAAAGGGGACGTTTCCCGGCAATTTACACAAATCGAGGTAAGCACGAAATCGAAGACCACAAAAAAATGGGTTAAAAAATAAAAATTAGGGTTAAAACAATCTATTTTCCTTTATAATTAAATTAGTCATCATAAGGAGAAACTATGAATTTATTGAAACGCACCCTTTTGTTAGGAATTGCTGTTTTATCGTCGTTGGGTATGACGTTCGAAATCATTCCCGTGAAAGCAGAAGGGACATCCACCCTGATTGTGAATTACTATCGCTTTGATGGTAACTATACCGACTGGGATCTATGGCTTTGGCCTCATCAACCTACTGCAGGAAACGGTGGCGCTTATGACTTTGATGGTGAAACCGGGTTTGGTAAAATTTTAACGCTTACCTTAGCAGGTTCACCCTTAGAAGGTTCAACCTCCATTGGTCTCATCGCCCGTAAAGGGGAATGGGTAGAAAAAGATGTTGGGATTGATCGTTTTGTGGATTTAACAAACCCTAATGATAACGGTGAAGTCACTATCTACTTAGTCCAAAATGAACCGACCATTTATTATTCATTAGAAGAAGCTGATATTTCTCATAAGATTTTATCGACTTCTTTTACTGACGAAAACACGATTGGTTTTTCAACCACTAAATCCGTGATTGCTGAAAATGTCACCTTAACCGCGGATGATGTTCCTTTATCAAAATCGAATTTCACGTTCAGCGGTTCGAACGGCTCCTTTGATATTAGTGAAAATGTGGACCTCACTAAGAAGTATGTGCTTGAAGTCGACTTTGGGGATGCTGAACCCGCCACGCTAAATGTTGGTTTTGATGGCATTTACAATAGTGACGTCTTTAATGATGCCTACGGATTTGAAGGAGAATTAGGGGCGATTTATAGTCCCACAGGTACAACCTTTCGATTATGGGCTCCGATTAGTGAATCCGTTCAATTGAATTTATACGCCGCAGGACACACCGCCAATCAACTGAATGATCAAGACGTCGCAGGTGTCGATGTTCCATATGCAACTCATGATTTAGTCCCTTATGAAAAAGGCACATGGCAAGTCATCGTCAGCGGCGACTTAGAAGGTGTGTACTATACATTCCTCGTCAACAATGGCAGTATCGCCCATGAAGTCGTCGATCCTTATGCTTATTCCACGGGCATTAATGGTAAGCGCGGCATGATTGTGGACTTTTCAAAGACCAACCCAGCAGATTGGGAAACCACGGAACGTCCTAACACGATGGATCATTACACCGATGCAA
>JBIIRB010000031.1:0-8007 GCA_044341785.1 Bacilli bacterium | reverse complement strand
CGGTATCGCCTAAGATGCGATGTTTTAATAATTGACTACGTTCCGTTTGTAACAGCATTTTAACATCGTGATTACTCTCGATAATGTAATAATCCGCATGCTTCATCAAGGCGATATTTTTTTCAGAAATATAACCGGTATCTGTCATATACACCAAACGATCATGTTGGCTGATGATGATAAGACCAATCGGATCTTTCGCGTCATGGCTAATCGGTAACGGAACCACCATGAACGTACCGATATTCATTTCTTCATAATGTTTCAAGGTTTGATGTGGTAAGACTTGGGTGGTGACTTTGGTGGCAAAGCGTTTTTCAATGGGGAAAAAATCAACCCCTTTGACGTGATCACTATGCTCATGGGTGAATATAACATAATCGATATCTTGAAACCGATAAGGCGTTTTTAAAAGCGCTTCTTCAAACGCTTTCTTCGTTAAACCCATATCAATCAAGAGTCGGGTTTTACCATCTGTGACCAGCGTGGCATTCCCCTTAGAACCCGAGGCTAAAATGTAAAAATCCATGTTTAATCGTCAGAAGAATCAGCGTAACCTTGGCTATCACGAATCGCTTTAAGGCGTGTTTCATAATCCTGGGAAGGATTATCAAATCGTCCATAACTGGCAAAGAAGATTAAGGGTACGGTACCAATCCGACCATTACGGTTTTTGGCAACGCGGATTTCCACTAATTGGGCATTATCACCTTGTTCTTTGGTGAGCGCTTCTTCTTTTTCAAATTGTTCTTTTTGAGCTTTACGATCTTCGGGTGATTTAGCGGAATAACCTGCGGATTTATAGTATCCAGGACGATACATTAAAAACACCATATCCGCATCTTGTTCAATCGAACCACTTTCACGTAAGTCCGAAAGAATCGGTTTACGTGTATCACGTTTATCGACTTCACGGGATAACTGCGACACCACCAAGATGGGTAAACTTAATTCACGCGCTAATTCTTTTAATTGACGAGAAATATTGGATACTTCCACTTGCCGACTTTCAATACGTTTATCGCCACTGGTAATTAAACCAATATAATCCACCACAATTAAACCTAAATCAGGTGTACTGGCTTTCAATTGACGCGATTTAGCAATGATATCAATG
Source organism: Bacilli bacterium (assembly GCA_044341785.1). Taxonomy (GTDB): domain Bacteria; phylum Bacillota_I; class Bacilli_A; order RFN20; family CAG-826; genus UBA970. The sequence goes on along the minus strand of JBIIRB010000031.1, from coordinate 6,890 downwards.
AGTTTCAAACCTGGTGAATCATCAATGAGTAATTTAGCATCAGCCACATTGCGTAACGCTTGGGCAACTTGCGCGCGTTCAGTCGCGGTTAAAAACTTCGTCCCATTTTGCATGCGATCAAGAGAGACGGTTGCGTCGGTAGCTAGTAAGCGTCTAACTAGGGTTGACGCTGGCATTTCTAAAGAAAACACGGCAGCGGATATCGCATTACGTCGTGTGGCGTTATAAGCAATATTTAAGGCAAATGCGGTTTTACCCACTGATGGACGGGCAGCAAGAATCGTCATTTCGCCTTTTTGCAAACCGTGGGTGTATTGATCGAGTTTTCTAAACCCCGTTTCAATCCCACTGATACCATCTTGGCGTTGTAATTCTTTAAGTTCATTTTCAACAAATTCAGTAATCGCGGCGGTGGTTTGGAATCCAGAAATACGCCGTTTGGCGGTGACTTCACGAATGCGTTTTTCTGCTAAGCCAACAAAATCACTAATTTCATCGATTTCTTGGGTGTTATAGTCCTGCCGAATGGCGTCAATCGTGGTTAATAAGTCGCGTAGAATTTTATGGTCTTGTAAGATTTTAATATAAAATTCTAAATTGGTGAGCGATAACACCGTATCGGTTAATTCCTTCAGATAGGTGATTCCACCGGTTGAATCGACACTTTTTTGTAAAATCAATTCATCGGTTAAGGTTTGCACATCCACGGGCACTTTTTTAACATAAAGATTGGTGATCGCTTGATACACCAATTGATGCGGGGATTGTTCACCATAAAAAGTTTCAACAGTCAATCGTGTGATCGCGTTTTCAAGCGCAGCTTTAGACACAATCATCGAACCTAAAACGATTTTTTCAGCGTTAATATTATAAGGAAGAAGTTTCGCCATTATTTTTTCTCTTCCATCACTTTCACATTAATTTGACCGAGGACACCTTTATGTAATTCAATACGTAAGCGTGTTAACCCAAAAGCATTCACGATAAAATCATCCACAAATTTGCGTTTATCGACTTCAATGTGATGGATAGTTTTTAAAGCATCCACAATTTGTTTATGCGATATCGTCCCAATCATCCGGCCATCGGTGGATGCTTTAGCCTTAAACTCAAGCGTGATGGAACCCATGCGACCCGCAAGTTCTTGGGCAAGCGCGACTTTTTCAGCTTCGATATTCGCGGCAGCTTGATTTTGTTGATCACGAATTTGAATGCCTTTATTGGTTAACGCCACTGCTAAACGTTTAGGAAATAAAAAGTTTTCAGCATAACCACTGGCAACTTCCACCACATCATCTTTTTTTCCAAGGTTTTTCACCGCTTGTAATAAAATTACTTTCATGAAACCACTCCTGTCTTGGTCACATTCGCGCGACCTTCGCGTTGATACTCTTCCAGTACCTCTAATAATCGTGCTTCGGCTTGGGCGACCGTCGTGTCTTTGATCGACGTCGCTGCTGCGGTAAAGTGACCGCCACCGGATAGTTTTTCCATCAGATACTGGACGTTTATTTTATCATCGCTACGCGCAGAAATATAGACCATGTTTTCGGCAATACGTCCAATGACAAAGCTCGCTTGAATTTCTTTAATTTGAACCATCGCATTAGCCACTTTCGCTAACGTGGCTTTTTCAATCAGATCTTTGTCATCGGACTTGGCCAGCATGAGTCCCGTATAAGGCGTCGTCGCCGTACTGATGATTTTGGTGATGAGGGAGGTTTCGGCAAAATCATCTTGAAGCATTTGATCTGCTGCGCCGTTATCCGCGCCAAACTCTTTTAAAATACGCGAGGCTTCAAACGTTTTTGGACCGACCGTTTTAATACGGAAGTAGTTTGAATCTAAGAACACACCCGCTAACATGATGGTCGCGTAACTCGATGGAATCGTAACCCAATCTTCTTTTTTAGGAACGGAATAATTGTAAATATTCACAATCTCGGTAACCAGTTCCGTTGCGCTGGTCGCACTCGTTTCAATGATGTTCACAATCGGATTTGAAATAAATTCTTCTGCACGACGATGATGATCAATGACGATGATTTTAGAGGCTTCTTCTAATAATTGCGGGACAGGTGTCATCGAAGGGCGGTGGACATCCACGACCACGACTAAGCCATTCGCGCCAAGTTTGCGACCCGCTTCTTTTGGAGAAACTACAATTTTTAATAACTCTTCACGAGAGAAAAGCGTTTGTAATGCCATCCGTGTTTTCTTTTCCGTGTGTTTAGGATCATAAATAATATAGGATTCTTTTTTAAATTTATCGGCGATGGACTTAATTCCCAAACATGCGCCTAAACCATCTAAATCCATGTCTAAATGGGAAACGATATAAATAGGAGAAGAATGTTGAATTAAATTAATCACCGACGCCGCGTCCGCTTTAAATTTAACGTTGCCACCTTTGCGTTCTTTTTGTAACGTTTGACCGCCTAAGAAATATAAGTCTTTACCGTATTCATCTACGACCACTTGGTCGCCACCACGAGAAATGGCAATATCCGTAGCTTTTCCTGCCATGTCGTAAATGCGAAGGATGTCATCGGGGAAACCTAATCCAAAACCCATCGAAATGGTAATCGGAATACGTTGATCTTTGGTTAATTCACGAATGTCTTGGATGATGGTAAAGCGATCTTCATACATGCTGATATATCGCGCATCGTTGGTGAAAATGATATATGCATCGTTTCTAAACTTCTTTAACAGTAAGCCATATTTTTCCGCATAATCATTGATTGTTTTACGAATCGATAAAATGATTTCATTCCCCTCATCAAAGGTCGGCGAAGCTTCTTGATAATTATCCAGCACGAGTAAACCCACCACGGGGGATTGCGCTTTATTAATCCGAAATAAGGTTTCATTGTTTGTCACATCTTTAAAAATAAAAAGGCGAGCGAAAGGTAAAAACTTCACATCATAAAATTTGCCTTCGAATTCAATTCGGACATGATCCATGTTGGTGTCTTTGACTAACGTTTCGAGCGAGGGCCGCCACGACAGAATATTCGAATCTACAATGTTCACTTGTCGTTCTGCCAATAAGTCATTTGTCCATAAAACAGTGAAACTTTCATCGGTAATGACCATCCCGATTTCTCCATACATATAGGCTTCTTGGACATCATTACCAATAATTTCAGCGGTCTTTAAATCATTACGTTGACGTTCGCGATTCAAAATGTTGAGATAACCTAAAACAAGCAACGTATCAGCAAAAACCACTGCACCCATGATCGTAATCATGATGGGTAGGGTTAGAAGCGTTTGTAAATCGTATAAGTTATTGACATAAGCATAGCTAGTCCCGGCAAGTAAAAAAGCTTGAAAAAGCATCCAAATGACTACAAATACTCGAATTCGTTGAATGATTTTAATCATAATTTACTCATTAATTATACATGAAACCCCTTTTACTTTTTAAATGAAAAACTGGATTGTCCTCCATGAGTAAAAATAAAACAAAATAAACCATCTTTCTTGTTTTTTAACTAATTTAAAGTAAAATGAGATTACTTATCAAAAGGAGTTTGTATGAAAAAAAACTTACCGTATTTTCTTTCTTTAGGTCTATTAATCTTATCCGCGTGCACCACGGTGAGTTCTTCTTTAAACACAGAATCTTCGTCGTCTACGGAATCAAGTTCCACTGAATCCTCGGATGATTCAAGCGCATCATCCAGTGCAGAAAGTTCTTCCTCGATTGAAGAACCTGGTTATCAAGAAATTGAAATTTCTCGAGCCTCTTGGCCGTTATTAACGTTTAGCCCCTTTGTACCAACCCGTGCTTTTTTTAATAATATTCAGTTTAAATATATGGGTGCGAATAATAACACGAACAATGTCATCATCGCCGATAGTTCGAGTTTTTTCATCCATAATGTGAATCCCTTATTAAACATTGAGCGCGTTGTATTAAATAAAGCGTTATTAAAAAGCCGTAAAAACTTTAAAGTATACGGTTCAAACATGGTGATTGATAACCCAAATAATGACAACATCACCGCCCAAGAAATCATCCCTACTGAACTTTCTCCGTTAATTTATTCTTATGACTTTACTCCCTTTGATTTTAGCTATTTTAGAATCACGAACGGTACCTTTGCCTTAACGATTAATTCAATCCAAATTTTTGTTTCAGAATCCTTTGAATTCCCAGATAGCGTTGGCGGTGGTGGCGGGGAAGTTCTCCCAGACACAGGCGACGGTTTTTATCAACTTACAGAACCCTCCATTACCCGTGATGAATACAAATACATTACCGGAGCACCTTTAGAAGGCGCTGCATTACCGCACCTCAACAATCCAAAAATTTTAGTCGTTCCAGTTGCGTTCACCGATTATACATGTGGTCTCGCGTTAGATTGTGACGCCATTACTCAAAAAATAAATAAAGCATTTTTTGGTACGAGCGAAGATACGCCTTATGAATCGGTGAGAAGTTATTACTATAAATCGAGTTATGGCAATATCACCATTGACGGCACGATGACACCGATTTATAACACCAATATGACGACCACCAACTGGGCCAGAGAAAAGCGTACCGGTCGTGAATTTGACGAATATTATCATCCAGCATGGGGTTTAACCGAAGATGTCATCGCCTGGTATAAAAACTTAACGAGCAGCAACTTAAATGAATACGATGGCAATGGGGATGGTTGGATTGACGCAGTCTATCTTCTTTATTTAGCGCCTGCCTATCCCAATAACCCTAATTACCCCACCGATGTGCGAGAACGATTCTGGGCTTATGTGTATTGGAACTATAACAATTTACGTCTGAGCGACGAAGTAAGCCCCGTTCCTTTTACCTTCTCCTTCTTAGGGTATGACTTTATGAACGAAGGCTATGGCGACACCCAAATTGATGCAATCACCTATATTCATGAAACCGGTCATATTTTAGGTTTAACGGATTATTATAGTTATGACACGGACGCTAAAGCATGGGGTCCTGCAGGTGGATTGGATATGATGGATAACAACATCCTGGATCACAACGCCTATAGCAAATTCGTCTTAGAATGGATCAATCCTTATGTGATTGATAACACCAAACAAGTGACCACGTTGACGATTGAACCGTTTGAATCGTCTGGGGACGCCATCATCGTAAAAAATGACTTTAATGGGTCACCGTATGACAATTATTTAATCTTGGAATACTTTACGCCAACCGGACTCAATCAGAAACATTCCGTAGCGCCTTACGCGGGGAATAACTTACAAGGTTTCACTGAATCTGGTGTGAAGATCTATCACGTGGATTCACGTTTTGCCGCCTATGACAGTGACACGGGTGACTTCATTGAATTTAGAGATGAAATCATCCTCCCTGAAGGCGAAGAATTACCTGAATATTATGATATTGTGAATTCCAACTCTGTGACACGTCACAATGGTGAGATGACGTACATGAAACTCTTGCATTTATTAGAAGCCAATGGTCAAAACACCTTGATCGAGGGTGCACGCGCGACGAACAATACGTTATTCCAAGAAGGCGATTCATTTAACCCGCTCAAACATTTCTCGGCGATGACCTTATTTGGTCAATTTAATGACGGTACCGAAATCGGTTATGAAATCGAAATTGGTGAAATGACGCCTGAAGGTGTGACGATTACGTTTACCCGCTGGTCGTTCTAAGTCACTTCCCATCAACGAGCTAGCCAACTAGCTCGTTTTTTATTGGGCTCACGCTCGATCCATACAACAACTATGATAGGAAGGAATCAAAGAGGACATTGGTGTGATCATTGAACAAAATGGAATGATTTTTAAATCATAACGAACGAACTTGGAGTTTCCTTATATAATTAAATTAGACCAAAAAGGAGAGTCATTCATGATGAATAAGCTTAATCAAAGTTATAGTTGGGTATTAAAGTTTATTTTGGCGGCAATCTTAATCGGGGTGGGCATTTTCATCGTCTTTGCTCCAGAGGTTGTGTATACGATTACCGGGGTGGGGATCATTATTTTTTCAATCTTTAGAGTGGTACCTTTATTAAAATCGCTCAACCAAGAACTCCTTCGCACGATGAATTTAATTGAAATCTTGGTCGATACGGTCATTGGTATCATTCTGATCTATATCGCATTCACCAGTGATTTAGCAGCGGATTCGGTTTGGAGTTTGGTGTATCGTTACTCCCTCGCGTTCTTCTTTTATGTCCGTGGTCTTGTGTACTTTAATTCCGTTGTCTTTCTTGAAGAAAAAACAGAGGTGATTAAATTTTGGGCTCACATCATGGTCTTAACCGTGGGTTCTATTCTGTTTGTTTCCCCTCAATTTGATTATGCTTTTGTGGCGCTTATCATTTTAATCATCTGCTTCCTTGGAGCAGTTTATTTAGGTTACGACGGCTTCAATGGTTATCAAAAATACCGCGAATTTTCAAAGAATTTAAATATCGGGAAACCAAAGTCAAAAAATCTCCCTGCTGAAAAAGAATTACCGCGATCCGGGAACGATGATAAAGACGATCGGCCATCAGACTTAAACTAAGATTTGTGTTTTAAACATTCTGTGGAAAATATTAATTTTAAATCCTATCAAACGATTGCTTCACACTGGAAACAAGTTCGTGACGCTCATGCGATGCCTAACTGCATCATCGATTTTGCAAAAGACATTACGCCTAAAGCACACATTTTGGATGTTGGCTGTGGAACAGGTTATCCAATTGCATCCTGGTTTGCTAAACGTGGATTTCATGTAACGGGAATTGATGCTGTCGAAGCGATGATTGATTACGCAAAGGCACTAAACTTACCTCATGCATCTTTTATTTTGACTGATTTAATGGATTATCGTCCGCAGCAAACTTTTGATGCTATTGTTGCTTTTGATGTATTGTTTCACTTAAAAC
>JBIIRB010000006.1:0-27895 GCA_044341785.1 Bacilli bacterium | reverse complement strand
ATTTACTGAAACAAAAAAAGTTAACGAAAGAGGAACAAGCTTTATTCCTTGAAATCCAACAAGATCGTGTTGGGGATTGGGAAGTTGAAGCCATCGAAAAAGGTAAAAAGTTTACCCAAGGAAAATCGTGACTTTTTTGGAATGGTTACAATATTTATTGCTAGGAATTGTTCAAGGATTGAGTGAAATTTTACCGATTTCTTCAAGTGGTCACTTGGCTTTATTTCAGTTTCTTTTTCAACTTCCAGCACAAGGAATGTTAACGTTTTCCATTTTGTTACATGTGGGTTCATTATTGGCTGTAGTGGTCTATTTTTTTCCTCTTTTGAGCCGCTTATGTTTAGCTACCATAACCTGGTTCATGCATGGAATCACGCTTCAAGCACTATCCAAAAACGTCCAAGAAGATATGCAACTTATCCTTTGGTTAGCCGTGGCTACGATTCCTGCAGCTTGGGTGGGGGTAGGATTGAAATCCTTCATTGAAGTTGTATTTTCTGAATTGTGGATGGTGGGTCTTGGCTTTATTATCTCAGCTCTTGTTGTAGCATGGCTAGGCATGATCAAACAATCCACTTCAACCAAAATAGGATTAAAACAATCTCTATATGCGGGAATTTTTCAAGTCTTGGGTATCCTGCCTGGTATTTCTCGAAGTGGATCAACCCTTTTAGGAGCACGCCTGTCGGGCTTAAGTTTAAGTAAGGCAAAAGAATTTGCTTTTCTCATGTTTTTGCCCATCACATTAGGTGCGTTCGTCGTAGACCTACTGAGTTGGGATGCAACGATTTTCAATCTTAACTTCGATGTGATTTTAGCCATGATGATGGCTACTTGCCTCTCCTCGATTGCAACTTACGGGGCTTTACATCTTTTTCTTCATCGTTTAAAACCATCGCATTTTCAATACTTCAGCTTTTACTTAATTGGTCTTGGTTTAATAACTCTTTTATTTGCCGCGCTTCTTTAACCATTGATTTAATGTCACAATTGCTTTTGATTTTTCAGCGGATGAGATTGAAAGCGACTCCATCCACGTTAGCAATTTTTTTTCTTGATTGATTAAACCTAGCCTTTGATCAAAACTGATCATTTTCTCAACACTTTTTTTTAAAGCATCACTCACCGCCGTACGCGAAACACCCAGTGAAGAAGCAATTTCGGATAGTGATAAATCTTCACCGTAATACCATTTGATAAGCTTTTGTTGTTTGGAAGTTAATAAAACACCATAATAATCAAACAAATGATGAATATAAGTACGTTGAGCAAGTAAGCTTTGTTTCATTACAAAACCAAAAAAACGAGATTAATCGCTAGAAGGATGATGAAGGTTACAGCAAATGTTCGGTGAAATGCCAAATTTTTGAACCAAGGAACGCTATCCATGCGATGGAAATAAAAGGCATACACAAAGGAAACGATGAACGCAATGACGAGTTCGGCAATCGCAGAAGGCCAACCTAAATAATTAAAAAGAAAACCAATCGCAATCTGAATCAAAAAGAAGACAATGATCATTCGCCAGAAATTCATAAAAAGACCTTAGGTTTTTTTACCGTGACTTCTGGGTTTTCCTGTTCTGCTAAGTTTTTCGTTGCCTCTTTGCGGATGAGCTCAAACCCATTCATTTTCTTTTTTTTCCATATCAACTTCAGCAGAACATAAACAGTGATCGGTGTGACAATCTCCATCGGTAACGCCCACATCACGGCGTACATCGAAGCTGATATGGCGTAATAATTTGCATCATTGATGATCACACCATACAAAAAAGGGATTGCAAACGGTGTTGCGTATACGACATTCACAATCACCCACATCAAAATTCCTTCTTGGGTGAGGAACAGTTCTTTCAATATTGCTTTTGAATTTGCTAACAAACGCTTCATATGCATCGCAATCATAAAAAGACCTTGAGTTTTCTTAACGTTGCTTCTGCCGCTTCTTGTTCTGCTTCTTTCTTCTTTGCCCCTTTACCAATACCGAGTTGTTGCTGATTCAATTGAACTTGGACAGTAAAAATTCTGGCATGAGGGGGTCCTTCTTCACTTAAGACCTGGTAAGTAACCTCACCTAATTTTTGTTTTTGGGCATAGGACTGTAGCTTACCTTTAAAATTAAGAACTTGATCCGTTTTCACTAATTTTGTTAAAGCTTTTTCCGCAGCATTTTGTTCAGCAACTTTGCGATTGTTGCCTTCACCCTCTCCTAGGACAACACCATCATAAATAACTTGGACTTTAAAAACTTTTTGATGCGAAGGGCCATTTTCAGATACGGTTACATACTTTAAATCACCCCGAGTTGTACCTTGAACGAGTTCTTGAAGTTTAGTTTTGAAATCCGTAACTTCATCTTGTTTCACTTTGTTGATCGCATCTTTAAAAATGCTTTCCACAAACGTGGAAGCAACTTTATAACCAACATCAATGTAAATCGCTCCGACAAGAGCTTCGAAAACTTTTTCGTGAATTAATTTGGACTGTTTGATGATATGCGCTTGCATGCTCGGTCCAAAACGAATATGTTCATCTAATTTTAAATGTTCGATTAATGGAAATAAGCCTTCTGTTTGAACGAATTTGGCTCGGGTCTTTGACATATCGCCTTCTGACCAATCACGTTTCAAACGAAACACGAGTTCCGCAACCATCATGTTAATAAACGCATCGCCCATAAATTCAAGCCGATCATAATCACTTAACGTATCCGTCCCTTTATGGAATGACGGATGGGTGAACGCTTGTTCATATAATTCTAACCGTTTAGGTTTAATTTTAAGTTTGGTTAATAAAGTTTTGATAGCCATATTAGAAAATTTCTTTTATACCTTCTTGAATCAGTTTTGGCACTGATGCATCCGCCATTTTTAACGCAACTTCAATCGCGTACGAGAACGCCAAAGCATCCGAACTTCCATGAGCCTTGACCACAACTTTATTAAGCCCAAGAAGTTGGGCACCACCAAATTTACGATAATCCATCGTATCGCGAATTTCTTGAATGCCTGATTTAACTAATAAATAACCTAACATTGAAAAAATATTCTTTTTAAATGCTTTTTTCAACATTTGATTCATCAGTTTAAAACCACCTTCGGTGGCTTTTAAATAAACATTACCCGCATAACCTCCGGTAACCAAAACATCCACATGCCCCTCTAATGCTTCTTTGGCTTCCGTATTACCTTTGAATCCAGGAAGGTTAATTTGTTTTAAGATTTCATGGGCCCGTTTGATTTCAGGTGATCCTTTTTTTTCTTCCGTTCCGTTGCTTAATAAATAGACATTGGGCTGTGGAAGTCCATATACTTTTTGAGCAAAAATCCGGCCCATTTTGGCAAATTGAACAATTTGTTCTGGTGTATTTTCATTGTTAGCACCAATGTCTAAAACAATGACTTGCTTGCCTTTGATGGCAGACGGAAACGGGGATAATAAAGCGGCACGTTCAACACCTTCAACGAGTTTTACTTTTAATGTCGCCGCGGATAAAAATCCTCCAGTTGAACCTGAAGAAACAACCGCATCAGCACCTCGGGCAAGTAAGGTTTCAATCGCCACAAGCATTGAACTATTTTTCAAACGTAAAACATCCATCGCGCCTGCTTCCATCGGTACGATATCTTGCGCATCAATAATTTCACATTGCGGGCTTAACGTCTTCAATGCTTCTTTTTTTCCGACGAGCACGAGGCGATGACCAGGATGACGATTTAAAAATAACTTAACCCCTTCGATGGTTACTGTTACGCCTGCATCAGCTCCCATCATATCGATGATGATTGTTTTCATAATGTTATTTTAACACACTCAACCTTCGATTTTGAGTGCTTCTACATCCTGTTTGGCAGCCTGTAAAATTTTTAAATCGGTCACTAAGTTAATATAGGCAAAATGCGGTAATCCTGATTGTTTAGATCCAAGAAGCTCGCCAGGTCCTCGCCGTTTTAAATCTTCTTCGGCGATGAAGAATCCATCATTCGACTGAACCAAGACGTTAAGCCGCTGGACGATCTCTTCATCAAAATCTTCCGTTAATAAAATGCATAAAGCATGACTGCCATCTCGACCTATCCGACCGCGTAATTGATGTAAAGATGCAAGACCAAAATGATGCGCGTCATAAATGATCATCAACGTTGCCTCTTTAACATCAATACCGACCTCAATCACTGTGGTAGAAACTAGAATCGGTTTTTGACCGTTTGAAAATTGAAGGAGTGTCTCTTCTTTTTCTTCAGTACTTAATTTACCGTGAAGCAAACCGACTTGATGAGGATAGGCTTTGGCGAATTCTTCGTATAAAGGTTCAACAGCGTACGTGCCTTGCGTCGATTCATTGATCATCGGAGCAATAATATAAACTCGCTTTTTTTGATTTAATGCATCCTGAATTGCCTGCGTCACCTCGACATCCTCGGGATGGTGTAAGCGAGTCGTAACCTGACGATTAGCAAACGGAAATTGCATTAATGTCGAAACATCCAAATCACCATAAACCGAAAGCGCAAGCGTTCTTGGAATCGGTGTTGCGCTCATCAAGAGTAAATCTGCATCTTCACCTTTACCTTTAAGGGCATCACGCTGATTGACGCCAAATCGATGTTGTTCATCAATGATGACTAATCCTAAATTCAAAAACTTCACATCTTCTGAAAACAAGGCATGCGTGCCGATTAATATATCAACGCCACCTTCAGATAATCGTTCTTTAACTTGCGCTTTTTGCGAGGCATTGAAGGATCCTAACAATAAATTAATTTGCAGACCTGTTGAGGCAAATAACGATTGTAAGGTTCGATAATGTTGCCGAGCTAAAGCTTCGGTTGGTACCATCAGTGCACCTTGTTGATGTCGTGTATGATTGGCATACAACGCTAACGCAGCCACTAACGTTTTACCACTACCGACATCACCTTGTAGTAACCGCATCATCACTTGAGGACGTTTCATGTCGGACACAATCTCCTGGATTGCTCGTTGTTGATCATCCGTTAATGCGTAAGGCAATGCTTGTATCTTTTGATTGAATCGCGTCTCGTCGATTGCAGTTTTAAAAGATTTGATAAAAGATTGGTTGATGATACGGTTTTTTTTCATCAACAACGAAAACTGAAACGCTTCTTCATATTTTAAAACACGAAGACCCGCATAAACATCGTCTTTGATGGTTGGAAAATGAATTTTTCTAAGAGCCTGTAATTTAGATATGAGCCGATATTTTGACTGTAAGGGTAAGGGCACATCGGTTAAAAGGGTTTGGGGATTGATTTCTGCAAATGCTTTTTTAACGAGGCGAACAAACATAAAATTTTCAATTTCATTCGGAAGCGTATAGATCGGTCTTAATGTATTGCCTTCTTCTAAAATGCCTTTAATCAAATGGACTAAACTGATCGCATTCCGTGTTTCATCAAAGGTTCCAACCATCGTATAAGTATCGCCTTCTTTGAGCATTCTCAGCAAATAACTTCGATTGAAAGCAATCACTTTGAAATAATGTTTTTCAAAGGTAACCACTGAAAAACTGATGATATTGGTGTGATACGTTTGAGTGAACACAGGCTTTGAAACGATTTTGCACGTAAAAACAATTTTATCTTTATGATGAAGATTCGTTTCCGGAGTCGGAGAAAAATCAGTGTAGGTACGTGGTAAATGAAGCAAAACATCTTCATAACGCTCAATGCCTAGTTTATCTAAGCCTTGCTGAATTTTATCTGAGGTGGTTAGTTTAGGTAACTTCACTCTATTATTGTAGCAAAACAAAAAGAGGCTTATGCCTCTTTTTTGTCCTACTTTTTATTCAACACCGATGAGGAATGAATAGACTTCCTGATTGCCTTGTTTGACATCAAATTCGACACTTGGGAATTTCTTTTTAAATTTATCGAGTACCGCTTGTAATTTCTTTTCTACCGCATTTTCTCCGAGCAAGATGGTCACAATGGATGAGGCATCATCAAGCATTTGTTGCAATAAGTTTTCACAAGCTTTGTATAAATCAGGATCCGAGCAAACGATCTCTTTTTCAAAAATACCCATGAAATGATTTTTAGTCAATTTCAATCCTTTAATGACAGTATCTTTAATGGAGAATGTTACCGCACCTGATTTGACGGTGTTTAAACTTGCGGACATCGATTGTAAGTTTTCTTCCGCGGTGGCTTCAGGGTTAAAATTTAAACAGGCAACTAAGCCTTGAGGAATCGTTTTGGAAGGAATGACATAAGCTTTAACACCTTCTAAATCAAGATTGTCAGCCGCTTGTTTGGCTGCGAGCATGATATTAGGATTATTCGGTAATAAATAGACCACTTTGGCGTTGGCTTCTCGAATGGCTTTTATAAAATCTTCCGTGGAAGGATTCTTCGTTTGTCCTCCAGAGATGATGACATCAATGCCTAATTCTTTAAATGTTTTTGCCAATCCTTCTCCACTTGCAACGGCAACCTTACCATAAGTAACTTTTTCTTGATTCAAAGGTTTATGTGCGTGCTCAACGTTTTTTCCAACATGATCTTTGGAAAGATTCTCATGTTGAAGTGACATGTTTTCCGATTTAAGCGACAAAAATTCACCAAACTTCTGCGCATAAGTAAACACACCACCGGGATTAAGTGTATGCACATGCACTTTGACTAAATCATCATCCCGAACGACGACCAGTGAGTTACCGGCTTCATTTAAAAAGGTTGTGAATCGCTCTTGATCAAAGACTTTTTTACCATCACCTTCACCAATTTTTAAAACAAATTCGGTGCAGTAACCAAATTCTTCGGCTTCGAGTTTAGCACCCGCCATTTCATGCCCCACATGACGATCTTGGGTTGCGGTTGCTGCTTCTTTTTCAATCACGATGCCGTGCATCGCGGAAATGAAACCTTCCATGATTTTAATTAAACCTAAACCGCCTGAATCGACCACACCCACTTCTTTCAAGATCGGAAGTAATTCTGGGGTTCGCTTGAGTGATTCGCGTGCTTCATTAAGCAGTACATCCATCGCTTGATCAATCGTCCATTGGTCTTCCACGCGATCATTGAGTGTGGTTGCCGCTTCACGAATGACAGTTAACATCGTACCTTCGACAGGACGCATGACAGCTTTATAAGCAATTTCTTTTCCCACTAACCACGCTTCGGCAAATTGAACCGCATTAATTTCAGTTTTACCTTCGAGGCCTTGAGCAAAACCACGAAAGATTTGCGATGTAATAACGCCCGAGTTCCCGCGTGCACCCATCAATAATCCTTTTGAAAAGGCCTTGGCAATATCATAAATTCCTTCATCGTTACGGTTCGCCACTTCTTTGGCACCGCTACTCATCGTTAAATTCATGTTCATCCCTGTATCGCCATCCGGCACTGGGAAAACGTTGAGGGCATCCACTTCCGGATAATGATTATATAGATTATTGGCACCCGAGATAATCATTTTTTTAAGCATGAGACCATTGATTGTTTTCATAAAAAAACTCCTTTAAACCGCTTTTAAGGCTTGTACAAAAACATTAACTGAAGAAAAAGTAAGATCAAATTTTTTCTCCAAATCATATTTTACTTTTTTTTGAACTTCACTCACAATTTCGGTAATCTTCACACCGTAAGCTAGGATAATATACACATCAACCACGTAGGATTTACCTGTTTTTCTAGCGATGATGGCATCTTTAAATGCATTTGCCTTCAACGGAATAATCTTTTTTTCTGCATCAAAATTTTTGGGAGCTAGACCCACCACACCATAACATTCTAAAGCAGAACTACCGGCCACCGCGCTAATCGCGTCGGGGGTAATTTCAATTGAACCAAGTTTTGTATCTTTAGAGATTGTCATAAATGCGATAAAATCATAATTTATTGGAATTAGAATAGCACAATTAAGAAATAATTCAAGGTATTTTAAATACAAAAAAACAACGATAAATACGAAGGTTTATATTCTTTTTTTAAAAAGAAAAAAGCCCGGCAACTTGCTATTCTCGGTTTAACCCTACCTTCACCACTACAGTGCTTAACTTCCGTGTTCGGGATGGGAACGGGTGGGACCACTGCGTTATTGTCACCAGACTTTTTGTTCAGGGCATAGATCCCTGAAAACTAGACACTATTATTTTAACGTTCTTTCGTTAACATACCCAAATTCTTTTACTTTTTCGAAAATCGAATGAAATTAAGTGATCGATCTATTAGTATCAGTCGACTAAATGCATCGCTGCACTTGCATCTCTGACCTATCAACCCGGTAACTTTCCGGGGATCTTAATTCTTGCGAATCAGAAGTCTCATCTTGGGACGAGCTTCACGCTTATATGCTTTCAGCGTTTATCTCTTCCGTAGGTAGCTACCCAGCCATGCCCCTGGCGGGACAACTGGTGCACCAGAGCTACGTTCATTCCGGTCCTCTCGTACTAGGAACGAGTTCCCTCAAACTTCTTACGCCCACGACAGATAGGGACCAAACTGTCTCACGACGTTTTGAACCCAGCTCGCGTACCACTTTAATTGGCGAACAGCCAAACCCTTGGAAGGTACTTCCCCTCCAGGATGTGATGAGCCGACATCGAGGTGCCAAACCGCGTCGTCGATGTGAACTCTTGGACGCGATCAGCCTGTTATCCCCAGGGTAGCTTTTATCCGTTAAGTGACGGCCTTTCCACACAGCACCGCCAGATCACTAAGCCCGACTTTCGTCTCTGCTCGACTTGTAGGTCTCGCAGTTAAGCAACCTTATGCCTTTGCACTCGTAGCACGATTTCCAACCGTGCCGAGGTTACCTTGGGGCGCCTCCGTTACTCTTTAGGAGGCGACCGCCCCAGTCAAACTGCCCGCCTAACACTGTCTTCGCTCCGGTTAGGAAACGAGTTAGATCATTCTTAATTCTAGAGTGGTATCCCAACGACCGCTCCATCGAAACTGACGTCCCGATTTCAAAGCGTCCCACCTATCCTGTACAAGACTCAAAAATAATCAATATTAAGTTACAGTAAAGCTCCATGGGGTCTTTCCGTCTAGTCGCGGGTAACCTGCATCTTCACAGGTATTTATGATTTCACCGAGTCTGCTGTCGAGACAGCGCTCAAATTATTATACCATTCATGCGCGTCGGAACTTACCCGACAAGGAATTTCGCTACCTTAGGACCGTTATAGTTACGGCCGCCGTTCACTGGGGCTTCACATCAAAGCTTTGTCTTGCGACTAACCTCTCAATTTAACCTTCCAGCACTGGGCAGGCATCACCACATATACATCGTCTTGCGACTTAGCATATAGCTGTGTTTTTGATAAACAGTTACTTGAGCCTCTTCACTGCGACTCTTCTTGCGAAGAGCGCTTCTTCTTGCGAACTTACGAAGCAATTTTGCAGAGTTCCTTAACAACAGTTAACTCGCTCACCTTAGATTACTCATCTTGACCACGTGTGTCCGTTCTCGGTACGGGCCGCATGTACTTAAGCTAGCAGCTTTTTTAAAGAGCTGGTATACCTGTCTTCGCTACTAGGGTTGCCCCATTCGCTCCTATTCGTGGCTTGCTTGATCGCGACGGATTTGCCAATCGCGCAGCTATACCACTTAAACCGGAATCCAATAACCGGCACAGTTCACCTTCTCTGTCACTACATCGCATACATACGGGTACAGGAATATCAACCTGTTGTCCATCGGCTACGCCTTTCGGCCTGGCCTTAGGTCCCGACTAACCCTGGGAGGACGAACCTTACCCCAGGAAACCTTAGTCTATCGGTGCAGAGGATTCTCACCTCTAATCGTTACTCACGCCGGCATTCTCACTTCCATGCGCTCCACCACTCCTTACGGTATGGCTTCGCCGCACATGGAACGCTCCCCTACCACTTAGGTAGTAAACTACTTAAATCCGTAAATTCGGTACTACGCTTAGCCCCGGTAAATCTTCGGCGCGGAGTTACTCGACTAGTGAGCTGTTACGCACTCTTTAAATGATGGCTGCTTCTAAGCCAACATCCTAGTTGTTTGAGCGACTCCACATCCTTTCACACTTAGCGTAAATTTTGGGACCTTATTTGACGGTCTGGGCTGTTTCCCTTTTGACCATGGAGCTTATCCCCCACAGTCTGACTGCTTGACGATTCGGACTGACATTCGGAGTTTGATTATGAGCAGTATCGCTAATCGCGACCATTTCAGATTCAGTGCTCTACCTTCAGTCTTTAACATCAAACGCTAGCCCTAAAGCTATTTCGGGGAGAACCAGCTATTACCAAACTCGATTGGAATTTCTCCCCTATCCACAACTCATCCGCGAACGTTTCAACGGGCGTCGGTTCGGACCTCCAATGGATTTTACTCCACCTTCATCCTGGTCATGGATAGATCGTCTGGCTTCGGGTCTATGATATCGTACTATAGCCCTATTCAGGCTCGCTTTCACTACGGCTCCACCTCTTCGGCTTAACCTTGCACGATACCAATAACTCGCCGGCTCATTCTTCAATAGGCACGCCATCAGGCTTTAACGCCCTCTGACTAGTTGTAGGCATATAGTTTCAGAATCTTTTCACTCCCCATCCGGGGTTCTTTTCACCTTTCCCTCACGGTACTGGTTCACTATCGGTCACTTACGAGTATTTAGCCTTATGCAGTGGTCTGCACGAATTCCGACAGGATTTCTCGTGTCCCGCCGTACTTTGGGTACCTCTAGCGGACATATCCAGTTTAACTACGGGGCTATCACCCTCTAGGGCCAACTTTCCCAAGTTGTTTGTCTGTGGATATATCATCACATATCGAGGCCCGAAACCCCAGTCCTAAGACTGGTTTAGGCTGTTCCGCTTTCGCTCGCCGCTACTTACGGAATCGATTAAATCTTTCTTTTCCTCCAGCTAATGAGATGTTTCACTTTACTGGGTATTGCGCTCTGTGGTTTATGAATTCACCACAAAGCAATATGACATGACTCATATTGGGTTGCCCCATTCAGAAATCGACGGGTCATAGCTTACGTCCAGCTCGCCATCGCTTATCGCAGGTAGTCGCGTCTTTCATCGCCTGTAAGTGCCAAGGCATTCACTATACGCCCTTATTAACTTAACTTCGTAAAAGTTTTTTTAGGCATGATTGTTTTCTACAATTTGCGCATTTTCACACTCGTGAAATTGCGACTTTAACAGAAAGAACATGTTATTTATAGTATCTAGTTTTCAAAGAACTGTGCTGAAGGTCATCTCTGATCCCTCAAAACTAAGCAAATCGCAACAAACCATCAATTTTATACCAGATACGAAACTAGTCATATGAGCTAATTGTTTTGTACGAATCGGTTGTTTATAACCGATTTTAATTCTCCTTAGAAAGGAGGTGATCCACCCCCTCGTTCCCGAAGGGGTACCTTGTTACGACTTAACCCCAATCACCGGTCCTACCTTAGGCGTCTTCCTCCTTGCGGTTAGAATAACGACTTCAAGTATTACCAGCTCTCATGGTTTGACGGGCAGTGTGTACAAAGCCCGGGAACGTATTCACCACAGCGTAGCTGATCTGCGATTACTAGCAATTCCAGCTTCATGGAGTCGAGTTGCAGACTCCAATCCGAACTGAGACCGTTTTTTTGAGTTTGGCTGATCCTCGCGGGTTAGCATCTCTTTGTAACGGCCATTGTAGCACGTGTGTGGCCCAGGACATAAAGGGCATGATGATTTGACGTCATCCCCACCTTCCTCCGATTTACATCGGCAGTTTCCTTAGAGTTCCCAACTAAATGATGGCAACTAAGGACAAGGGTTGCGCTCGTTGCGGGACTTAACCCAACATCTCACGACACGAGCTGACGACAACCATGCACCACCTGTCTTGGCTATAACTATCTACCTATCTCTAGGCACTTTAACCAGATGTCAAGTCCTGGTGAGGTTCTTCGCGTAGCGTCGAATTAAACCACATGCTCCACTGCTTGTGCGGGCTCCCGTCAATTCCTTTAAGTTTTATTCTTGCGAACGTACTACCCAGGCGGGGAGCTTATCGCGTTAGCTACGACACTGGATTTCTCCAACGTCTAGCTCCCATAGTTGACAGCGTGGACTACTAGGGTATCTAATCCTATTTGCTACCCACGCTTTCGTGACTGAGTGTCAGTTACGAGCCAGTAAGCCGCCTTCGCCACTGGTGTTCCTCCATATATCTACGCATTTCACCGCTACACATGGAATTCCACTTACCTCTCTCGCACTCTAGCACGCCAGTATCTAAAGCGAACAGTCGTTGAGCGACTGGATTTGACTTTAGACTTAACATGCCACCTGCTCACGCTTTACGCCCAATAATTCCGGATAACGCTTGCCACCTATGTATTACCGCGGCTGCTGGCACATAGTTAGCCATGGCTTTCTAATGAAGTACTGTCAAACGAAGCGCATTTCCTCGCCTCGCCATTCGTCCTCCACAACAGAGTTTTACAATCCGAAGACCTTCTTCACTCACGCGGCGTTGCTCGATCAGGGTTGCCCCCATTGTCGAAAACTCCCTACTGCTGCCTCCCGTAGGAGTATGGACCGTGTCTCAGTTCCATTGTGGCCGATCACCCTCTCAGGTCGGCTACGCATCGTCGCCTTGGTGAGCCGTTACCTCACCAACTAGCTAATGCGACGCAGGTCCATCTTAGAGTGAAGCATACGCTTCTTTTAGCAATCAGAGATGCCTCCGATTGAATCATCCGGTATTAGCCAAAGTTTCCCTTGGGTGTCCCAGTCTCTAAGGCAGGTTACCTACGTATTACTCACCCGTTCGCCACTGATGCATTGCTGCACCCGTACGACTTGCATGTATTAGGCACGCCGCCAGCGTTCATCCTGAGCCAGGATCAAACTCTCTATAAGTATTGATTTCCTAGTTCATTTCAAATTATCTGGTTTATATTGTTTCTTAAATTAAACATTATTAAAAATTGACGTTAATGTTTGTCTTGTTTTGCTTAGTTTTCAAAGATCAGCGCGCACGTTTTACTCTCGTAAAAAAAGGACCTAGGTCCTTGGACGTGTGCTTTCTAAGAATATCACTCACCTATAAAGGTGTCAAGATTTTTTATCCTACTATTTTCAATTGCGTTTTAAACGCGATGGAACAGAAGATAAATCCATGAAACGCGATACCTATGTTTCGCTCTACTTTCGTAGCGCTGAGAAGTATTTAACCATATCTTTTAACACATTGCAATCAAAATGAAGCAAATAACGTTAATCCATTGTAAAGAATAAAAAAACCGCAAGAATGCGGTTATTTTAACGAATAAAATGAAGGCGAAATTATCTTCGTCTTGAAAAAGCGATGAATTGTAAAACACGTAAGAAAATATTAATAAAACTAGCGTAGAGACCGAGGGCGGCAAACATAGCAGTTTGTTGGTCATTGCGTCCGTACATTTCAAGTTGGCGTACAACCCAAACTTGGTAACTCACTAATAATAAAATTGCTCCAAATAAAACAAATGAAATGAGCCACGATAATGAATCAGACCCAATAAAAAAATTAAAGATGATCAGAACAAACGAACCCAAAATTGCCATCATCGCTAAATTTCCTAATCCCATCAAATTGACTTTAGTGGTTGCACCATAGAGCGCCATCATGCCAAAAATAAGCGCGGTAATGCCAAACGCTTGCCCGACAATTGCCACGTCATAAACAATCGTGACCGATGAAAGAATCGCACCCATGGTAATCGCATATGTGAAAAATAGCGGTGCCATCGAACTCGAACTAGCGGAAAATCGTCTAAAAATAATCATTAAATAAACCACAAAAAAAACAACGGATGCAATACCAACAATTGAATAATATGCATCGATCGATAAAATACCCATCGTTAAAAGCGTTACCAATCCGATTGCAGTAACACCTGTGAGCCCTAACGCTAAAGCGAACCAACCGAAAACCTTCGTTAATAACGAGGATGATTGCGTGGTAGTTTGATATTGTGAATAAGCCATAAAAAAACCTCCTATAAAATAATTATATAGGAGGTTTGCAGATACACAATCAAAAAGCTAAGCAATCATGCCTAATAATAATTCATGAAATGATTCGATTTTTAGTGAAGCTCCACCGACCAATGCACCGTCAATATTCGGTTGTGACATATATTCCTTGATATTATTGGGTTTCACCGAACCACCATACAGTATGGAAATGCCCTTAGCGATATCTTCATTAAAATTTTCGGCGATTAAATCACGAATAAAAACTGACATTTCCTCAGCAATTTCTTTGGTTGCATTTTTTCCAGTACCAATCGACCAAACTGGTTCATATGCAATAATGACCCGTTTCATTTGATCAAAAGGAATGGAAGCTAGTCCAGCTCGTAATTGTTCACCGACAATCCCTTTAGATAAACTACGTGTGAATTCATCAAACGTTTCACCAACACAATAGACAACGGTGAAATCTTGGGCTAATAATTTTAGTATTTTTTTATTGCAGTTGAGTGATGTTTCATTAAAGTATGTGCGCCGTTCGGAATGACCAATTAATGTCCAATGAATGCCCAGTTCTTTAAGCATCGAGAATGAAATTTCACCTGTGAATGCACCTTGATCTTCATAGTGAACATTTTGGGCACTCACCATCAGTTGCGGATTGAACGTTTTCAAAACATCAAGCGAAAGAAAAGATGGAGCAACTCCAAGAATGATTTTATTTTCTTGGGCGAGAATGCTGAGTGATTTCGAACGCATGGCAAAATCTTTGGCTTCTTCTCTGGTCTTATTCATCTTCCAATTGCCTAGTAAAATTTTTGCTCTCATGATTTATGATTTATTCCTTAATGATATCAATGCCTGGCAACGATCCTTCATTTTCAATCATTTCTAATGAAGCACCTCCACCGGTCGAGACATGCGCAAACGCATCCATAAAACCAAATTGTTTGACTGCGGCAGCTGAATCGCCTCCACCACACACTGAAAAAGTATTTTTGCCAGCTGTTTTAACGGCTTCGCAAACGGCAAGGGTTCCTTTGGTAAATGGTTCTTTTTCAAAGACACCCATGGGACCATTCCAAAATAAAGTTTTTGAATTTAAAATTTCTTGCTTGTAAAGCTGTTGCGTTTTAGGTCCAATATCCATGCCCATCATTCCCTCTGGAATTTGATTAAGCACGGTTACTATTTTAGTCCAACCCTCAAATGCATCCGTGACGACAAAATCAAGGGGCAACACCAATTTACCTTTCGCTTCGTTAAAGATGCGCTTCGCGTAATCCAATTGATCCATTTCGACCGGGGATGTTCCCGTGGTTTTACCCAAAGCCTTTAAGAACGTATAAGCCATTGCGCCACCGATTAAGACACGATCATATTTTTTGAGAAGTTGATCAATAACTTTGATTTTATCGGAAACTTTTAATCCACCTAAAATGGCTAAAGCTGGTCGATTTGGATTTGAAACATTCACAACCTTAAATAAGTTAAGAACTTCTTTTTCAACGAGATAACCAACGGCAACTGGTTTTCCAGCTTGTTTTAATAACGCTGGAATGCCATAGGTAGAAGCATGAGCACGATGTGCGCTTCCAAACGCATCCATGACATAGGCATCAGCATAACTTGCCCATTCTTTGGAAAGATCAGCATCGTTTTTTTCTTCCCCTTTTTCGAATCGTGTGTTTTGAATCAGTAATACACCACCATCTTCTAAGGTTGAAACAAAATACTTTAATTTTTCACCGCGAGTTTCGGGAGAAAAAGTTACGGGTTGCTTCAGTAATTCAGCTAAGCGAACGGCGACCATTTGCAAAGAATTCTTTTTTAAATCTTCGGCTTTTTTAACCGGATCTTTATGATCAACCTTGCCTAAGTGGGACATCAGAATCACTTTAGCTTTTTGTTTGATTAATTCCGTAATGGTCGGTAAAGCTTGCACAATACGATTATCATCACGAATCTTTCCTTCTTTGAGAGGGACATTAAAATCAACGCGAACGATGACTTTTTTTCCCTTTAATTGGCCAAGATCTTTCAATGTTTTCATGATTTTTTCCTTAAAAAAAGCACTCAGGTATTGAGTGCTTGGATGGGATGATGTTATTTAACGCCTAATACTTTAGCGTAAGCCTTTGCCAACCGAATGTATTGGCAAGTATAAGAATATTCATTGTCATACCATGACACAACTTTAACAAATTCTTTGCCATCAGGATTTTTGAAAACTTTGGTTTGCGTCGCATCAAAGATTGATCCTGCGGTTTCCCCAATGATGTCGGAAGAAACAATTTCATCGTTGGTAAATGCAAGAACGTCTTTAAATGCACCTGCAGCAGCTTCTTTCATTTTGGCGTTGATCGCTTCGGCCGTGACGGATTGTTTGAGGGTTAAGGTTAAGTCCACCAACGATCCATCGATGACAGGGACACGTAGAGCACCACCTTGTAAACGACCTTTCACTTCTGGGATGACTAAGTGAAGCGCTTTAGCAGCACCGGTTGAAGAAGGAACAATGTTGGCAGCAGCAGCGCGACCACGACGATTGTCACCTTTTTTGACTAAATCTAATGTGGTTTGATCATTCGTATACGCATGAACCGTTGTCATAAAACCACCTTCAATGCCATACGTGTCATGTAACACTTTGACAATGGGAGCAAGACAGTTCGTGGTGCAGCTAGCTCCAGAAATCACGGTCATATCAGAAGTTAATTTTTGATGATTCACGCCATAAACAAACGTTGGGGTAACTTCATCAGCTGGGGCAGAAATGATGACGCCTTTGGCACCACCGACTTTAACGTGGACAGAGGCATCTTCTTTACCTTTAAAACGACCCGTGCATTCTAAGACAATGTCCACACCAAAATTCGACCATTTAATGAGGTTTGGATCAGGTTGACCAAGAACAGGAATGGTTTTACCATTAAAAACAATGCCTTTACCATCCGCTGAAACATCCAAGGTACCACCGGTAAAACGACCGTGGGTCGTATCATATTTAAGTAAATAGACGAGTGTAGCAGCATCGGTTAAGTCGTTGATGGCAACGACTTCAAAATCTTTGGTTTCGACTGCACGACGAAAGGATAAACGACCAATTCTTCCAAAACCGTTAATCGCTAATTTGATTGGCATAAGATGCCCTCCTATATATCGTTCCTATTATATAACGATTTAGCGAAATAAACTCAAAAGCTTTTGAGAGAAAAATTGAAAGCGTTTTCTTACATGCTTTTTGATCATAAAGGACGATCAATTCCTTTAAATAAATCTTGTAAAGAAATTGAAAAAGCAACGCATAAACGATTTAATATTTTTAACGTTGGGTTTCGTCGTCCTTGCTCTAAATCACTCAGATAATTTTTATTAATATTGGAATGAATCGATAAATCGAGTTGTGACCATTGCCGTTGTTGCCTTAAGTAAACGATGCGTTTACCTAATTGATACGCCGTGGTCATCGTGGTTGACCTCGTAAATTTTGAGCGAGTTGTTTAAGCGAACGAAACATATGATTGACATTGCTTTTTGAAACAGGGTGTTTTAATTGTTTGCTTAATCGTTGAGCTAACTCGATCATGGATAAACCATCGTGCTTCAATCTTAACTTTGCTAGCATTTGCATTTTTAAACTCGGCAGCGATTCTAAACCAACCATTTTTTTAAGATATTGAATGGTTGCAACTTGAGCATCCGCGGAGGCGATGGTTTTTTTCATGTTTGCATTTTCACAAATTTGCCAACGATGATCACTCATCGCGTAATCACGGGCTACTCGAATATTTTCATATTCTAACGTTGCGTCCGTTGCCCCTAAGAGAATTAAAAAATTGGCAATTTGATCCGAACGTTTCAAATAGAGAATATATTCAGACCTTCTTTCAATAATCTTGAAATCAAAGGCGACACCTTTGAGTCTTTTCATCAGTTTTAGAACTGATTTTAAATAGTTTTGGTCGGTGGATGACATCTCAAGATGGTAATGCGAGCTTTGGGGATGATTCACACTTCCCGTTGCCAAAAATAACCCCGTCAAATAACCAGCAATCGCGTCGTTGGTTTTTAACTCAACCAAATAGTTTTCAATTTCATCGGTAAAGTTTAAATGCAAACGATCTAAAATTTGATCGACGAGTGATTCGATCACCACTTGATAAACAATCTTACGTTTAAATCGTTCTGTATGGGTATAAGCAAATTTGATCGGAATGTGAAATTCTTTACGCAAAATATCAAACATGAGTTTAGCAACTTTGGCATATTCGGTTTTTAAAAATAATTGATAACCTTTTTGATTTCTTAAAACACGGCCGTTGGCTTTTGCAAATGCAGCAAAAACCGCTAAGAGGCGTTCATCTGAAAAAGGTTTAGTGGTTAGTTCTTCTTTCACGACGCTCGTGAATGAACTCACTTGCAAAGGCACGGTTAATCTCCTTTTTTGGTTAAATCGCGATGGACAAGAAGCGTTTCAAATTGATTGTTCTTTTGACAATGTAATTTTAAATATTCAGCCAAAGCAACTGACCGATGTTGTCCCCCACTACAACCAATGGCAACAACATAATTGGGTCTAGATTCTTCAGCAGCTTTATGTAAAACATAATCGAGATAAGGTAGGGTTTGCGCAAGCCAGTCTTGACCTGGTTTCCCCTCTAATACATACTGAGCAATCGCTAAATCTAATCCTGTCAGATGCTTTAACTTTTCATCCCAAAATGGATTAGGTAACATCCGGGCATCTAACACTAAATCGGCATCGGTTGGAAGACCATATTTAAATCCAAATGAAACAATGGAAACCATCGTTCCTAATTTAGATTTTTTTTGAAAAAACCGGAGTAATCGTTCACGAAAATTGAGCACCGATAGTCCGGTGGTATCAATATAAACATCGATGAAGTTTTTAATTTCTTCTAGATAAGACCGATCTAAATCAATCGCTTGTTCAAGCGATAATCCTTTGGTTTGAAGGGGATGAAGATGCCTTGTTAATTTGTATCGAGATAATAAATCTTTGATACTGGCGGTCAAAGCGACTTTAATTACTTTAATATTCGGGTATGCTTTGGCTGTTTCGATGGCATAACGAGTTTCACTCAGCGGTATAGCGACCAATGTTTTTTCATATTTAGGATTGGATTGCACCAATTGTAATAAATTAGGAATTAATTCTACTGGATGATTTTCAATGCATTGATAACCTAACTCTTCAAAGAAAAAAATCGCGGTAGACTTTCCTGCTCCTGATACACCTGTTAAGATCACTAATTCATTCATAAAGATGATGACTCAATTTCTTCGGTGACGTTTTCGAGGTTTTTAACGAGTCGAGCGGCCATAAAAGCGGCTTTTGCCCCTTCGCCTGTGGCGGTCACAATTTGCCGAAGCTTTTTGACCTGGACGTCCCCAATAGCATATAAACCTATTACTGACGTTTGCATCAATCCATCGACATAAATAAATCCTTGCGGGTTCATAATTTCAGGAAAAGATAAAAAGGACGTGTTGGGTTTCATTCCCATGAAAGGAAAAATGGCTTTAACGTCATATTTTTTTAACTCATCGGTTTGCACATAAAAGGATTCTACTTGAGTTTCTCCAAGAACTTTAAGCGGTTTGGCGTCATAGACAATCTTGACATTCACTTTATCGTGCAGTTGTTTTTTTAATGAATCATTCGCTTGCAACGTTTTGCCTTGAACAAAAAAGATGACTTCTTTGACCATGTCGGATAAAAAAATGGTTTCTTCAACTGAAAGCGAATTCCCTCCAACCACGGCCACGGTTTCACCTTTAAAAAAAGCACCATCACACGATGCACAAAACGAAATGCCGCGACCCAATAATTCTGTTTCACCAGGAATGTTCATTTTTTTATCGCTGGTACCTGAAGCAATAATTACGGCTTTTGCAGTATAGGTTTCAATATCGGTGACAACCTTGAATTGCTCAGCTTCTTTCGTAACTGCAATCACATCGCCATAGGTTGGTTCAATGCCTTGCAGTTTCATTTGTTCATACATTTCAAGACCTAATTCTTGAGCGGAAATTTTATAAACACCTGGATAATTTTCCAATTTGTGATAAACATTTAGCTTCCCACCTGGCATGCCTTTTTCAAGCAATAAAACCTTGGTGTGATAACGTAATGCATAAATCACAGCAGTCATCCCAGCAGGGCCAGAACCAATGATGATGATATCGTAATGATTCATAAACGTAATTCCTTCCACGCTTGCTCATAATGGCTCACCCAAAAAGTAGGTTGAACAGAGGACGGATAACCTTTTAATGACCATTGCACCAACGCAATATCGACTTTCGCGTTTTGAGCAGCTTGATAATCAAAGATAGAATCACCGATAAAAACCGCATCTTGAGGAGTCAAACGGTAATGATTTAACACTAGAAAAATTCCTTCAGGATCTGGTTTTGGTTTTTTAACTTCGTCCAAAGACACGATCATATCAAACGCACCTTCTAATCCAATTTCTTTTAAGGTGATTAAGGCATTGCGTTTAAGTTTTGATGTCACGATGGCAACGTGAATACCTGCCTCTTTTAACTGCTTTAAAAAAAAGTGAATACCAGGAAACGCCAAAGCATACTTGGGATACATGTCTTTGGCGACATCGGCAAATTCTTTGACGAGTAAGGCATTATCATGGTTTGGAAAATATCGCTTTAACGTGTCCGTGATCGGTGGACCTGATAATTGAAGCAATTCCATCAAGGAAACTTTTCGTTTAGGATCATAACGATGAATAAAATCAATCATCGTTTGCACCATAACTAAATCAGTATCGGCAAGGGTTCCATCTAAATCAAAAATAACAATTTTATAGTTTGGCATAACTTAGGAAACGGTTTTCTTTTTCACGTAACGATCTTGCAAAAAATGGTTAACAACAATCCCCAGAAGACCAAGAACAACAAACGCAATTCCCCAAAAGAAACTCCAAAAATTATTCATGATATATTGACTATCTCTTAGGGGTTCTAAAATCACCCGTGTCAGTCCATACCACACCGGATATAAAAGACCAATGTCACCTTTGTATCGCCATTGTTTTAATCCTTCACCCACGACATAAACTAACACAAAATATCCCGTTAAATTCACAAACCCTTCAATCAGAAACAGCGGAACTCGAAACTCTCCAAAGATCGTCATTTGGGATTGAATAAAACTAGGAAGCCACGTCCAAACTTCTGTGGCTTCTCCATATACTTCTTGATTAAAGAAATTCCCCCATCGACCAATCGCTTGGGCGACAAGAATGGTTGGAAGAACAATATCAATCCCTTCAAGTAAATGAATATCACGCTTACGAAAAAAGACATAAAGTAATCCGGCGATTGCACCTAAAAGCGCGCCACCCATGATGGCAAGACCACCTTCCCAGACGTAAAAAATTCGTAACCATGGACCATTGGCAAATTCAACATCCCATTGACCCCACACGTACCACAAGCGAGCCCCTAATATCCCCGAGGGAAAGGCGATAAGAAACAAATCTTCAAGATAGCCTCGTGGATAGCCTTTTTTCACAAAGGCGCGTTCGGTTAACCAGTAAGCCGTAAAGGCCCCGGTCATGATGAATAAGGCATAGAAGGTAACCAGAGGATTATCAAATGGTAACCCTTTGGGTAAAGGATAAGCCATTAAAGGTTGAAGCAATTCTAAAGTTAGTAACCCAAAGATCAATGTCCCTAAAGAACTGAGGAGAATGGTCATGGAGAAAAACGATTCTGCTTGAGGAATGAATCGTGGAGACTCCCGAATGGTTAAAGCGGAGAACGTAATTAATAGTAAACTTGTAAAGACGATTGAACTTAAGATACTGAGAAAGATTGCAAGTAAACTAAAATCTCCCATCATCGTCCAACCTAAGACTAACCAACCAACTCCTAGACCAGCTAAAATGGCATAACCGACTTGAGTGTAAACATCACGCACATAGTGACGGGTTAAATCGTAAGCTAATTTCTTTAATGTTTCCGCATGCATGAAACTTAAAACTAAACCAAAAACGAATAACGTTGAACCACCGATTAAATGTATCATGTCCATAAAATTACTATACCTTAATTTTGACTTTTTCTCGATGCTTTTTTGGGTTCTGATGCTTGTTTAGCTAAAACAGGTTTAAGATAAATGCCTGTATAGGATTTAGGGTTTTGTGCGACTTGTTCTGGGGTTCCTTGGGCGACAATTTCTCCACCACGAAATCCACCTTCAGGCCCAAGATCAATAACATAATCCGCGACTTTAATGACATCCAAATTGTGTTCAATGACCAATACAGAATCGCCATGACTGACAATTTCTTTTAAGACTTTCAATAATCTCGCCACATCATCCATGTGGAGTCCTGTGGTCGGTTCATCGAGAATATATAGTGTTTTACCAGTTGGGCGTTTTTGAAGTTCGAACGCTAATTTAACGCGTTGAGCTTCACCCCCTGACAAGGTGGTCGCAGGTTGTCCTAACTTCATATAACCTAATCCAACATCGACCAAGGTTTGTAATTTACGTTGGATGTGAATGCGATTTTCAAAAAACTTAAGAGCGTCTTCAGCCGTCATTTCTAAAACATCATAAATATTTTTACCCTTATACATGATCATCAAGGTTTCTTCGTTATAACGTTTACCTTCACATTCTTCACATTTAACATAAACATCTGGTAAAAAATTCATCGGAATGCGCTTCACACCATCGCCTTGGCAGCTTTCACACCGACCGCCTTGCGTATTAAAACTAAACCGACCTTTTTCATATCCTTTAGCACGGGCATCGATTGTTTCAGCAAATAAGTCTCGTATTTCATCAAACACTTTCGTGTATGTTGCAGGATTTGAACGGGGTGTACGACCGATGGGTTCTTGAGAAATATCAATACATTTATCAATGTTGTTTAAACCATCAATGCGTTCGTGAGCCCCAACCACTACATCTTTATTAAACACCTTTTTTTCAATCGCATTAAAGAGGACATCATTAATGAGCGAGGATTTCCCACTCCCAGAAACACCTGTGACAGCAACAAAACAACCTAAAGGAATATCCACATTTAAGTTTTTTAGATTGTTCTCTTTTGCACCCACAATGCGCAGTTTAAAACCATTCCCTCTTAGTCGTACTTTAGGAATTTCAATGGTTTTCTTACCTGATAAATATTGCCCAGTAATCGATTTGGGACTCTTGATGATATCTTCGATGGAACCTTCAGCGATAATTTCTCCACCATGAATGCCAGCGCCTGGCCCGATATCAACAATGTAATCGGCCTCACGCATGGTCTCTTCATCATGTTCAACCACGATGAGTGTATTTCCTAAATCACGCATGTCTTTGAGTGTGTTGATTAACTTAAGATTATCGCGTTGGTGAAGTCCGATGGAAGGTTCATCTAACACATATAAGACGCCTGATAAGCGCGAACCTATTTGGGTTGCCAAGCGAATGCGTTGGGCTTCTCCACCCGATAAGGTCATTGCCGTTCGTGATAAAGTCAAATAATCCAAACCAACATTAATCAAAAAATTAGCACGAGCGTTAATTTCTTTCAGCACCAAACGGGCGATTTCTTTATCAGAAGGTTTTAATGCCTTTTCAAGTTGATTCATATACGTAAGCAGATCATTCACCGCCATTTGCGTGACTTGATGAATATTTTTTTCAAGCAATTGGACAGATAATACTTTGGGATTCAAACGCGCCCCATGGCAAGCTTGGCATTCATGATCACGAAAGAATTTGCCATAATATTCGCGCATCATTTCAGACGTTGTTTCTTTAAATAAACGCTCCAGTTTGGATTTCATTCCTTCGATATAATCATAACGATTCATGACATTGCCAGACACCGACGTCAGTGTATATTGATGCATCTTCGGTGAACCATTCAAGACAATACTTTTTTGTTCTTTTGTGAATTGATGATAAGGAACATTTAATGGAATGTTATATAACGAACAAAGCGTTACAAATTCTTGCCAATATAAATTACTCGAATTGGCGGCCCCTTTAAATAACGCAATCGCACCTTGATTTAATGTCAGGGTTTCATTGGGTACAAGTAAATCAACATCAACTTCTTTTTTGATGCCTAAACCCGAACATTGTTCACAGTAGCCTAATGGGGCATTGAATGAAAACAACCGAGGTTCTAAGGCAGGAACTGAAAAACCGCAATGCTTGCAAGCATGGTGTTGGCTAAATAATTGAGGCACGTCATCAATCAGGGCAAGAACGTAGCCATGCGACCAATCAAGAGCAAGCTGAATCGCATCGTATAACCGTGAGCGAATATCACCTTGATTCACAAGGCGATCAATGACAATGTCAATCGTATGTTTTTTATTTTTGTCTAATTCGACCCATTCTTCAATCCGTATGAATTGTCCATTGACACGTAAGCGTTCAAATCCTTGAGCTTTAATTTTTTCTAGCGTATCTTTGTGAGTCCCTTTTTCTTGGGATACGACGGGGGCTAAAATTTGAATTTTTACACCCACTTTTGCTTTTAAAATCACATTCACCATTTGTGTGGTCGTAAATGCAACAATTTCTTCATGATGGGTTGGACAAAAAGGTTTGCCGACGCGGGCGAACAATAATCTTAAATAATCATAGATTTCTGTCACTGTGCCGACGGTGGAACGCGGATTGTGGGACGTGGTTTTTTGATCAATGGAGATGGCTGGCGACAAACCTTCAATCGATTCGACATCGGGTTTTTCAATATTTCCTAAAAACTGACGAGCATAACTCGAAAGACTTTCAACATAGCGGCGTTGACCTTCCATATAAATCGTGTCAAATGCTAATGTTGATTTACCCGAACCAGATAAACCGGTAAACACAATAAAAGCTTCTTTAGGTAAGGTTAATGAAATGTGTTTTAAATTGTTTTCACGCGCATCTTTAATAATGATTTTTTTGTTATCTGCCATAAAAACCTCAAGCGTATATTATAAAGGTTTTTATGCCACCTTCCTATCAAAAGAGCTTAGGAAAGGTTTTGGACGAGCGACATTAGACTAATTGCTCCTTGATCGCTTACGATGAACATGATAAAAGATTCGTTCACGCGAACGTCAATCGAAGGATTGGGTGAAGACGTGACTTCAAAATCTACTTCCGTGTACGCGGCAGCTTCAACCCCATGTTCATTCAAAGCGAAACCCGCCTCTTGTTGAATGGATTCAATGAAAAGATTAGGACTTGCGTTTGAAAAATCAGCTTCATCGGTAAAAGCCTTGATCATTCCTAAATCTTCCAATAAAGGCTTTAGGGAAGTTTTTGTCGTCACCTTGGTTTTGGGAATATGTAAGTAAAAGTCAGACAGACTAGGATTTTTGGTAAATCCCATGATGTCGGATTGATATTCTTGCCATACATCTTCTAACGATTGCTCGTTTTCAGGAATAAGATAGTACACCGTTTGATTGCCGTAAGCACGATCTCCGGCTAAGGTAAAATCTTCGTGTTGCCAAAGCGGTGAATCGCTGACCCCTTTTTTCATGAATGTGTGATCGTTACGCACTTGAAGTTTGCCTTCATTAAAGGCAGCTTGATAATGAAAAGAATTCTCAAAGGGTTGTTTCCAATTCGATAATAAATAATACGTTTGATAAAGCGCCATCACGGTTTCCGAACTCACACCAAGATCTTCCGGTTTTACATCTAAAAAATTAAAGGTTCGCTCATTGATCCAATCTGAAATTCCTTGTTTGGCTTGATTAGAAAAGTCACTGGAAAATAATTCTGCATAATAATGGTTGGTTAAAACATTCTGATAGTTTTCTTCAATCGGTAAATCATCTTGAAAGAACATCGCTTGGTGCAATCTTAGCCTTGATAAGAGTTGGTTATCATCCCATTCATCAGCATAAAAATGTTGATAATAAGTTTGCATTTGATTGCGAAGTTGATCGAGTGAATCCATCGCGAGCAAGGATGCAATTTCTTCATACGTTTCGCCTGCTGAAGCTTCCAAAACCATCCCTAATGTTAAATAAAGCGATAACGGGCTGTACACAAGGTTTGTGTCCACATCATCCCAAAGGAGCGTTGAAGTTTGTAACGCGAAGGGTGTTAGAACATCTTCGGAGAGGTCCACTCGGCTTAATGGATTAGGAAATGCAACCGTATTCATATTCGTTAAACCCGAAAAATCGCGTTCGATAATCGGTAGCGGATTCGAAGATTGAAGCGATATTGTGAAAATAATGAATAAACTCACAACCGACGATAATCCTAATGATCCCACCACCCATGAAGGCATCCAAGAAGTTTGTTTAACTTTTGGAATGAGGTCAACCACATTCAATTCCGGAGCAAGCTTGGAAAAGTATTTTTTTCCTGAGTGTTTGATTTTATCTTCTAGTTTCATGAGCGATACTCCTTTTTTAATTTAGTTAAGGCTGCTTGATATT
The DNA here is from genome assembly GCA_044341785.1 of Bacilli bacterium. Lineage (GTDB taxonomy): Bacteria > Bacillota_I > Bacilli_A > RFN20 > CAG-826 > UBA970. The sequence continues at coordinate 1,482 of JBIIRB010000006.1, read as the reverse complement.
TTTTGTAAACAGAGGTCAAGGGAATGTTAGTAAGGCTGGCAATTTCTTCAAAGGTGTATTCATAAACGATTTTATAAGCAATAATCAGGTTCTCTGCGTCTGTTAACGAATGATGCCATGTCGCGAATAAACGGCTCTCATCGAGGGGGGTCACAGCAAGGAGATCATAACTTTCTTCCCACTCTAATTCCCTTTTCTTTTTTAAGTAATTAAGGGCATGGTTTTTGGCAATCAAAGTCACCCATGATTTTAGTTTTAAAGGGTCTCGTAACGTATGCCGTTTTTGATAGATGGTTAATAAGGTTTCTTGTAAAAGATCTTTCGCGTTTTCTTCATGTTTAACAATGGAAACAATAATCAAATAAAGCAAATCTTTATAACCATCATAAAAGGTTTGAAATGCTTGCGTATCTCCTTTTTGAAGGGCTTTGATTACCTCAAGAGACAAAGAAATCATCCATCTCCTTAACACCCTCTCATCACTAAAGACAATTGAGAGGGGTCATTTATTTCTTATATTATACATTTTGATTTGAAGGACTATGTTTATCGTCATAATTTCGTTATAATATGAAACGATCGGGACGTAGCACAGCTTGGTAGTGCACTACCTTGGGGTGGTAGGGGTCGTGAGTTCAAATCTCACCGTTCCGACCATGCATACAAACAACCATCTCGTGAGAGATGGTTTTGTCTTTTAAAGCATTTTCTTCAATTGTTCCCAACGGTACTTAGCCATAGTTTCATTTTTGATAAGTAAGCCTTCAGCGTTTTCTGGGTTGATTCCTGGAAGGGCTGAGAATCGCGTTTCTTCCATCAAGAATTCGCGGTATTTACTAAAATCAGGATCTTTTTGATCAATTTGTAATGGAGATTTTCCTACTTCAGTGAGGCGAGGATCATAACGGAAGATTGGGAAATAACCTGACTCAACAGCCCGTTTTTCTTGGGTATTGGCGTTGGCTAATCCGCCTTTGATGTTATGTTCAATACAAGGGGAATAGGCAATGATTAAACTTGGACCATCATGATAATCTTCCGCTTCTTTAATGGCTTTAATCGTTTGCATCATATTCGCGCCTAAAGAAACCTGGGCAACATAAACATGACTATATTGCATCGCCATCGCGGCTAAATTCTTTTTCCCAGAGGTTTTACCTGAAGCCGTAAACTTAGCAATCGATCCAGCAGGGGAAGACTTCGAAGATTGACCTCCGGTGTTGGAGTAAACTTCCGTATCTAAAATAAGAATGTTTACATCTTCTTTCGAAGCAAGGACATGATCAAGCCCACCATAACCGATATCATATGCCCAACCATCGCCGCCAATAATCCATACCGACTTATCGAGGATATCAGCTTCAAAAGGAAGCACTTCTTTGATGTTTTGATTCTTTGACATTTTAATGAGCGTAATTAAACGATCTTTGAACTTACGAACTTCAGACCGGTTTTTAATATTCACTAAATATTTTTCAATTA
>JBIIRB010000030.1:0-8381 GCA_044341785.1 Bacilli bacterium | reverse complement strand
CGCTTATGTTTATACCGCGATGACAAGTTATCAAGGGACGCTTGATCAGTTTTTTCGCCTTTTTCTCACGATGAACCAACCGCTTTCAATCTCCAATATGATGGGTGCCATCCTCTTATTTGGTGTCACCCTTTACCCGTATGTTTATTTATCCGCCCGATCGTTTTTACTTCGCCAACCCACCTCATTAATGGATAGTGCTCGGTTATTAGGCAAAAGTGAACTTGCCATTTTCTGGAATATTTTTCTTCCTTTACTTAAACCCGCTTTGATTGGTGCAATGGTGTTAGTGATGATGGAAGTCATCAATGATTACGGATTAACTTCCTATTTTGGACTGAATGTTTTTGCCACGGGCATTTTCCAATTGTGGTTTAATGGCAACGATATCCAAAGTGCGATTCGTTTATCGATGGTCATCTTGCTCGTCATCTTCACCGTACTATGGATTGAGTCCATCTTAAGAAAACAAAAACCGTACGGCTATGCAACCACACGTTTAAAACCGATGAAGCCTATTCCTTTATCAGGGTGGATGAATACACTCACGTTGAGCTCAATGAGTGCAGTCTTAGCACTTGGTTTCTTTATTCCGTTACTCCAGTTTCTACTGTGGTTGCCTTGGGTTAATGAAGTCGCTTGGGATGCGTTTTTCTCACTCGCTTTATGGAATACCGTTGCGTTGAGTACGGTGGTCGCCTTACTCATCGCCTTCATCGCTTTTTCGCTGAATCAAGCCTTAAGAAAACCGAATTCGTTATTAAGACAAGCATTGAAGCGTTTTGCCACGCTGGGCTATTCCGTGCCGGGTTCGATTATCGCCTTAGCCGTCGTCATGTTATTAGCACCGCTTGATCGCTGGATATTCGTACAATTCAATCTAAACTTCCTTGTGCTCTCCTCACTCTTTGTGTTATTAATCATCGCGCTTGTCATTCGTTATTTTGCCGTCTCGTTTAACTTTACGGAAAGTGGCTTTCAAAAAATTGGCATGAAATTTACCCAAGCCAGTTATACGTTAGGTCAATCCAAACTAGCGACTGCCTTTTTGATTGATTTACCGATGGTGCAACAAAGCCTACTCGCTGGGACGTTAATTGTGATGGTGGATTTGTTTAAAGAACTCCCGTTAACCTTGTTTTTAAGACCGCTGGGATTTGATACCTTAGCCACGCGCATCTTCCAATTCGCAGGGGACGAACAAGTGTTACAAAGCACCCCACTCGCGTTATTATTAATAGGCGTGACTTCGTTATTTGTTGTGTTTGCCAATCGTTTGATGATCAAAGGAAAAATCGATGAGTCTATCCATTAAGCATTTAAATTTCCGCTTCCTTGCTCAATCCCCGTTGATTGAGGATTTTTCACTGTCGATTCAACCTGGAGAAATCACCGCGCTTGTCGGTTTAAGTGGTTCGGGTAAAACAACCTTAATTCAACTCATCGCCGGCCTCATGAAACCCTTATCGGGAACGATTCAAGTAGGTAATCACGTTGTCTTTGATGCGCATACAAATGTCCCTCCCCAACAACGGCAAGTCGGGGTCGTCTTTCAAGATTATGCGTTGTTCCCTCACTTCACCGTTCAACAAAATATAATGTTTGGCATGAAAGGGACAAAAGTAGACAAACAAAACCAACTCCATGAGCTCGTTACCTTGCTCGATATTGCGTCCTTAGTGGATCGTTATCCGTATCAATTATCTGGTGGTCAAATGCAACGAGTGGCAATTGCACGCTCGCTGGCCGTTAAACCCAAAGTGCTGTTACTTGATGAACCGTTTTCCAATCTTGATTCGACCTTAATTCGACGATTAAGAACCGATTTAAAAAAGATTTTAACGCAGTTAAATATTGCGGTTTTACTGGTCACTCATGATCCGATGGATACGTCGGATATGGCGAATCATACTGTGAATTTAGGACCGCTATCCAGTACGCTTAAGCGCTAATATTGGCTTCGTAATAATCTAACATGGCATTCATGGAAGGCATCATTTCTTCTAAGGTTTCAGTCACATCAGCGGTTTGAGTATTCAATCCTTGTTCAACATACGTTTGAATGATGTTGGCATACGTCGCGTCTTTACCTGCTAATCCATTTCTTAAGGCAGTAAATACACGATCACCAAACGTGGGGTGTTCGGATTCCGACACGGTTTGGAACGCGCCAAACTTGCCTGATAAAATGCCTAATCGAAAAGTAAAATTACCGCTATTGCCGCGAACACGCGATTCAAAAGCGACACCGACGGTATTTCCTGTTCCTAAGGTTTGCACATGAATCATATCGATGATGCCGTTCGTGGATAACGTTGAAGGAATCGTTGGTTTGGTTTGAGCGTACGTATTGGCCAGAATCCCTAATGAGACTAACCATTTGTTTTCCACGGTGGTTTCAGGAGCAACCGAGGAGCTAGTGCTTGATTCACTTGAGGTTTCACTTGAAACAGATGAACTTGATTCATCCGCCGTTGAAGATGAAGTTGAAGTTGTTGCACTCGATGTGCTCGATTCCTGTGAGTCCGAGCTTAATGATAAACTCGTCACAGTGCATGAAAGCAATGTAAGGCTAAGGGCAGCAACAATTAAATATTTTTTCATAAAAATATCATAATTGAAAAAGGGTGATGGGTCTATGAAAGTGATTTTAAAGTTTTAAGAGTAAACGAAAGCCACGTTCGCTATAATAAGAATCCGCGCCATTATGGAAAATGAACGTACGTCCATAACGGAAATCTCCAAACAACGCCCCACCGAGTTGACGAATGGATGGGGGGGTTAATACCCAACTGGATGACTTAGTGTCAAACGATCCTTGGGTTTGTAAGAATGTATATTGCTCTTCATTTAAGAGTTCGCCACCCATCGCAAGCGCCAAAGCAACCGCACTACCTTTGGGTTTATTTGCTTGACGAGCGTTTAACGCCACATCGTCGTAGCAAAGACTTCGACGTCCTAACGGGGATTGTTCCGAACAATCCATAAACCAAATCGTTTGTGATTTCGGGTCCACAAACACGACATCGGGTTCGCCCTTGGTGTCTTCCATTTGCCATAACGTCGCTAAGGCGGTTTTTGCATTTAATAATTTCTTTTCAATGGTTTTCCAGGGAATGTTAGGATGACGATGCATGTGATTCTCATAACGTTCTTGTAACGTTTTCATGAGTAACGTGTGTTGGGATAGGTTCATGGTTTAACCTCAGTGGGATGATACTGCTTATGAAGGGCTTCAGCAACTTTTCTGATAATGGGAAATGGAATCGGTTGATCAAGGGGGAAGAGCACATTGCCTTTGACGTTTCGCCATTGCCGAGTTAATCGAATGGTGTCTTTACATTCCATCACCGGAGGATAAACTCCAATATGGTTTGAAAACGCTCCGACATAAAGAAAAATCTTACCTTCTTTAAAACCAATCATCCCGTAAGAAAAACTTTCCGTGGATTGAGGATACATTTGTTTGACCATCACACGCACTTGGTTCAAAGCGGCTTTCTTTTTAGGCGCTAACGACGCTAAATATTCTTGTAATGTTTTCATGCAGCTGTACCTAAAATCGCGGAAGCGATGAAGAAATACGTCACCAATGCACTCGCATCCACTAAGGTTGTAATAAACGGTGCAGCCATTAACGCTGGATCAAGGTTTAACTTCTTCGCTAATAACGGCAGCATCGATCCAATCGTCTTGGCAGCAAAAATAACCACCACGAGGGTTAACGATACCGTTAACGAAAGTAAGATATCAAAATTGTACGTTAACCAAATACGGAAGAAATTGACGACGGATAAAACCAAACCAACGAGGATTGAAATCCGCATTTCTTTAAAGAGAATTTTAAACATATCCGTCATACGAAGTTCTTTTAAGGCTAATCCTTTAATAACGGTGATGGACGCTTGTGATCCAGCATTACCGCCCGTATCCATCAGCATCGGAATAAATGAAATCAATGCTGGCGTGACCGCTAAGGCACCTTCAAATTGCGTAATGATAAAACCAGTAATGGTCGCGGATAACATCAACACCAATAACCACACCACACGATTCTTAGCAATCACCGAAGGTTTTTCTTGTAAGTAAGGTTTGTCGGAAGAGCCTAACTTACCAATGAATTCTAAATCTTCTGAGAACTCATCGCGCATGACTTTCACCGCATCATCATGGGTGACAACTCCAACCATGCGACCTTCCAAATCCGTGACCGGTAAGGATAACAGCGGATACTTATTAAACAAGTGAACGAGACTTTCTTTATCATCGGTGGTTTTCGCTTTGATGATGTTGGTACGCATGACATCCTTGATCAATGTTTTGGGTTTTGCACTTAATAACGTCCGCATTTCGACAACCCCAATCAGAAGTCGATCTTGAGCAACCACATAGCATTTATAAATGGTTTCTTTGTCGATCGCTGCTTTTTTCACAATGGTCAGCGCTTGCGTAATCGTCAGTGATGCTTTGAAGGCCACAAACTCCGGGGTCATAACAGATCCAACGGAATCTTCGGGATAGTTTAAAAGGTGATTAATGCTATTACGGACTTCAGGGGAGACATCTTTGAGAATTTTGGGTACGAGGTTAGCAGGCATTTCATCAATTAAATCGGCAGCATCATCCGTATAAAGTTCTTCGATGATGGATTTAATTTCTTCTTGGGTAAAAAGGGCAATGACCTTTTTTTGAAATCGGATTGGGAAAAAAGAAAATACTTCCGCGGAAATATCTTTAGGAAGGACGCGTAATAGTTTAACCACTTCTTTTAACGGCAGGAGGAATAATTGATCCGCAATATCTGCGGGGACCAATGTTTTGAGCGCTTCACGTTTTTCGTGATAACGATTCGGTTCTTGTAATAATAATAAACGTTCCATGGTTCTTTTAAATTATACCACCCTATGCCTTGTTCACTTTTGTATATAATGATAATCATGGATAACCTCTTACTGGCGTTTGGCCTTACTTTATTTGCGGGTCTATGTACGGGACTCGGTGGCCTTTTTGCTTTTACGAAGCAAACACAAACAAAAAAGTTTTTAAGTTTTGCCTTGGGATTGAGCGCGGGGGTGATGATTTACGTCTCATTCGTTGATATTTTTCCGAAAGCACTGGTTGCTATTTCTTCTGGATTTGGTGATGATTTAGCGTACTTTTGGACAACGCTTGCGTTCTTTCTAGGGATGGGATTAATCGCGTTGATTGATAATCTTATTCCAAAAGAATTAAACATCCATGAACTACCTGGTCAAGATGTTCGAAAACAATCCAATGAACAAAACTTGTTACGATTAGGGACCTTTACCGCACTCGCTATCGCTATCCATAACTTTCCTGAAGGTCTAGCCATCTTCTTAGCAACGTTACAAAACCCCTCTATCGGTATTAGCATTGCGTTCGCGATTGCCATTCATAATATTCCTGAAGGCATCGCCGTCGCGATTCCTATTTTTCATGCCACCAAGTCCAAACGCAAAGCTTTTTTATGGTCATTTATTTCGGGTTTAGCAGAACCCTTAGGCGCGGTGATTGGATTTTTATTACTGCGCGATTTCTTCAATGATTTAACGTTTGGTTTTTTGTTTGCTGGTGTCGCGGGCATTATGGTGTATATCTCGCTGGATGAATTGCTACCTGCCGCAGAAAAATATGGCGAACATCATTTATCCATCTTCGGTGTCATGAGTGGCATGGCCATCATGGCGCTTTCACTCATTCTTCTTTAAACTTCAAGTGAATATGCTACATTAAATGCAATGAAATCCTATGTTTTAGCGCTGGATCAAGGTACATCAAGTTCACGCGCGTGCATCATCGATGAACGTAGCAACGTCATCTCAACGGGACAAAAAGAAATTCTTTCGTCTTTTCCTAACCCTGGCTGGGTCGAACAAGATGCACTTGCCATTTGGGCGAGCATCTTATCCGTGATGGCAGAAGCGTTAGAAAAAGGCAACATCAAACCCGAACAAATCAAAGCCATTGGCATCACCAATCAACGTGAAACCACCGTGGTGTGGAACGTTCGTACCGGACAACCCATCTATCAGGCGATTGTATGGCAATCGCGCCAATCCAAATCGATATGTGACACATTAAAAGCCCAAGGTTTAGAACCTTTATTTCAAAAACAAACCGGCTTGGTTTTGGATCCTTATTTTTCTGGCACCAAAATTGCTTGGATTCTTCATCATGTCCCAGGAGCCAGAGAACAAGCCAAGCGCGGTGAATTACGTTTTGGGACGATTGATAGCTGGATCTTATGGAAATTAACAGGCCACCAGATTCACGCAACCGATGTCAGCAATGCCAGCCGAACATTGTTGATGAACATACATACGCTGACTTGGGATGAAACGTTATTAAACCATTTGTCCATTCCACGTTCGATGTTACCGACCATTCTTCCTTCTTCTCATCTTTTTGGATATACCCAAAAGGAACTATTTTTTAACCAAGCCATTCCCATCTCCGGCATTGCCGGCGATCAACAAGCTGCGTTGTTTGGGCAAGGGTGTGTTGAACCTGGTATGGTTAAAAACACGTATGGTACTGGTTGTTTCATGTTGATGAACACCGGATCCCGTCCCGTGATGTCCAAACACGGATTACTCACCACCGTGGCTTGGCAAATCGGCAATGAGGTGACTTACGCTTTAGAAGGAAGTATTTTTGTTGCAGGTAGTAGTGTGCAGTGGTTACGCGATAGTTTACATTTTATTCTAGAATCCAAAGATAGCGAACAGCTTGCCCTCAGTGTCTCTTCAAGTGATGGCGTTTATGTCGTACCCGCCTTCGTTGGTTTAGGCGCGCCTTATTGGGATAGCGACGCGAAAGGTGCGATGTTTGGGCTCACACGAGGAACGCAACAAGCGCATCTAGTTCGTGCAACATTGGAATCTATCGCGTATCAAACCAAAGACGTTTTATTAGCGATGGAAGAGGATACGCATTTGCATCTTAAAACATTAAAAGTGGATGGTGGGGCTTGCGCGAACGATTTCCTCATGCAGTTTCAGGCTGATATCTTAAACACGAATGTGGTTCGTCCTAACAACATCGAAAGCACCGTTTTAGGAGCAGCTTATTTAGCAGGTTTAGCCGTGGGTTTCTGGAAATCTATTCACGAAGTTAACGCCTTACAAACCCAAGCGAAAACATTTATTCCTTTGATGAAAACATCGCTGACTAATAATCTATATCAAGGGTGGAAAATCGCAATTGAAGCAACGCGGAAGTTTAAACTTACTGGGCTTGATAACGCGCGTATAAAATAATGTTGTAAGATGGCATATTCATGCCAACTAAACCACCGGGTTGTAAATGAATCGGTCCATCGGCGGATAATGACCAGCCGGTAAACACATAACCTGGAATAGCTTCGGGATCAGGAACACTAAAACCCGTGCCAAAGGCAATCGTTTCAACGCCTAATGATTGGAAGCCATTATAATGAAGCACACTCATGCCCGAAGTTTCTTGATTGGCAGCAATTAATGAACCTAACATACCTGCTTTGTTCACACCACTACCACGAATAGAACCGGTTTGATTGATGGCAAAGAAAAGCGCTTCAGAATTGGAAAGACCTCGGACTGTGAGTAATCGGTCTGTGCTGGCATCAAACGTTCCTAAGTACGATGTGGTATCACGTAATGTGGTTGCATTTAATTGATCAGGAAGGGTTGTGTTGGTAATGGCGTTAGGATGCGTCATCCGACTCATGTTAGGCCCTATGGTCAAGATGCGTCCGGTGGATGTCATGAACAAGGTATCCAACGATGCACCCACGATTTGCGTGATGGTTTCATTGCCAGCAAGCGGTTGATAATAATCATTCGCTGTATCGAATTTAGTGATTTCGATGAATCCATCTTGGTTAGCATCGCCACCTAAGGTGTCATAAATATATAAACCTGAACCAAACACTTTTTGAACACGTGCACCTTGATCCGCAACCATGTAAATGCGTTCTTGTGTCGCTTCAATGAGGGAGACATTAGTAAAGTCACTTAATAAACGGATGGCTGAATTGGAATAGACATTCGGATCTAATCCGATTTGACCATAGATATTAGCACCAAAAACCGCCGCTTTGCCGGTGCTCGTACGAACGGCAACAGAGCGATAACCTGCACTGATATCGTCTATGGTATCTGCACCAAAAACGCCTGTGGAATTCACCACGGTTGGATTATTAAAATTAGTACCTGGATAACTTGGTAAATTGCCTAGTCCGACCAAGCGATTATTGGAGGTTAGCACGACTAAAAACTCAGATCCACTGACGACTTCCGTGATGGTTTCACCCACAGCAAAATTAAATTTGGATGTAATATCAACAAATCCGTTGCCTGTATTATGAAGCGTCACATTAC